>DASWVQ010000328.1:0-34833 GCA_036401195.1 Gemmatimonadaceae bacterium
GTCCCAGCGGGACGGCTGCGCGGCTCGCATTTGGTGGTGGTGGACGACGTGGTCACCACCGGCTCCACCCTGAACTCATGTGCCGCGGCGCTGTTCGAGGCCGGGGCGCGGATCATCAGCTACGTCACGTTCGGCCGGGCCCCCATGGCCGGTGACCGGACATAACCCAAGAGGAACTTCGGGCATGGCCATTCGCGTCGGGATCAACGGATTCGGTCGTATCGGGCGTCAGGTGCTTCGGGCTGCGAAGGAGCAGGGTATCGCGGAGCTCGACTTCGTTGCCGTGAACGACCTCACGGACACGAAGACTCTCGCGCACCTCTTCAAGTACGACTCCGTCCACGGAACGTACGAGGGGAGCGTGGAGGCGGCGGAGGGCTCCATCACCATCGACGGCGACGAGATCCGCATCCTCTCCGAGAAGGATCCCGCGCAGCTGCCCTGGAAGGACCTCGGCGTGGACGTCGTGCTCGAGTCCACCGGCCGCTTCACCAAGGCGGAGGACGCGCGCAAGCACATCGAGGCCGGAGCCCGCAAGGTGATCATCTCGGCGCCCGCCAAGGGCGAGGACATCACCATGGTGATGGGCGTCAACAGCGACAAGTACGACGCCGACAGGCACCACATCATCTCCAACGCGTCGTGCACCACGAACTGCCTGGTGCCGATGGTGAAGGTCATCCGCGACAATTTCGGCTTCGTGCGGGGCTCGATGGTCACGGTGCACAGCTACACCAACGACCAGAACATCCTCGACCTGCCGCACAAGGACCTGCGCCGTGCGCGCGCCGCGGCGATGTCGATCATCCCCACCACGACGGGCGCCGCGAAGGCCACGTCGCTGGTGATCCCCGAGGTGAAGGGGAAGATCGACGGGATCGCGATCCGCGTCCCGACCCCCGACGTGTCGTTCACCGACCTCACGGTCGTCGTGGACAAGGCCGTCACCGTGCAGCAGATCAATGACGCCTTCCGCGCCGCGGCCGAGGGGCCGATGCAGGGGATCCTCCAGTACACCGAGGAGGAGCTGGTGTCGTCGGACTTCATCGGCAATCCGCATTCGTGCATCCTCGACGCGAAGAGCACCAACGTCGTGGATGGCACGCTGCTCAAGGTGTCGGGGTGGTACGACAACGAGTGGGGCTACAGCTCCCGCTGCGTGGACCTGCTCAAGTACATGGGCGAGCGGCTGTGATGCCCCTCGCCTCGCGGCAGGCGCCGTCCCGCACGCATCGCGTGCGCGACGGCGTCGCCGTCGGGCTGCTCGTGCTCGGCGCGTCCGGCTACGTCATCGCGCAGCGCGGGATGGCGTCGCTCATCGCGCACCGCCCGTACGCGACGCTCACCGGCCCCGAGGGCGGCTCCAACGTGGAGATCTGGGGCCGCTACTGGCAGCTCTCGCGCGCCTCGCTCCTCGTCGCCGGCATCGGCATCGCCGTCGCGGTCTGGTCGTTCGCCTCCCACATCCGCTCCTCCGCCACGCCCGATGGACAAGACCACCGTTCGTGACCTCCGCGACGAGCAGCTGCGCGGGAAGCGCGCCCTCGTCCGCGTGGACTTCAACGTGCCGCTCGACGCCGACCGCCACGTCACCGACGACACGCGCATCCGCGCCGCACTCCCCACGATCGAGTTCCTGCTGGGGCACGGCGCGCGCGTCGTCCTGATGTCGCACCTCGGCCGCCCGAAGGGCGCCCCCGAGGCGAAGTACTCCCTCGCCCCGGTGGCGGCGCGGCTGCGCGAGCTGCTCCCCGGGCGCACGGTGCAGTTCGTGGAGGCCACCGACACCGACGAGGCGCTGCGGGCCACGCAGGGCCCCGCCGAGGTGGTGCTGCTCGAGAACACGCGCTTCCTCCCGGGCGAGGAGCAGAACGACGCGACGCTCGCGCGATCCCTCGCGCGCCTGGGCGACCTGTACGTGAACGACGCCTTCGGCTCCGCGCACCGGGCGCACGCGTCGACCGAGGGCGTGGCGCGCGTCCTCCGCCCCGCGGTCGCGGGCCTGCTGATGGAGAAGGAGCTGCAGTACCTGGGCGGGGCGCTCACGCACCCGAAGCGTCCCTTCGTGGCCATCCTCGGCGGGAGCAAGATCTCCGGCAAGATCGACGTCATCGAGCAGCTCCTCCCCAAGGTGGACCGCATGCTGATCGGCGGGGCGATGGCCTGCACCTTCTTCCGCGCGATGGGGCTCGAGACCGGGAAATCGCTCGTGGAGGAGGACCGGCTCGACATGGCGAAGGCGATGATCGCGCGCGGGGGCGACAAGCTCGTGCTCCCGGTGGATGCGCTGGTCGCCCCGGCGATCGACGCCCCCGATCGCGCGCACGCCGTGGCCCGCGATGCGATCCCCGCGAACGAGGGGATGTTCGACATCGGCCCGGAGAGCGCCACGCGCTTCGCGCGCGAGATCGCCGCGGCGCAGGTGGTCGTGTGGAACGGCCCGATGGGGGTGTTCGAGACGTCGGGGTTCGACGCCGGGACCCGCGCCGTCGCCGAGGCGATGGCGAAGGCCACCGGGGCAGGGACCACCACGGTGGTGGGTGGGGGAGACTCTGCCGCGGCGGTCGAGGAATTCGGGCTCGCCGACCGCATGAGCCACGTGTCCACCGGCGGGGGCGCCTCGCTCGAGTTCCTGGAGGGGAAGGAGCTCCCCGGGGTCGCCGCGCTCGACGACCGGAGCCGCTGATGCGCTCCCTCCTGCGCCGGCCGGTGCTCGCGGCCAACTGGAAGATGCACCTCGGCCCCGTGGCCGCGCGCGCCTTCATGGCCGACTTCCTCGCCCGCTACGCGCCGCGCGAGGATCGCACCGTGGTGATCTTCCCGCCGGCCATCAGCCTGGCGCCCGTGGTGGAGGCGCGCGGGGACCGCACCGACGTCCTCGTGGGCGTCCAGAACGTGCACGTGGAGGAGAAGGGGGCCTTCACCGGTGAGACCTCCGCGCCCATGGCGAAGGAGGCCGGGGCGAAGGTGGTGCTCGTTGGGCATTCGGAGCGACGCCACGTCTTCCACGAGACGGAGGCCGAGACGGCGCGGAAGTGCCTCCTGGCCTTCCACCTCGGGCTCGTCCCCATGCTCTGTGTGGGGGAGCGCATCGAGGAGCGCGAGGATGGGCGCACGGAGGAGGTGGTCCTGCGGCAGTTGCGCGCGGCCATTCAGCTCCTCCCCCCGGGGCAGATCGCCACGATGGCTATCGCCTACGAGCCGGTGTGGGCGATCGGCACCGGCCGGACCGCCACCCCCGAGGATGCGTCGCAGGTGCACGCGGTGCTGCGCGGCGCCCTGGCCGAGCTGGTGGGGAAGATGGCCGAGGAGGTGCCCATCCTCTACGGCGGGAGCGTGAATCCCGGCAACGCCAGGGCGCTGCTCGATGCCCCGGGGGTGGACGGGCTGCTCGTGGGAGGCGCGAGCCTCGATCCGGAGAGCTGGACGGCCATCGCCGGGGCTTGACTCAGCGCCGTAAGTGTCGAGATATTTGAGGTTTAACAGCTTCCTCGATACTCCCGTCCCTCCGCGATGCTCTACACGCTCCTGATCGTCCTCCTCGTCATCGACTGCCTGGTCCTGATCGCCGCGGTGCTGCTGCAGTCGGGCAAGGGCGGCGGCCTCGCGGCCTCCTTCGGGGGTGTCAGCAGCTCGTCCGAGCTGTTCGGCTCCCGCCAGGCGGGGAACCTGCTCACCAGGGCGAGCTGGTGGACCGGCGGGATCTTCCTCTTCCTGTCGTTCGTGCTGAGCCTCATGTCGGCCCGCACGCGCACGCCGCGCTCGGTCCTCGACGAGGCCTTCACGCCGCCCCCGGCCGGCGCCCCGGCGACGCAGAACGCCGCCCCCGCCCCGTCGGCGGTGCCGCTCGAGCCCGCCCCCGCGCCCGCCCCCGCGGGCCAGGCGCCGGCGCCCGCGCCCAAGCAGTAAGGGCGAAGTGAACAGCCTGCAGGGCACCCCAGGGTTCCTCCTCCTCGAGGACGGAACCCTGTTTCGCGGGACCTTCCGCGGTCCCGCGCCGCTCGCCGTCGCCGAGGTGGTCTTCACCACCAACATGAGCGGCTACCAGGAGGTGTTCACCGATCCCTCCTACAAGGACCAGATCGTGGTCATGACGGCGCCCATGATCGGCAACTACGGCGTCAACGATGTGGACCCCGAGTCCACCGGCGCCCAGGTGGCCGGCGTGATCGTCCGCGAGCTCTCCAACCACTACTCGAACTGGCGCGCCGCCGGCGGCCTGCGCGAGTGGCTGGCCGAGGCCGGCGTCCCGGTCCTGGAAGACGTGGACACCAGGCGCCTGACCCGCCACCTGCGCACCGTGGGCGTGATGCGCGGCGTGATCGCCGCGGGCACCGAGCCGCACGCCGACGCCCTCGCGGCGCTCGATGCCTGCCCCTCGATGGAGGGGCTCGACCTCGCCACCGTGGTGTCCACGAAGCAGCCGTACGAGTGGGGCAACCCCAAGGCGGCCAACCACATCGTGGCGTACGACTTCGGGATCAAGCGCAACATCCTTCGCCTCTTCGACGAGCACGACTGCCGCGTGACGGTCGTGCCCGCGACGACGCCGGCGGACGAGGTGCTCGCCATGCATCCCGACGGCGTGTTCCTCTCCAACGGCCCCGGCGACCCGGATGCCGTGAAGTACGCCCCGGCGATGGTGAAGGCGATCGCCGAGGCGAAGGTACCGATGTTCGGGATCTGCCTCGGCCACCAGATCCTCGGGCTCACCTTCGGCGCCCACACGGTCAAGATGCCGTACGGCCACCGCGGGGGGAATCACCCCGTGAAGGAGATCGCCACGGGTCGCGTCCTGATCACCTCGCAGAACCACGGATTCGCGGTGGCGGGGGAGGAGGGAGCCATCCCGGGGGCGCCCGAGCTCGAGGTCACCCACGTGAACCTGAACGACGGCACCGTGGAGGGGCTCCGGCACAAGGAACTGCCGGTGTTCGCCGTGCAGTACCACCCCGAGGCGGCGCCCGGCCCGCACGACGGCCGCCCCCTCTTCGACGACTTCGTCGATGCGGTGCGCAAAGGCCGGGCTTGAGTGAGCCAAACTCTTGACACACAAGCACTAACGGGACTAGCTTCGTCCGTGTGACTCCCCCTCCGGCGAGCGACTTCCGAGGCAGAACATGACGAAAGCCGACCTGGTCGAACGAGTGACGGCGACGATCTCGCAGACCGCCGGTCCGATGATTTCCAAGAAGGACTGTGCGCGCGTGGTCGACGCCTTCCTCGACGCGATCAAGGACGCACTCAAGGAGCAGAAGAACATCGAGGTGCGCGGGTTCGGCACCTTCAAGATCCGCCAGCGGAAGACCCGCATGGCGCGGAATCCCCGGACCGGGTCACCGGTCGAGGTCGCCGCCCGCCCGGTCCCCGTCTTCAAGCCCTCCAAGGAGCTCCGGGCCATGGTCGCCGGCGTCGAGATCCACGAGCTCGAGGATGAGCCTGGAGACATCGAGCACGCCGAGGCCTGAGCCCTCGCGACGCGCGGCGCCCCGGACCTCCGGGGCGCCGTTGTGCTTTGAGGGTCCCGGAACTAACGATCCCTCATGACCATCGACCTCCTGCTCTTCGCCTCCGCCTCCGACGCCCTCGGCGCCCGGTCGGTGCGCCTGGAGCTCCCCGAGAAAGCCACCGTCGCCGACCTGCGGCGCGCCCTGGCGAGCCTCCCAGGGGCCGACCGGATCCCCGCCCGGTCGATGGTCGCCCGCAATCGGGTGTACGCCCGGGATGCCGACCCGGTGGCCCCGGGTGACGAGCTGGCGCTCATCCCGCCGGTGTCGGGAGGCTGATGCGCGCCGCCCTCGTGACCGCTCCGATCGACGCCGCGGGGCTGCTGGCCGAGGTGTCGTCGCCCCGCAACGGGGCGGCGGTGCTCTTCGTGGGCACCGTGCGTGAGGTGAACGAGGGGCGCGCCGTGGACGCGCTGGACTACGCCGCGTACGAGGCGATGGCGCAGGGGGAGCTGGAACGCATCGCGGCGGACGCGTCGGCGCGATTCGGGGTGGCCGACCTGGCGGTCGAGCATCGCATCGGCCTCCTGGGGCTCGGCGAGGTGAGCGTGGCGATCGCCGTGGCGCACCCCCATCGGGGCGCCGCCTTCGACGCCTGCCGGTGGGTGATCGAGGCCATCAAGGCCCGCGTGCCCATCTGGAAGCGCGAACACTACGCCGACGGCGAGCGCTCCTGGGTGCACCCGGCGGGGCAGGGGGAGGGGAGCCCCCGGTGACGCTCATCGACCAGTGGGGGCGGCGCATCGAGTACCTGCGGATCTCTGTCACCGACCGGTGCAACTTCCGCTGCCGCTACTGCATGCCCACGGCGGGGCTGCCCTGGCTTCCCCGCGAGGAGATCCTCTCGTACGAGGAGATCGCGGCGATCGTGGGGCAGCTCGCCCCCCTGGGGCTCCGCCGGCTCCGGCTCACGGGGGGAGAGCCCACGATCCGCCCGCAGCTCGCGACCCTCGTGGCGCTGCTGCGCGCCGTGCCGGGGATCGACGACATCTCCCTCTCCACGAATGGCGTGCGGCTGCCGGCGATGGCGGCGGAGCTGCGGGCGGCGGGGCTCGACCGCGTGAACATCAGCGCGGATTCGCTCCAGCCGGCGCGGGTGGCGGCGATCGCGCGCCGCGACCTGGGCTTTGACCTCCTCGAGGCGGCCAGCGCCGCCGAAGCGGCGGGACTATCCCCCGTGAAGGTGAACGTGGTGCTCATCCGCGGGGTGAACGACGACGAGATCGAGGACTTCGCGCGGCTCACCCTCGAGCGCCCCTGGCACGTGCGCTTCATCGAGCTCATGCCGGTGGGCGACCTCGCGGGGCAGTCGCCCCTCACCTGGGAGCACGTCGTCCCGTCGGACGAGGTGCTGGCGCGCTGCGCCGCCGTCGCGCCCCTGCGCGCCGACGAAGGGCCCGCGCGCCGGAACGGTCCCGCGCGGTACTGGCGGCTCGACGGGGCCCCTGGGACGATCGGGGTCATCACGCCGATGACGCACAGCTTCTGCGAGGGGTGCAACCGCGTCCGGCTCACCGCCGACGGGCGCCTGCGGACCTGCCTCTTCGGCGACCACCACGTGCCGCTGCGCGATGCCTTGCGGCGTGGCGAGCCGGTGGCCCCCCTCGTGGCGCAGGCGCTCCGCGAGAAGCCCCTCCAGCACGCGCTCCTGGAGCGGCGGGTGGGGGGGCTTCAGGCGCTGTCGCAGGTGGGGGGCTGACCGTGCATCAGGTGCAGTCATCCTGAGCGAAGGGAAGGACCCGGCCCCGGCGCGCCGGGGCCGGGTCCTTCCCTTCGCTCAGGATGACTGCGATCAGGGGGTCACGGTGATCGTCGCCGTCTGCTGCAGCCCCAGGTAGGACACGGTCACGTTCACGATCGCGTTGCGCCCGTTGGTGATGTTGCCCGCCCCGCACACCAGGCCGCTGGTGATCGGCTGCACCTTGTCGCTGCCGCGCTGCCACCCCGCGAGGCTGGTCACGTCGCTCGGCACGCCGTCCACCGTGTAGGTGGCGGTGAGCTGGACGCAGCTGGCCTGGCTGATGGTGGCCGCCATCGGCGACACGGCAAGCGAGGTCACCGGTTCCGGCGGCGGTGGCCCCGCGGCCACGTTCACGGTGGCCGTGCCGGTCAGCGCCCCGCTGGTCGCGCGCACGGTGGTGATCCCCGCGCCCAGCGCCGCCAGGGTGGCGCTGTATCCGCTCCCCGACACGCTCGCGACCTGCGCGTTGCCGATGGTCCAGATCAGCGGGAGCCCCGCGACCGGGCGGCCCTGCTCGTCGCGCACGTCGGCCGTAAGGCTCACGTTCTGTCCCACCGTCGCGTTCACGGGATTCGGCGTGATGATGATCGTGCCCCCCGAGGGGCCCGGCGGCGACGACGGCGTCAACACCGTGATCTGCGAGACGCCATTCACCGAGCCGCGC
Organism: Gemmatimonadaceae bacterium; assembly: GCA_036401195.1. GTDB lineage: Bacteria > Gemmatimonadota > Gemmatimonadetes > Gemmatimonadales > Gemmatimonadaceae > JACDHQ01. Next base: position 7,913 of record DASWVQ010000328.1, read on the forward strand.
GGGTCGCTCACCGGCACCATCGCGGTGATGTTGACGAACGCCTGCTGCGTGGCGGATGGCACGCCGGTGACGAGGATCGTCTGGCCGTGCACGTCGTCGAGGGTGACCGCGTTGTTCCCCTTCGTCCAGCCGATGCCCTGGTTGGCCATCGGGCTGCCATTCACGTCGAGCACCACCGCGACGAGGCGCACCGTGTCCGGCGCGGTGATCGTCGCCTGCGGCGGCAGGACGACGATCGAGCCCACGGTGTTCCCCACGCCGCCGCCCACGGGGGTGACGATCGCCACCAGCCGTGCCGACTTCCCCTCGCTCGTGGCGGTCACGTAGGCGTAGCCCGGGGCGAGGGCGTTCAGGTAGCCGCTGCCGTTCACCGAGATGACGGCGGGGTTGCTCGAGCTCCAGGCCACGGGGCGCCCCTCGAGAGGGACGCCGCGCGCGTCCCAGAGCGTCGCGTAGATCGGCGCCGTGGGCTGGTCGCCCACGTTGAGCGTCACCACGGCCGCGCCGAGGCCGATCCTCGCCACCGCGTTGGGGTCCGACGCCGCCACCGTTTGCACCGTGAGGCTCGCGGAGACGCCGTCGACGGAAACCGAGACCGGGATGTTCCCGGGGGCCGCGGGGGTGAGGGTGGCCGTCGCGCCGGTGCCGATCGCGCCGCTCCAGGTGAAGGGCCGGCTGGAGACGACGTTCCCCGCCGCGTCGCGCGCGGTGGCGGTGAGGGTCACCGTCGTCCCCGTAGGCACGGGGTTCGCCGGCGACTGCGCGAGCGTGACGCTCGTGACCGGGGTGATGACGCGCAGCGCCTGCGAGGCCGTGACGCCGTCGATCGAGGCGTACAGCGTCGTCATGCCGAGCGAGGCGGCCGACACGAGGCCCCCCGCGCTCACCCCGGCAATCGCGGGATCGGCGGTGAGCCAGGTGGGCGAGGCGCCGCCGACCGGGTCACCCTCCCAATCCACCACGGCCGCGGCGTACTGGCGCGTCGTGCCCACGGTGATCGTGTCGAGACCCGGCGTGATGGCGAGGCTGCGCACCACCCCGGGGCCCAGGATGAACTTCACCGGCACCGACTGCTTCGCGGTGATCCGGTAGAAGCCGTCGCGCGACGGCTCCTTCCCGCTGCCCGCCACGTCGATGTTCTGGTAGCCCACCTGCATCCCCGGCGCCTCCGGGTGCTGCGGGTCGACGAGCAGCACCCGCAACCGGTAGTCGCGGGCGGGGTCGAGGGAGAGGTCCTTCGCGCGAAGGGTGCTCGCGTAGGCCTTCCCGTTGGCCATCAGTGAGAGGCCGTTGCCCTGGCTCGACACGGAGCCCGGCACCACCGCTCCGCAGGTCGCGGCGGCCGAGGCGATCTCGCAGAGCTCCACCCGCAGGAAGGGCAGGTACGCGGGGCGGTTGTCCGACTGCCCGAGGGCGTTGCCGCCGCTGCCCACCGGCTCGATCCAGCGGAACTGCGGCGCCATCGCCGTGGCGGCCTGCGCGGCCGGCTGCAGCTGGGCGGTGAGTGCCACCGCGCGCGCAGCATCCGGGAGCGGCCCGGGGCGCATCCCCGTGGGGGCGTCGGTGCAGGCACCGAGCACGAGGAGGGAGAGCGTTGCGGCTGCAGCGGAGAATCGAGGCATCGTCGCCAGGGCTGATGTCGGTCGCGGGATCGCGCGGGGAATGCGAACCGGCCGCCGGTCTCGAGGGACCGGCCGGCGGGGGTTCCCCAGCATGCTCCAACCTACACGGCCGGGTTTCCTTGTCAAATCATATAAGCCGTTGTGATACTTCACGTTGGAAAATGTGACAGTCGCGGTCACGATGTCCGATGTCTTTCCTCCCGAATCACCGCCGTAAACAAGTGCATGTGGTCGCATTGTTTCGGCTCCCCGCGACGGGTAGTTTCACGTGCTGGTTGTTCCCTATCACAACGAGTCAACGGCAATGGTCAACAAGATTACCGTCGTGGGTGCCGGCAATGTCGGCGCGACGACTGCCCAGCGCGTGGCGGAGAAGGAGCTCGCCCGCAAGGTCGTGATGGTGGACGTCGCCGAGGGCGTCCCGCAGGGGAAGGGGCTGGATCAGTGGCAGTCGGCGCCCATCGAGGGCTTCGACGCGCGCGTGATCGGCACGAATGGCTACGAGGAGACGGTGGGGTCCGACCTGGTGATCATCACCGCCGGCATCGCCCGCAAGCCGGGGATGTCGCGCGACGACCTGATGAACACCAACGCCGGCATCGTGAAGTCGGTGTCGGAGCAGGTGGCGAAGACCTCGCCCGACGCGATCATCATCGTGGTCTCGAACCCCCTCGACGTGATGTGCCACGTCGCCAAGTCGGTGACCGGCTTCCCGCGCGAGCGCGTGCTCGGCATGGCGGGGGTGCTCGACACCGCGCGCTATCGCGCCTTCCTCGCCGAGGCGCTCGACGTCTCCGTGCGGGACATCCAGGCGATGGTGCTCGGGGGCCACGGCGACACGATGGTGCCGCTGATCTCGTACACCACCGTGAGCGGCATCCCGGTGACGCAGCTCATGAAGGACCGCGCGCAGCTCGATGCGATCGTGGATCGCACGCGCAATGGCGGCGCCGAGATCGTGAAGTTCCTCAAGACCGGTTCGGCCTACTACGCGCCCTCGGCGGGCGCGGTGCAGATGGCCGAGGCGATCGTGAACGACCAGAAGCGCATCCTGCCCTGCGCCGCGTGGCTCCAGGGCGAGTACGGGATGCGCGACCTGTTCCTCGGGGTGCCCTGCAAGCTCGGGCGCCGCGGGCTGGAGCAGGTGCTCGAGGTGGAGCTCACCGCGGACGAGCGTGCGGCGCTGGAGAAGAGCGCCGAGGCCGTGCGGGAGCCGATGCGGGCCCTGTCGCTCTGATCGTCCCCGCCCCGCCGCGTCCCCCGACGCGGCGGGGCGGATCGCTTCCGCCTGCCTGCGCCCCGGCGGGTCCTCCGCCCCGGCGTTCCCCGGACTTCGCGCCCCCATGCACCTCCTCGCCACCTTCTGGCACTCCACGATCGGCAAGAAGATCGTGATGGCGGTGACGGGACTGATCGGGATCGGCTTCCTGGTCAGCCACGTCGTCAGCAACCTGCAGATGTTCGGCAGCCCCGAGCACCTGGATTCCTATGCGCAGCTGCTGCGCAGCCTCGGCCCGCTGCTGTGGGTCGCGCGCGCCGTGCTCCTCGGCGCCGTGATCCTGCACGTCGTGGCGGCGGTGCAGCTCACCACGCGCGCGTCGGCGGCGCGGCCGGTGGACTACCGCACGAAGGTCCCGCAGGCGGCGACGCTCGCCTCGCGCACCATGTTCTGGGGCGGGGTGATCCTCGCGCTGTTCATCGTGTGGCACATCCTCGACATGACGCTGGGCGTGGTGACGCCGGGCTTCGAGCACCTGCGCCCGTCGCACAACCTGCCGCTGTCGCTGCGTCGCGTGCCGGTGGCGGTGTTCTACCTGGTGGCCATGGTCTCGCTGGGCTTCCACCTGTACCACGGCACCTGGTCCTTCCTGAAGACGCTCGGCGTCTCGCGCGAGTCGGCGCACCCGCTGAAGCACGGGATTTCCGCCGTCGTCGCCATCGCCATCGCCGCCGGCTTCGCCGCGCTGCCGATCGGCGTCCTCCTGGGCATCATCCGGTGAGCCCCCTCATGGAACTCAAGTCGAACATCCCGGGCGGGCCGATCGAAGGGAAGTGGGACAAGGCCCGCTTCGACTACAAGCTGGTGAACCCGGCCAACCGCCGGCGCTACGACGTGATCGTGGTGGGGGCGGGGCTCGCCGGCGCGTCGGCGGCGGCCACGCTCGCGGAGCAGGGCTACAACGTGCACTGCTTCGTGTACCACGACTCCCCGCGCCGCGCGCACTCGATCGCCGCGCAGGGGGGGATCAACGCCGCCAAGAACTACCAGAACGACGGCGACTCGATCTTCCGCCTCTTCTACGACACGGTGAAGGGGGGCGACTTCCGCTCGCGCGAGGCGAACGTCTACCGACTGGCGCAGAACTCGGTCAGCATCATCGACCAGGCGGTCGCGCAGGGCGTCCCCTTCGCCCGCGAGTACGGCGGGCTCCTCGCGAACCGCTCCTTCGGCGGCGCGCAGGTGTCGCGCACCTTCTACGCGCGCGGCCAGACGGGGCAGCAGCTCCTGCTCGGCGCCTACCAGCAGCTGGAGCGCATGATCGGGCTCGGGGGGGTGACGATGTACCCCTCCCACGAGATGCTCGACCTGGTGACGGTGGACGGCGTCGCGCGGGGGATCATCACGCGGAACCTCACGACCGGCGAGATCCGCAGCCACGCCGCGCACGCGGTGATCCTGTGCACCGGCGGCTACGGGAACGTCTTCTACCTCTCCACGAACGCGAAGTACTCGAACGCCACCGCGATCTGGCGGGCCTACAAGCGCGGCGCGGCCTTCGGCAATCCCTGCTACACGCAGATCCACCCCACCTGCATCCCGCAGAGCGGCGACCACCAGTCGAAGCTGGTGCTGATGTCGGAGTCGCTCCGCAACGACGGGCGCGTGTGGGTGCCGAAGCAGAAGGGCGACCCGCGGGCGCCGGGGCAGATCCCGGAGGCGGAGCGCGACTACTACCTGGAGCGCCGCTACCCGAGCTTCGGGAACCTCGCGCCCCGCGACATCGCCTCCCGCGCGGCGAAGGTGGTGTGCGACGAGGGGTACGGCGTCGGCCCGGGCGGGCTCGGCGTGTACCTCGACTTCGCCGACGCCATCAACCGCCTCGGGAAGGACAAGATCGCGGAGCGGTACGGGAACCTGTTCGAGATGTACCAGCGCATCACGGACGAGAACCCGTACGAGGTCCCGATGCGCATCTATCCCGCCGTGCACTACACCATGGGCGGGCTCTGGGTGGACTACAACCTCATGAGCACCATCCCCGGGATGTTCGTGGCCGGGGAGGCGAACTTCTCCGACCACGGCGCGAACCGCCTCGGCGCCAGCGCGCTGATGCAGGGGCTCTCCGACGGCTACTTCATCCTGCCGAACACCGTGGGGAACTACCTCGCCTCGGTGAAGCCGGAGAAGCTGTCCACCGACGGGCCGGAGTTCCAGGCCGTGCGGGCCGAGGTCGACGCCCGGGTGAACCGGCTGATGTCGATCCGCGGCAAGCGCACGCCCGACTCGATCCACAAGCAGCTGGGGCGCCTGATGTGGGACAAGTGCGGCATGGCGCGCGACCGGCAGGGGCTCGAGGAGGCGCTGCGCGAGATCCCGGCGATCCGCCAGGAGTTCTGGGAGAACGTGATCGTGCCGGGGAGCGAGAAGGACCTCAACCAGGCGCTGGAGAAGGCGGGGCGCATCGCCGACTTCCTCGAGCTCGCCGAGCTGATGGTGCGCGACGCGCTGCACCGCGAGGAGTCGTGCGGCGGACACTTCCGCACCGAGTACCAGACGGAGGAAGGGGAGGCGCTCCGGAACGACGACCAGTTCGCGTACGTGGCGGCCTGGGAGTACCGGGGGGACGACGCGGCGCCGGCGCTGCACAAGGAGCCGCTCGCCTTCGAGAACGTGAAGCTCGCGCAAAGGAGCTATAAGTGAAACTGACATTGCATGTGTGGCGGCAGCCGGCCCCGGACCAGGCCGGGCGCTTCGTCACCTATACGGCGGACGGCATCTCCGACCACGCCTCCTTCCTCGAGATGCTCGACGTTGTCAACGAGCAGCTCACCGTCCAGGGGCAGGACCCGATCGCCTTCTCGCACGACTGCCGCGAGGGGATCTGCGGCTCGTGCGCGCTGATGATCAACGGCAAGGCGCACGGCCCGGGGAAGGGCGCTGCCACCTGCCAGGTGCACATGCGCGCGTTCCAGGATGGCGAGGAGATCGTCATCGAGCCCTGGCGCGCCGAGGCCTTCCCGGTGATCAAGGACCTCGTGGTGGACCGGAGCGCGCTCGACCGCATCATCCAGGCGGGGGGCTTCATCAGCGCCCCCACCGGGGGGGCCCGCGACGCCAACGAGATCCTCGTGGCCAAGCCCGACGCCGATGCCGCCATGGACGCGGCGGCGTGCATCGGCTGCGGCGCCTGCGTCGCCGCCTGCCCGAATGGGTCGGCGTCGCTCTTCACCGCGGCCAAGGTCAGCCACCTCGGCCTGCTCCCCCAGGGGCAGCCGGAGCGCTACCGCCGCGTGGTCAACATGGTGGCGCAGATGGACGAGGAGCACTTCGGCCACTGCACCCTCCATGGCGAGTGCCAGGAGGCCTGCCCCAAGCAGATCTCCATCGACACCATCACCCGCATGAACCGCGACTACCTGAAGGCGGTGGTCACGGCGAAGCCGGAGAGGCAGCTCGTCGGCGAGGGCTGACGCCGGGCGTCGCCGGGCAGGGCAGCGACGGGCGACCGACGAGCAGCGGGCCACCAGCGATGGTGGCCCGTTTGCTGCGCGACCACCCCGGGACCGACAACCGGAGGACAGCGATGGACGAGCATACGCGGGGGGACGGCTCGCAGGTGCCGGCGGAGCACGCCGGGGATCGCCCTCAGGCGGCGAGCGGGAAGCGCGCCGACCGGAATCGCCGGGACGAGACGATCAACGAGGTGCCTGGCGGCCTGGAGAGCCCGCAGGCCGCGCTGGGCGGGGCCGACGCCGTGCAGAAGACCAGCACGATCGTGGGGAAGGGCACCGACCCCGACGCGGCGGGCGGGGTGGACGCGCGGCGGGAGCGGGAGGAGCGGGAGGGGTGAACGTCAGGTCCAGGAACGAGCGCGCAGGGGTTCAGCGGCCAGGCACCAGCGTGACGTGCCCCTGATCGCTGGATCCCGTCCCCCCGCGCCCTCCGTCCTGCCGTCGACGCTGGCGATCAGAGCCTGGGCAGCGTCACCCCCACCTGCCCCTGGTACTTCCCCGCCTTGTCCTTGTACGACACCTCGGGCGGCTCCTCCCCCCGGAAGAAGAGCACCTGGGCGATCCCCTCGTTGGCGTAGATCTTGGCCGGGAGGGGGGTGGTGTTCGAGATCTCGAGGGTGACGAACCCCTCCCACTCCGGCTCGAAAGGGGTCACGTTCGTGATGATCCCGCACCGGGCGTAGGTGGACTTGCCGACGGTGACCGTGAGGACGTCCCGGGGGATGCGGAAGTACTCCACCGACCGGGCGAGGGCGAAGGAGTTGGGGGGGACGATGCAGACGTCCCCCTCGAACTCGACGAAGGACTTCGGGTCGAAGCCCTTCGGGTCCACGATGGAACTGAGGACGTTGGTGAAGATCCGGAACTCGCGGGCGACGCGCATGTCGTAGCCGTAGGAGCTGACGCCGTAGGAGATGACGCCGGCGCGGACCTGGCGGTCCTCGTAGGGCTCGATCATCCCGTGCTCCATCGCCATGCGACGGATCCAGCGGTCGGACATGATGGTCATGGGCTGCGGCGGGCGGGGGCGGGGGGAAGGGCGGCGCGGCGGCGTGGCGACCGCGGTCGGAGAATCGCGCGGGAATGTAGGGTGATCCCCTCTCGGGGAGAAGCGGCGACTGCGCGCCATCGCATCGTATGCGCTCCCGTTGACACTCTCGCTCGGCACTGGGTAGCTTTGGGGACTCTGCCACGTGAATTAATTCACGAAGTATTGGGAGACTGATGGAACGCACGTACCTGCCCGTCCTGCTCCTCCTGGGCTTCGTCATCGCCAACGCGGTGCTGATGCTCGGCGCCTCCCACCTCCTCATGCGGGCGACCCGCACCGCCGAGAAGCAGACGCCGTACGAATCGGGGATGCCCCCGCTCGGCGACACGCGTGAGCGGTTCTCGGTGAAGTTCTACATGGTCGCCGTGCTGTTCATCATCTTCGACATCGAGACGGTGTTCATGATCCCGTGGGGGGCGCACTTCCGCGAGCTCTCCTGCGCGCAGCCGCTGGTGAACGGCGCCTGTGCCCCGGGACAGATCTCGTTCTTCGGGTTCACCGAGATGCTGGTGTTCATCGCCATCCTCCTGGTGGGCTACGTCTACGTCTGGAAGAAGGGAGCGCTGCAATGGGACTGAGTCCCCGTCCGGAGCCGGCTGGGGTGACCAGCGGCGAGGAGCCCTGGGTCACCACCCGGCTCGACGTCCTCGTGAACTGGGCCCGGGCGAACTCGCTCTGGCCGATGCCCTTCGGGACCGCCTGCTGCGCCATCGAGTACATGGCCACCGCCGCCGCCAAGTTCGACCTGGCGCGCTTCGGCATGGAGCGGCAGAGCTTCTCCCCCCGCCAGGCGGACGTGCTGATCTGCGCGGGCCGCGTGCCCTTCAAGCTCGCGCCGGTGCTGCGCCGCATCTGGCAGCAGATGCCCCAGCCCAAGTGGTGCATCAGCATGGGCGCCTGCGCCTCCACCGGCGGGATGTTCGACAACTACGCGGTGGTGCAGGGGATCGACACGATCATCCCGGTGGACGTGTACGTCCCCGGCTGCCCCCCGCGTCCCGAGGGGCTCATGTACGGCATCCTCCTGCTCCAGCAGAAGGTGAAGAACGAGCGCGCCGCCGACCCGTCGCTCCGGCGGGAGATGGACCCCGACCCGCGCAGCCAGCTCTACATCCCGCCGCCGGCGATCGACGAGATCTCCGACCCGTTCGGGAACTCCGTCCACCAGCAGCGCTCCGGCCTGTGAGCTCCGGCTTCTCCCCGGCGATTGCCGGCAGCGCGCTTCCCCAGGGAAGCGCCGCCCCCGCCACCCCGCGCAACGTGCCGCACCATGGCGGCGCCGCCAACCCGAGCGCTGCCGCCCTCCAGGCGCAGTTCGGGGCGGCGATCGAGCGCGTGGACGTGGTCTGGGGCGAGACCAACGTGATCGTCGCCCGCGACCGCGTCCTCGACGTGATCCGCTGGCTGCACGACGATCCCGCCCAGCGGTACGACTACCTCTCGGACGTGACGGCGGTCGAGTACCGCGACGCCGAGCGGGCGATCGAGGTGGTGTGGCACCTCCGCTCCCTCCCGTACCGCCGCTTCCTCCGGGTGAAGGCGCTGCTCCCCAAGGGCGCGCCGCTCGCCGTGCCGAGCGTGTGGGAGGTGTACCGGGGCGCCGACTGGCTCGAGCGCGAGTGCTTCGACATGTTCGGCATCCGCTTCGAGGGCCATCCCGACCTCCGGCGCATCCTGATGTGGGAGGACTACCGCGAGGGACACCCGCTGCGGAAGGACTTCCCGCTCCGCGGCCGCTTCAGCCGCTCGGAGCAGCTGCGCCAGGCGCTCGCCGCCAATCCCGAGGCCCGCTACTCGATGGAGGAGCTCTCCATCGCCGACGCCGCGGGCGACCTGCCGGCGGAGATGCGGCAGCGGCTGACCACCGGCGAGCACACGGGGGAGTAAGCGATGGCCACGACGAAGCGCACCGTCGAGGTGCAGCTCTCCACCAGCGGGCTCGATGCCCAGGGCCGCCCGGTCCGCGTGCCGCTGAGCGCGACGGAAGGGGGCCAGGTGGTGACGATGGAGCCGCCCCCCGCGCTCGAGCCCGAGCTCACGGGCGAGCACATGCTGATCAACATCGGCCCGCAGCACCCGGCCACCCACGGCGTGCTCCGGCTCGTGCTGGAGCTCGACGGCGAGACGGTGGTGCGGTGCATCCCGCACGTGGGGTACCTGCACTGCGGGTTCGAGAAGATCGGCGAGTACCGCCAGTACAACCAGATCATCCCCTGGACCGACCGCGAGGACTACCTCAACTCGCCGGGGAACAACGTGGCCTTCGCCCTCGGGGCGGAGCGGCTCTTCGGCATCGAGATCACGGAGCGCTGCAAGGTGCTGCGCGTGATCGCCGCCGAGCTGTCGCGCATCATCTCGCACCTGGTGTGGATGGGGACGACGTCGATCGACATCGGCGCCATGACCCCCTTCCTCTGGCTCTTCCAGGAGCGCGAGCGGGTGTACCTCCTGCTCGAGAACTGGATCGGGGCGCGCCTCACCACCACGCTCACCCGCGTGGGGGGGATGGGCGCCGACATCCCCGACGGCTGGCTGGACGGGCTGAAGCACTTCGTGCAGACCTTCCCGCGCACCCTCGACGAGGCCGACGCGATGCTCACGCGCAACGCCGTCTGGGTGGGGCGCACGATCGGCATCGGCGCCATGACGGCGGACGAGGCCACGAACTACGGGCTCTCGGGCCCGATGCTGCGCGCCTCGGGCGTGGCGTACGACGTCCGCAAGGACTTCCCGTACCTCGACTACGAGACCTACGACTTCGACGTCCCGGTGGGCTCCGCCGGCGACGTGTACGACCGCTACCTCGTCCGCCTCGAGGAGATGCGCCAGTCGGTGCGCATCCTCGAGCAGGCGATCGCCCGCCTCCCCGACGGCCCCGTGAACGTCGACGACCACCGCGTCATCCTCCCGCCGAAGCACAAGGCGACGAGCGACATGGAGTCGATGATCCACCACTTCAAGCAGGTGATGGAGGGCCCGCGTCCCCCGGTGGGGGAATGCTACGTCCCGGTGGAGAGCCCCAAGGGCGAGAAGGGCTATTACCTGGTCTCCGACGGCACGTCGAAGCCGGTGCGCTGGCGCATCCGGCCTCCGTCGTTCGTGAACCTGTCCGCGATCCCGAGGATGGTCGAGGGGCACCTGCTCTCCGACGTGATCGCCATCAACGCCAGCATCGACATCGTGATGGGAGAGATCGACCGGTGACCGCCAAGGAAATGGGGGAGCTGCACGCCCCGTCGCACGCGTCGCACGGCGAGCACGGCCACGACCACGCGCCCTACGTCCCGGTGTTCACCGGCGCGGTGCGGAAGGAGCTGGACGACATCCTCGGCCGCTATCCCACGAAGATGGCCGCCCTCCTCCCCGCGCTCTGGCTCGTCCAGCGCGAGCGGGGCTGGGTGCCCGCCGAGGGGATGGCGGAAGTGGCGGAGGTCCTCGACCTCACCCCGGCCTACGTGAAGGGGGTCGTCTCCTTCTACACGATGTACCACCAGCACCCGGTGGGGACGCACTTCATCCAGGTCTGCACCACCACCCCCTGCGGGGTGTGCGGCGCGGAGGACGTGGTGAAGGCCTTCCTCCGCCATACCGGCTGCGAGGAGCTCGGCGTCACCTCTCCCGACGGCAAGTACACGGTCATCGAGGTGGAATGCCTCGGCGCCTGCGGCTTCGCCACCCCCGTGATGATCAACGAAGATTTCCTGGACTCGGTGACGCCGGAGAAGGTCCCCGGGATCCTGGGGAGCCTGGCGTAAGATGGGATATCCGCACCAACCGCACGCGAAGGAGACCGTCGTCCTCTCGAAGTACTTCGGGGACGCCGGGGCCCGCTCGCTCGAGGGCTGGAAGCAGCGCGGCGGGTACGCCGCGCTGCAGGCGGCGCTCGGGATGGAGCCGGCGCAGATCGTGGACATCGTGAAGGCCTCCGGCCTGCGCGGCCGCGGGGGCGCGGGATTCCCCACGGGCGTGAAGTGGTCCTTCATGAAGCCCGGCGACGGCAAGCCGCACTACCTGTGCTGCAACGCCGACGAGTCGGAGCCCGGCACCTTCAAGGACCGGGAGATCATGCGCTGGACGCCGCACGCCCTCGTGGAGGGCGTCGCCATCGGCGCCTACGCGATCGGCGCGGAGACCGCCTACATCTACATCCGCGGCGAGTTCACGGAGCCGATCCGGTACATGGAGGCCGCCCTCGCCGAGGCGCGCGCCGCCGGCGTGATCGGCCCGAACGCCATGGGCACCGGCAAGACGATCAACATCTGGGTGCACCGGGGCGCCGGCGCGTACATCTGCGGCGAGGAAACCGCCCTGATGAACTCGATCGAGGGGCGCCGCGGCAACCCGCGCATCAAGCCGCCCTTCCCGGCGGTCGCCGGCCTCTTCGCCCAGCCCACCACGATCAACAACGTGGAGACGCTGGCCGCGGTGCCGCACATCCTCACCCAGGGCGCCGACTGGTACAAGGCGCTCGGCCGGGCCGACAACCCCAAGAGCACCGGCACCAAGCTCTGGTCGGTGTGCGGCAACATCCGCTATCCCGGCAACTACGAGATGGTCATGGGCTTCCCCTTCGGCGAGTTCCTGCACGAGGTGTGCGGGGGGGCGCTCCCGGGCCGCAAGCTCCGCGCGATCATCCCCGGGGGGTCCTCCGTGCCCATCCAGACGCTGGAAGAAGCGGAGTCTTCCCTCATGGACTACGAGGGGATGATCGCCGGCGGGACGATGCTCGGCTCCGCCGGCTGCATCGTGATCGACGACGCGCAGAACCTGGTGAAGCAGATCGCGCGCCTCGCGCGCTTCTACGCCCACGAGAGCTGCGCCCAGTGCACGCAGTGCCGCGAGGGCACGGCCTGGACCACGCGCATCCTCGAGCGCATCGCCGCGGGGGAGGGCGCGATGGAGGACCTCGACACCCTCCTCGGCATCGCCGACAACATGACGGGCAAGACGATCTGCGTGCTCTCCGATTCCTGCGCCACGCCGGTGGTGTCGGGGATCCAGAAGTTCCGCGCCGACTTCGAGGCGCTCATCCGGAAGAAGACGGTCCACGCCGTGCCGGCCGCGGTGGCCTGAGGAGACGACCATGGCCGACCAGCAGATGGTGACCTTGACGATCGAGGGCCGCACGGCGACCGTGCCCGCGGGCACCTCGATCCTCGAGGCGGCGAAGACGGTGGGGGTGCTCGTCCCCCACTACTGCTACCACCCGGGCCTCCCGGTGGCCGGCGTCTGCCGCATGTGCCTCGTGGAAGTGGAGAAGATGCCCAAGCTCGCCCCCTCCTGCGCGACCGCGGTCGCCGAGGGGCAGGTGGTGCACGTCCACTCCCCCAAGGCGCTCGAGGCCCGCAAGGGCGTGCTCGAGATGCTGCTCATCAACCACCCCCTCGACTGCCCGATCTGCGACCAGGCCGGGGAGTGCGAGCTGCAGGACTACACCTACCAGGAAGGGCGGAGCGAGGGGCGCCTGCGCGACCCCAAGCGGTTCAACCCGGTCGAGGACTTCGGCGGCGACGTCATGTACGTCACGAACCGCTGCATCCTCTGCACCCGCTGCGTGCGCTTCATGGACAGCATGGCCCAGGAGCCGGTGCTGAACGTGAGCGAGCGGGGCGACCGCGCCGTCATCGGCAAGTTCGAGGGGCACGACCTGACCCACCCGTGGGCGGGGAACGTGATCGACCTCTGCCCGGTGGGCGCGCTCCTCTCCAAGGACTCGCTCAACAAGGTGCGCGCCTGGGAGGTGGACCGCGCCCCCTCCGTCTGCCCCGGCTGCTCGCAGGGCTGCAACATGATCGTGGAGACGCGCGACAACCAGGTCGTGCGCCTCCGCCCCCGCGGCAACGAGCACGTGAACGAGTACTTCATGTGCGACTACGGGCGCCTGAACTACCGGTGGATGAACCGCAAGGACCGCGTCGACGCGCCGCTGGTGCGCCGCGCGGGCGCGCTGGTCACCGCCGACTGGGAGGTCGCGCTCGCCGAGGCCGCGCAGCTCCTCGCCGGCAAGCGCGCGCACGTCCTCGCGTCGCCCAACCTCTCGAACGAGGCGCTCTTCCTCCTGTCCAGGCTCGCCGGCAAGACCGGCGGGCGGGGCGCCTTCCGGGTGCCGGTGGCCCCCGGCGAGGATCCCCTCCCCGGCGTCGAGGACCTGGCGCGCCGCCGCGATCTCGCCGCCAACGGGCGCGGGGCCGAGCTGATGGGCTTCACCCGCAGCGACACGCCGCTCGCCGGCCTCGCCGCCGGTGACGTGCTGGTGGTGGCCGACGAGGAGCTCGCCGGCGCCGACGCCGTGGACGCGGCCAAGGCGGGAACGATCCTCGTCATCGGCACGACGCTCCCCGCCTGGGCGCGGCACGCCGCCGCCGTGGTCCTCCCGATCGCGAACGTCAGCGAGGAGGAGGGGACCTTCACCAACCTGCGCGGGCGCGTGCAGCGCTTCCTGCAGGCGAAGGCCGCCCCCGGCTTCGCCCGCCCCAGCACCTACGCGATCGGCGACCTGCTCGCCGCGATGGGGGAGGGGAGCGGGTACTTCACCGCGGGCGAGGCCTTCGCGGCGCTCGCCGCCGCGCGCCCCGAGTTCGCGGGGATGAGCTACGACACGCTCGGCCTCAAGGGCCGCATGCTCGCCGGCGCGATGGCCGGCGCGGAGGGATAGATGGTCACCGAGCCGAGTTTCGGTGTCTGGTTCGTCGCCACGCTCATCAAGCTGCTCGTCATCTTCACGGTGTACCTCGTGACGGTGGCGATGCTCACCCTCGCCGAGCGGAAGATCTGCGCCTGGATGCAGGGGCGCCTCGGTCCCAACCGCGCGGGACCGGGGGGGCTGCTGCAGCCGATGGCCGACGGCCTCAAGAACTTCATGAAGGAGGAGACGATCCCCGGGCGGGCGAACGCGGCGCTGTTCGTGCTCGCGCCGGCGATGGCCTTCACCCCGGCGCTCCTCACCTGGGCGGTGCTCCCCTTCGGGGCCCCCTGGGATTCGCCCTGGGGGCGGATCTCGATGGCGCTCGCCCCGCTGCCGATCGGCTTCCTCTTCATCCTCGCGATCTCCTCGCTGGGGGTGTACGGGATCGTGCTCGCCGGCTGGGCGTCGAACAACAAGTACTCCTTCCTCGGCGGGCTCCGGTCGAGCGCGCAGATGGTCTCGTACGAGATCGCGATGGGGATGAGCACCATCCCCGTGCTGCTCCTCGCCGGGAACGTCGCCATCGACCAGATCATCGGGCAGCAGGCGACGATGGGGTGGAACGTCCTGAACGCGACGCTCGCCTTCTTCGTCTTCATGGTCGCCGCCTTCGCCGAGACGAACCGCCTCCCCTTCGACCTCCCCGAGGCGGAGTCCGAGCTGGTGGCGGGGTACCACTCCGAGTACAGCGCGATGAAGTTCTCGATGTTCTTCATCGCCGAGTACGCGAACATGATGACCGCCTCGGCGCTGATGGCGGTGCTGTTCTTCGGCGGCTGGGACATTCCCTTCACGCTGTGGGACAACCTGGCGCCGCACACCGGGATCAAGACGCTGCTGACGGGGCTGTTCTTCTTCGCGAAGATCCTCTTCTTCGTCTTCGTCTTCATTTGGGTGCGCTGGACGCTGCCGCGCTTCCGCTACGACCAGCTGATGTCGCTGGGGTGGAAGGTGCTGCTCCCCCAGATGCTGGGCTACATCGTGGTGATGGCGGGGGCGGTGCTCGGCCTGGAGGCGGCGGGGGTGTCGAAGGTCTCGCGCTTCGGGCTGTCACCGTACGCGATGATCCTCTTCGCCCTCAACGTGGTGATCATGGGGCTCCTCTTCTTCGTGCTCGACCGCGGCCGGGTGATCAGCCCGTCCAGCGGCCGCGCGACCGAGGAGGAGCTGCGCCGCCTGCGCGCGGTGCGCTTCCGTTCGACCCTTGCCGCCCCCGCGGGCGACTGACCATGGCGATTGGCGTGAAGGTGCTCGAGCGTCCCATCGAGCAGACGAGCTACGTGCGCGCGACCCTCAAGGGGATGGCGCGCACCTTCCGGCACATGGTGGACCCGCACAAGGTCACCGTGCAGTACCCGGAGGAGAAGCACGCGCTCTCCCCGCGCTGGCGGGGGACGCACCGGATGCTGCAGACGGAGGACGGCAAGGCGAAGTGCGTGGCCTGCGGCCTCTGCCCCACGGTGTGCCCGGCGAACTGCATCAAGCTGGTGCCCGGCGAGGACGAGCAGGGGAACCGCTACCCGCTCGTCTTCGAGATCGACGAGTTCCGCTGCATCTTCTGCGGCTACTGCCAGGAGGTGTGCCCGGAGGAGGCGATCCACCTGGGGCGGCACTTCGAGAACTCGGAGTACTCGCGGCAGGGGCACGTGTACGACCTGGAGCGCCTGATGGCGCAGACGCACCCGGTGTGCGAGATGTGGGATCCCGCCGACCCCAAGGGGGAGTGAGATGCCCACCGCCACCCCCCTGTTCTACACGTTCCACTTCTACCTGTTCGGGATCATGGCGGTCGCGTCGGCCCTCGCCTTCGTGACGCGCAAGAGTCCCGTGTCGGCCGCGCTCTGGCTGGTCATCACGATGTTCCAGCTGGCGGCGATGTACGTGATGCTCGACGCGCAGTTCATCGGGGCCATCCAGGTCCTGGTGTACGCCGGCGCGATCATGGTGGTGTTCCTGTTCGTGATCATGCTGCTGAACCTGGGCACCCCCGCCGACTTCGCCGACCAGCGGGGGATGTGGTGGAAGCTCCTGGCCGGCGTCGTGGGACTGGCGATCCTGGCGCAGGTGCTGGTGGTGACGCGCACGCGCGTCGCGCCGGCGCTGGCGCTTCCCGAGGGGTTCGCGGCGCGGCAGGCGCTCGCCGAGGGGGCGATCACCCCCGTCGCCCGCCCCCTCTTCAACGAGTACCTCCTCGCCTTCGAGGTGACCAGCGTCCTGCTGCTGGTCGCGGTCGTGGGCGCGGTGGTGCTTGGCAGGCAGCGGAGGCCGACCGATGCTCGTTGAGGCGCTGTTCTTCTCCGCCGTGCTCTTCACCATCGGCGTGGTGGGGGTCCTCACCCGCCGCAACGCCATCATCGTGTTCATGTGCGTGGAGCTGATGCTCAACGCGGTGAACCTCAGCTTCGTCGCCTTCGCCCGCGCCTACGGCGCCGCCGGGCAGGTGTTCGTCTTCTTCGTCATGACGGTGGCCGCGGCCGAGGCCGCGGTGGGGCTGGCGATCATCATCGCCCTCTTCCGCCACCGCCAGACGGTCAATCTCGACAACATCAACCTGCTCCGAGGGTGATGCTGCTCCAGCACGGCGCCCCTGCGGGCGCACACCCGCTCGCCGGCACGGTCGCGGAGTGGATCTGGCTCGTCCCACTCCTCCCGCTGCTCGGCTTCCTGCTCAACGGGCTCCTCTCGCTCGTTGCGGCCTATCGTCCGGGCCCGGCGGACCCCGACCACGCCCATGGCGCCCCTCATGGGGCCGGCCATGCCGGCGCCCCCGCCGGCGCGCACGACGCGCACGCGCACGACGCGCATGACAATGCCGGCGGCGCCCATGGCGACGACCACCACGTCGTGGCCCGGCACCGCTTCGCGGGGCTCACCAGCATCATCGGCCCCGCCGTGCTGCTCGCGAGCTTCGCCCTTGCCCTGGCGATCTTCCTCGCCATGCGCGGCGCCGCCCCGCACGCCCCCTTCGTCCAGCACTACTTCGCCTGGATGCCGGTGGGCGACCTGCAGCTCGACGCCGCCTTCCACCTCGACCAGCTCTCCATGCTGATGGTGCTGGTGATCACGGGCGTCGGCTCGCTGATCCACCTCTTCAGCGTGGGCTACATGCAGGCCGACCCGGGGTACCCGCGCTACTTCGCGTACCTCAACCTCTTCGTCTTCTTCATGCTGGTGCTCGTCCTCGGGGCGAGCTACCCGCTGATGTTCATCGGCTGGGAAGGGGTGGGGCTCTGCTCCTACCTCCTCATCGGCTTCTGGTTCAGCGAGAAGGCGAACGCGGATGCGGGGAAGAAGGCCTTCATCGTCAACCGCATCGGCGACTTCGGCTTCCTCGTCGCGATGTACCTGCTCTTCGCGAACCTCGGCACGCTCGACTTCGTCGGCGTGAACGGCGCGGCGGCGGGGCTGCAGTTCGGCGGGGCGCTGGTGACGGCGATCTGCCTCTTCTTCTTCCTCGGCGCCGCCGGCAAGAGCGCGCAGATCCCGCTCTACGTGTGGCTCCCCGACGCCATGGCCGGCCCCACCCCCGTCTCCGCGCTCATCCACGCGGCGACGATGGTGACCGCGGGCGTGTACCTCGTCGCCCGCAGCGCCCCCCTCTTCTCGATGGCCCCGGTGGCCGGCCTCACCGTGGCGGTCATTGGCGCGCTCACCGCGGTCTTCGCGGCGACGATCGGCCTCAAGCAGTGGGACATCAAGAAGGTCCTCGCCTACTCCACCGTCTCCCAGCTCGGCTACATGTTCGTGGGCGTGGGGTCGGGGGCGTACGTCGCCGGCGTCTTCCACCTGATGACGCACGCCTTCTTCAAGGCGCTGCTCTTCCTCGGGTCGGGCTCCGTGATCCACGCGATGCACGCGGCCTACCACGCCACGCACAACCACGACGACGCGCAGGACATGCGCAACATGGGCGGGCTCCGGAAGTACATGCCGGTGACCTTCGGGCTCATGTGGATCGCGACGCTGGCCATCGCGGGCATACCCCCCTTCGCCGGCTTCTTCTCCAAGGACGAGATCCTCGGCTCCGTCTTCCTCCGCGCGCACGAGAGCACGCTGGCGGAGGCGCACTGGCTGGGGATCCCCGGGAGCGTGGTGCTCTACCTCGTCTATTTCCTGGGGCTCGCCGCCGCGCTCATGACGGCGATCTACATGACGCGCATGATGCTCTACACCTTCCACGGCCCCAACCGGACCGGGGAGAAGGAGCGCGAGCACCTGCACGAGGCCCCGTGGATCATGACCGGGCCGCTGGTGGTGCTCGGCCTCCTCAGCCTGGCCGGCGGATGGTTCAACCTGCCGGCGCTCATCCCCATCGGCCCCATCGGGGTGCTCGAGCACTGGCTGGAGCCGGTGGTGGGGGCGTCGATGCTGCGCGTCACCAACGGCACCGCCCCCGAGGCGACGCATGCCACCGAGTACGCCCTGATCGGGGCCGCGGTGGCGATCGCGATCCTCGGCATCGCCTTCGCCGTCTGGAAGCTCAAGCCCGCCCGCCTCGTGCCCAAGGCGCAGGCCGCGCCGGAGGAGGGCTTCGAGAAGGTGCTGCTCGACAAGTACTACGTGGACGAGATCTATGATGCCGCCGTCGTCCAGCCCACCGTGTCCGTGTCGCGCGGGCTGCTCTGGCGCGGCGTGGACACGGGGCTCATCGACGGCCTCTTCGTGAATGGGAGCGCGGCGCTGGCCCGCCTGGTCGGCTGGTCGGGGTCGCAGCTGCAGTCGGGGCGCGTGGGGACGTACGCCTGGGTCCTCGTGATTGGCGTGCTCGCGGTGCTCGGCGCCTTCACCCTCCGGTAATCGCATGTACGACTTCCTGATGGGCATCGGCTACGACCGATGGATCCTCCCGGTGCTGCTGGCGCTGCCGCTCCTCGGCGCGCTGGCCATCTGGGCACAGGGCCGCGGGGCCGGGGCGCGCGTGGAGGGCGAGGACGAGGTGGCGAGCGGCCGGGCCGCCCCCGCCCGGACGATCGCCCTGGCCACCTTCGCCCTCGAGTTCGTCCTTTCCCTCGGGCTCTGGTGGAGCTTCCGCTCCATGAGCGCGGACTGGCAGCAGCGGGTGAGCACCGACTGGATCCCCGCCTGGGGGGTCCGCTTCGACGTGGGGCTCGACGGCTTCGCCCTGATGATGGTGCTGCTCACCACCTTCATCATGGTCCTCTCGGTGCTGGGGAGCTGGACCAGCATCCGGAAGAAGGTGCACGCCTACTACGCGCTCCTGCTGGTGCTCACCACCGGCATGCTCGGCGTCTTCGTCTCCCTCGACGTCTTCCTGTTCTACGTGTTCTGGGAGATGATGCTCGTCCCGATGTACTTCATCATCGGGATCTGGGGGGGCGACCGGCGCATCTATGCCTCGCTCAAGTTCTTCATCTACACGATGGTGGGATCGCTGCTCATGCTGGTGGCGATCATCTACCTGGGGCTCTCCGTCGCCGACCCGGTGACGGGGATCCCGAACTTCAGCTACGACGTCATCCTCGCCAACGCGCAGCTCTCGCCGGCGGCGTCGCTCTGGATGTTCGGCGCCTTCTTCCTCGCCTTCGCGGTGAAGGTGCCGATGTTCCCCTTCCACACCTGGCTCCCCGACGCGCACGTCGAGGCGCCCACGGCCGGGTCGGTGGTGCTGGCGGCCATCATGCTGAAGCTCGGCACCTTCGGCTTCCTCCGCCTGGCCGTGCCCTTCTTCCCGGACGCGGCGATGCACCCCACGGTGCGCGCCATCATCCTGGGGCTGGCGGTGGTCGGGATCCTCTATGGCGCCCTCGTCTCGCTGGTGCAGCCGGACTTCAAGAAGCTCGTGGCCTACTCCTCGGTGAGCCACCTGGGCTTCGTGATGCTCGGCATCTTCGCCCTCACCGTGCAGAGCGTGCAGGGGGCGTTGATGGTGATGATCAACCACGGCATCTCCACCGGCGCGCTGTTCTTCCTGATCGGCATGATCTACGAGCGGCGGCACACGCGCGAGATCGCGGCCTACGGCGGGATCGCCCGCGTGGTGCCGATGTTCTCGGCGATGCTCGCCATCGTGACCTTCAGCTCCATCGGCGTGCCGGGCACGAACGGCTTCGTGGGGGAGTTCCTCGTCCTCATCGGCGCCTTCCGCACCTACCCCTGGCTCGCGGTCGTGTCGTCGCTCGTGGTCATCATCGCCGCGGCGTACCTGCTCTGGGCGATCCAGCGGATCCTCTTCAACCCGCTCGACAAGCCCGAGAACGAGCACATCCCCGACCTGAACCGGCGTGAGCTGGCCATCATGATCCCGCTCCTGGCGGCGATCGTCTGGCTGGGCGTGTACCCGGCGCCGGTCCTCCGGCGGATGCAGGGTGCCGCGGAGCGGTTCGTCCAGCATGTCGAGACCCGCGCGAGCCGTCCCATGGCCGCGCTTCCGGGAGCACACCCCTGATGCAGTACGACCTCTCGATCCCGGCGCAGCTCACGGGCGCGCTCGTTCCCGACCTGGTCCTGATGGTCGGCGCCTTCGCGCTGCTCCTGTGGGCCGCGTTCGGGCCGGAGACCGCCGCCCACCAGCGGCGGGTCGGCATCGCCTCGATCGCCCTCGCGGTGATCACCCTCGGGGCGGTGATCTGGTACCTCTTCCGGCAGGACCATGCCACCGACGGCCCGATCGCGGTGGACAACTTCCGCTGGATGATGGACGTGGTGATCCTGATCGGGACGATCGGCGCCCTCGCCCTCTCCATCGAGGACAACGAGCGCCAGTCGATCCTCTTCCCGGAGTCGCACGTCCTCCTGCTCCTCGCCTCGAGCGGCATGATGCTCCTGGCCGGCGCGCGCGACCTCATGATGGTGTTCCTCGGCATCGAGGTCATGTCGATCGCGGTGTACGCGCTCGCGGGGATGAACCGCCGCAGCGCGCGTTCCGCCGAGGGCGCCCTCAAGTACTTCCTCCTCGGCGCCTTCTCCACGGCGTTCCTGCTCTACGGCATCGCCCTCGTGTACGGGGCCACGGGGTCCGTGCGCCTGTCCGAGATCGGGGCGCGCGTCACGAGCATGGGGCTGGCCACCAGCCCGCTCCTGCTGCTCGGCATCGCGCTGATGCTCGTGGGGTTCGCCTTCAAGGTGTCGAGCGTCCCTTTCCACATGTGGGCCCCCGACGTCTACGACGGCGCGCCCACGCCGATCACCGCCTACATGGCGGCGACGGTGAAGGCGGCCGCCTTCGCGGCGCTCTTCCGCGTGTGGCTCGAGGCCTTCCCCGGGGCCTGGGCGCAGTGGCGCCCCGCCGTGGCGCTCCTCGCGGTGCTCACGATGGTCCTGGGCAACGCGATCGGCCTCGCCCAGCGCAACGTGAAGCGGCTCCTCGCGTACTCCAGCATCGGCCACGCCGGCTACCTGCTGGTCGCCGTCGCCGCGGGCACGCCGCAGGGCGCCTCGGCGCTCGTGTTCTACCTGCTGGCCTACACCCTGGCCACCTTCGGCGCCTTCGGCGTGGTCGCCGCGCTCACGCAGCCCGGCGAGGGCACGGTCACGACCGACGAGCTGTCCGGCCTCTGGACGGTCCGCCCCGGCCTCGCCGTGGCGATGTCGGTGTTCATGCTCGCGCTCCTCGGCTTCCCGGTCTTCGGCGGCGCCGGCTTCCTGGCCAAGTGGTTCCTGGTCAAGGCGGCCCTCCAGGCGCCCGAGCCGCAGGTGGTGCTCACCGTGGTCCTCGTGCTCAGCAGCGTGATCGCCGCCGGCTACTACCTGTACGTGGTCATGGTGATGTTCATGCGCCCGCGCCCGGAGGGGGCGGTGGCCCCGGCGCAGGGCGGGGTGCTCACCCGTGGCGTGGTCTTCGTGGCGGCGGTGGCGCTCATCCTCCTCGGGATCTTCCCGAACCGGATCGTGCGCTACGCGAACGTGGGGCGCCCCACGCACGCGCCGCCGGCGATGGCCATCCAGGGCCCACCGATGCCGGCGCCGGCCCTCGCGCCCCGCGTGGTCGAGTGAGAGCAGCACCCCGGGCCGCGCACGCGGCCCGGGTCGCATACGGACCCTTCGATCATCGCATGACCATCGCGCCGGGCATCTTCCGCCAGTACGACATCCGCGGCATCGTGGGCCGCGACCTCACCGAGGAGGCCGCCCGCGGCATCGGCGCGGGCTACGCCGCCCTCCTCGCCGAGCGCGGGCTGCGCGGTGCCGTGGCGGTGGGCCGCGACAACCGCCCGAGCGGCGGCCCCCTCCGCGACGCGCTCGTCGAGGGCCTCACCGGCGCCGGCGTCGACGTGGTGGACGTGGGGGTGGTGCCCACCCCGCTGCTGTACTGGGCGCTGCACCACGAGCCGGTCGTGGGCGGGATCCAGATCACCGGGTCGCACAACCCGCCGGAGTACAACGGCTTCAAGATCAGCGTGGGGAAGGACTCGCTGCACGGCGAGGGGATCCAGCGGCTGCACGCGCTCATCACGGCCGGCGCCTCGCCCGCGGCGCCGCGCGGCCAGGTGCGCGAGGCCGCGGTGCTCGACCGGTACCTCGACGACATCCTGGCGCGGATCGGCCCCCTCACGCGCCCCATCCACGCGGTGTACGACTGCGGGAACGGGGCGGGCGCCCTCGTGGCCCCGCAGCTCTTCGCGCGCCTCGGCGTGCGCGGGCGCGGGCTTTTCTGCGAGAGCGACGGCACCTTCCCCAATCACCACCCCGACCCGACGGTCCCCGAGAACCTCGAGGACCTGGTGGACGCCGTCCGCGCGGACGGCGCGGAGCTCGGGATCGCCTTCGACGGCGACGCCGATCGCATCGGCGTCGTCGACGCGGCCGGCGACATCGTGTGGGGCGACCGCCTCCTGATCCTCTACGCGCGCGACGTGCTCCGCCGGGCCGGCCCCGGCCAGCCCATCATCTTCGACGTGAAGTGCTCGCAGGCGCTCGCGGGCGAGATCGCGCGCGCCGGGGGAACGCCGGTCATGTGGCGCACCGGCCACTCCCTCATCAAGGAGAAGATGAAGGAGAGCGGCGCCCCGATCGCGGGGGAGATGTCGGGGCACATGTTCTTCACCGAGGGCTTCTACGGCCACGACGACGCGCTCTACGCCGCCGCGCGCCTGCTGCGCATCCTCGCCGACGAGGGACGCACCGTGCGCGAGCTGCTCGCCGACGTCCCCGCCTTCGTCGCCACCCCGGAGCTCCGCATCGACTGCCCGGACGAGCGCAAGTTCGAGATCGTCGAGCGCGCGGTCGCCCACTTCCGGGCGCGGCACGACGTGATCGACGTGGATGGCGTGCGGGTGCTCTTCGGCGACGGCTGGGGGCTGATCCGTGCCTCCAACACGCAGCCGGTGATCGTCGCGCGCTACGAGGCCCGGACGCCCGAGCGGCTCGCGGCGATCCGCGCCGAGATGGAAGGCTGGCTGCGCGCCCAGGGCGTGGACCCCTGACCGCATGCGCCGCGGGCTGATCGTCGCGATCGCCGTCCTCGCCCTGCTGCTCGTGGCGGCGCGGGTGGCGGCGACGCTGTACGTCGACCAGCTCTGGTTCCAGGCGCTCGGCTTCGGCGCGGTGTGGCGCGCGCGCGCCACCGCCACGGCGTGGCTCGCGATCGGCTCCGCCCTCGTCGCCTTCGCGTTCGCCTTCGCCAACCTGCTCGCCGTGCGCCACTCGGTGGTGTCGCTCATCGTGCCGCGGCGGGTGGGCAACCTGGAGTTCGGTGAGGAGGTGCCCGGCCGCCGGCTCGTCGTCGTGGCCGCACTGCTCGCGGCCCTCCTCGCGGCGGCGCTCACGATCCCCGGGGACCGCTGGGCCGATGCACTCATCGCCACCGGCGGCGTCCCCTTCGGCGAGAGCGACCCGTACTTCCAGTACGACCTCGGCTTCTACGTCTACTGGATCCCCTTCGAGGAACTGCTCCACGCCTGGTCGTCCATCGTGGTGGCCGTGGTGTCGCTGGTCGTGGTGGGGCTCTACGCACTCACTCCCAGCCTGCGCTGGTCGCGGCAGGGGCTGCGGGTCACCGCGTACGTGCGGCGCCACCTCACCATCCTCGGGGGCGTGGTGCTCCTCCTCCTCGCGTGGAGCTACCGGCTCGACATGTACCGGCTGCTCGCCGAGGGCCACGGGCTCGGCGGCGCCTTCACGGCGATCGACCATGCGGTGCGCGTGCCGGGAAGCCTCATCCTCGCCAGCACCACGCTCGGTGGCGCCCTGGTGGTGATCTGGTCGGGGTGGAGCGGCCAGACGCGCCTCGCCTTCTTCGCCGTGACGGTCGTGCTGCTCCTCGCCCTCGGCGTGCGCCAGGTGGCGCCGGTGGTCGCCGACTGGATGGCGATCGGGGGCGGGGTGCGGGAGCGCCCCTACGTGGAGACGCGGGCGGGCTACACCCGCCGCGCGTATGCCGTGGACCAGGTGCGCCTCTTCACCGGCGCACCGCGCTTCGCCGGCCT
The DNA here is from genome assembly GCA_036401195.1 of Gemmatimonadaceae bacterium. Taxonomy (GTDB): domain Bacteria; phylum Gemmatimonadota; class Gemmatimonadetes; order Gemmatimonadales; family Gemmatimonadaceae; genus JACDHQ01. Next base: position 32,390 of record DASWVQ010000328.1, read on the forward strand.
CGCCGCCGCCTCGCGCGGCGTGTCCGTGTGGGACGAGGCCTCCCTCGCCGCCCACGGCCAGGCCGGCGGTGCGCGCGTCGTGTGGCGCGCGCGGCCCGACGGGCTCGAGGCGCTCCTCGTGTCCGGGACCTCCCCGGACGGGCCGGCATCGGCCCTCGCGCTCGACCCCACGAGTGCGGAACCGGTGACCGGCGAGCCACGCGACCTTCCGGCCCTCGCCGTGAGCGATTCCGCCGAGGGGTACGACGTCGTCGCCGACACCAGCGGGCTGGCCGCGGTCATCCCCGTGCGGGCGCCGATCCGCCGCATCGCCGCCGCCCTCACCCTGCGCGACCCGCGGATGCTCCTCGGCGACCTCCCCGGGCGCAGCCCGGGGGTGGTCCCGGTCCGTCGCGCGCGGGACATCGTGGAACGGGTCGCCCCCTTCTTCGCGCAGGGTGAGCCGACGGCCGCGGTGGATGGGGATTCGCTCCGCTGGGTCATTCCGCTCTACGCCGCATCGGCGACCTACCCGCTGAGCGCGCGCGTGGCGCTCGGCGACGCGCGGGTCGGGTACCTGCAGCGGGCGGGGATCGCGGTGATCGACGCGAGGAGCGGTCGCACCACCCTGTATGCCGACTCGGTGGCCTCGCCCCTCACGACGTCGTGGCGTCGCCGATTCCCGAGCCTCATGGCGCCCTGGACCGCGATCCCTCCCGGGCTTCGCGCGCTCCTCGCCGTGCCCCGCGAGTGGGCCGTCGCGCAGGTGACCGCCTTCGCGCAGGTCGGCGCTCGTGGCGGATCGGGGGGAAACCTCCACCTGCCCGCGCTCAGCGGGGGCGACAGCGCCCGTCCGCCGGCATCGCTCCCCCCCATGGCGATCGACGGGTCGCTGTCCACGGCGTGGCCCCTCCTCGACGCCAGCGACCAGGTCGCCGGGGTCGCCGTGGTCCGCGGCGGTGCGGTCCCGGCCACCTGGTGGGTCGCCGCCCCTCCCGGGAGCCCCCGCTGGGGCCGGCTCCTCGACTCCCTGCGCGCTCCCTCCACGGAGGCCCGTGCCGCCGGGGCGCGCGCGGCGGGGACGGTGCGGGGGAGCGTGCGGGTCGTGCCCATGGCCGATGGACTGGCGTTCATGCAGCCGGTGTTCGGCGGCGGCACGGGGGAAGGCCTGCGGGAGGTGCGGTTGATGTTCCGCGACACGCTGCGCGCCGGCCCCACGCTGCGACGGCTCGCCGGCGAGGGAGGCCCGGTGGCCGCGCCGGACTTCCGGGCCACCATCGCCCGGTTGTACGCCGTGATGCGCCGGGCGCTGCGCGCCGGCGACTGGGCCGCGTTCGGCGCCGCGCTAGACTCCATCGGCCGCATGCTGGGGGAGGTGCCGCGATGAGCTTGCTCCCCCCTCCGGCTTCGGATAGCTTGCGCGCGCCGGAGGGAGTGCGCCGGACGGCGATCGTGGCGCTCGGCGGCAACGCGCTCTCCCCGTCGACCAGCGGCGGCCCCGCGACCATCTACGACCAGTTCCGGCTCACCCGCGAGAGCCTCGGCCCCGTCGTGGACCTCGTGCGCGATGGCTGGAACGTGGTCGTGGTGCATGGGAACGGCCCGCAGGTGGGCGATGAGCTCGTGCGCAACGAGGTGGCGGCACCGTACGCGAGTCCGCTCCCCCTCGGGGTGCTCGTGGCGGCGACCGCGGGATGGATCGGCTACATGATCCAGCAGTCGCTCGAGAACGCGCTGCGTCGCGCCGGCATCGAACGCGCCGTGGCGACGGTCGTCACGCAGGTGCAGGTGGACCCCGACGACCCGGCGCTGCGTGCCCCGACGAAGTTCATCGGGCGCGCACTTGGGCCCGACGAGGCACGACGGCTGGAGGAGGAGGGCCACGTGGTGAAGCCGGACGGACATGGCCGGCTGCGTCGCGTGGTGGGAAGCCCGCGCCCCCTCGCCATCCACGAGCTGCCGGCGATCCGGCGACTGGTGGAGGGCGGGATGCTCGTGGTGGCGGTGGGTGGAGGAGGCGCGCCGATCTATCCGCACCCGCAGCTGGGGTGGGAAGGGCTCGACGCGGTGGTGGACAAGGATCTGGCGGCGGCGGTGCTGGCGCGCGACCTGGGCGCCGAGCTGCTGCTGATCCTGACGGACGTCGAGGCCGTGTACGCCGGGTGGGGAACGCCGCAGCAGCGGCCCCTGCGCCGGCTGACCGCGGCGGAGGCCGAGGGAATGGACGCCGAGGGTGCGTTCGGGGAAGGGAGCATGGCTCCCAAGATCCGGGCCGCCGTCGACTTCGTGCGCCGCACCGGCGGTCGCGCGATCATCACGGAGTTGAGCCGGGGCCGCGACGCAGTGCGCGGGGACGCCGGGACGACGATCACGCTGGAGAAGACGTGAACATCCACGAATATCAGGCCAAGGAGATCCTCCGGGCGGCGGGCGTGCCGATCCCGCCCGGCGAGATCGCGACCACC
>DASWVQ010000329.1:0-1554 GCA_036401195.1 Gemmatimonadaceae bacterium
CGTCGGAGAGGGCGCGGGGGTGTTCCCCGGGACCGTGCGGGCCCGAAGGGACCGCCGCTTAGGTCCCGTGGAGGACCCCTCGCCCCGATCCGGCCACCGCGAACTCAGTGCCGCGACAGGGCCCACGACCGCACCTCGGCAACAGGCCGCGCGACGAGGTCGAGGACGAGGTGCTCGGGGAGCACGACGGGGCGGGCGGTGAAGACGCGCAGCCAGCGCGCGGAGCGATAGAGCTCCTCGGAGAGCTTGGGCAGGTTGATGGCGCCCTCCCACCCCTCGGCGGTGAGCCGCCGCACCGTCCCCTGCCGGCGGAGCACCGGGATGTCGAGCCCCAGCATCTGCGTCTTCGCCGGGTAGTCGAGGAGCAGCTCCCCCGGGGCGAGCCCCACCTCGCGCGCCAGCGCGTTCTCCGCGGCCACCGTCAACTCGCGGTCGTCGGCAATCCACTCCCCCGCGTCCTGCGGCAGGCTCGCCGCCGGGCACTCGAAGGCGCGCTTGTAGAGCCGCCGCCGGCGCAGCGCCGCCAGCAGCGGAGGGGGCGCGTCGTGCGCCCCCTCCAGCGCGTGCAGGATCCCCTCGTCGGTGAACCCGGCGAGCGCGGGCGCGTCGAGCGAGCCGCCGTGCAGCGCGTCGTCCACGAGGCGCTTGTACATCGCCGTGGCGCTGCGCACCGCGTGGTGCCAGTACACGTTGCGGTACATCTGGTACTTGGCGAACAGCAGCGACTCGAGCGCCGACAGCCCCTTCTCGGCGAGCCCCACCCGGTGCCCCGTGCCCGGCTCCTCGAGCAGCATGAGCGCGTTGAGCAGGCGATCCACGTCGATCTCGCCGTAGCTCACCCCGCACATGAAGGCATCGCGGCGCAGGTAATCGAGCTTGTCCAGGTCGAACGACCCGGAGATGAGCCCCTGCAGCGGGGAGTCGCTCTCGCCGCGGATCAGCCCCATGATGCGCGCCGGCGCATCGCTCCCCAGCGACTCGCGCAGCACGCGCGCGATCTCCCCTTCCTCGATCAGCTGCCGCGCCACCTCCTCGTGGTGCGGCGCCCCGATCTCCTCCAGGGCGTGCGAGAAGGGGTAGTGCCCGATGTCGTGCAGCAGCGCGGCCACCCGCACGATCCGGCAGTCCTCCGCGGCCACCGCCGCGAATTCCTCCCGCTCCTCGAGCAGGTTGAGGGCGCGCCGCGCCAGGTGGTAGGTGCCCAGCGCGTGCTCGAAGCGCGAGTGCGTCGCCCCCGGGTACACGAGGTACGCGAGCCCCAGCTGGCGCACGTAGCGCAGCCGCTGGAAGGGCGCGGTGTCGATCAGCCGCAGCGCCAGCGGGTCGACGCGGATGTTGTTCCAGAGCGGGTCGCGGATGAACTCCATGCCCCCAAAGCTATCCGCCCCCCGTGACCGTCGCATCATCCTGCCGATGCCGGGCGGGCTTCATTGCGCCGGCCAGACGGGGTGATGATGAGGGGGTACCATCTGAAACCGTGATCGCTCCTCCAGCATTCAAGAGGCCATGTTCCCGGCGGAGCACGGAACCTTGGATGCACTGGGAACGATCAGG
>DASWVQ010000330.1:0-5370 GCA_036401195.1 Gemmatimonadaceae bacterium
GCACTCTGCCTGATCGTCGCCGCCGCGGGGAGCGCGGGGGCGCAGGGGAAGAAGTTCAGCGTGAGCAGCCCGGACCTGAAGCAAGGGCAGCCGATCGCGCCGGCGCAGGTGTTCAACGGGATGGGGTGCACCGGGAAGAACATCTCCCCCGCCCTGCAGTGGGCGAATGCGCCGAAGGGAACGAAGAGCTTCGCCGTCACCGCGTACGATCCGGACGCGCCCACGGGGAGCGGGTGGTGGCACTGGGTGATGTACGACATCCCCGCGAGCGCGACGGGACTCGTTGCCGGCGCGGGGGACCCGACGGGGGGCAAGGCGCCCGCGGGGGCGAAGGAGGGGCACACCGACTTCGGCACCACCGGTTACGGCGGCCCCTGCCCGCCCCCGGGGCATGGATGGCACCGCTACTACTTCACCGTCTTCGCGCTGAAGGTGGACCGGATCGACGTTCCCGCGAACGCGACGGCGGCGATGATCGGGTTCAACCTGAACGCGAACGCGCTGGCGAAGGCGCAGGTGATGGGGCGGTACAAGCGGTAGGGCCGCTGTCATCCTGAGCGAAGCGAAGGATCCGGCCACGGTGCGCGAGGGCCAGGTCCTTCGCTTTGCTCAGGATGACTGCAACGGCGGGTCCTTCGCTTCGCTCAGGATGACTGCTGCTCCTGCTGCTGCGGGTACTGCTGCTGCCCCTCCTGCCGCTGCCCCGGGTTGAACCCCCGCGACGCCTCCGCCAGCTCGGCGACGAAGCGGTCGAGCTGGAGCGCCTCGCCGAGGCGGCCGGCGATGCGGTCGAAGAAGCCGGGCTCCGACGCCGCCGCGCCCTCCGCGCCCGACGACACATCGCTCGCGTCCCCCGCGCCGTCGTCCCCGCGCAGTCCCTTCACCTTGTCCGCGATCGCGTGCCCCGCGCCCATCGCGGCCCCGGGGAGCGCCCGCGCCGCATCGGTCACCGCGCCCGCGGCGCGCCGGTCAGCCCCGCTGCCGGCGACGAGAATCCCGACCGCCATCGCCGCGCCCAGCGCCATCCAGGGGTGCTCGCGGGCGAGGTCGCGGACGTCGAGCGCCTGCCGCGCCTGATCGACGCGCTGGCGCACCGCCCCCTTCCCCTCGTCGAGCCGCTGGTCGAGCTCCTCGAGGGTGGCCGCCATGCGGGCGCGGGTCATCGCGAGGTCGTAGCGAACGTCGTCCACCGTGGTGTGCATGCGAAGGCTCCGGATCCTGGGTGCGGTGATCCCCGCTGAAGTCGCAAGGCTCATGCTTGCGGGCCCGCCTGCCGCGGCGCCGGCGCCCCGTCCAGCCCGCCACGCCGTGGTGTTCCGCGTCACTGGCACGCCCGGTGCCTTTCAGCCCGGCATGACGAAACCTGCTGCAGCCGAGCGCGTCGAGGACCGGTCGAACCGCGTCCTCGTCGACGGTTCCAACGTGGCGTTCTCCAGCGAGGGAGAACGTCCGCTGCTCGCCAACATCCTGGCGGTGCGCGACAAGCTCGTGGAGGACGGCATGGAGCCCATCGTCGTGGTGGATGCGGCGCTGCGCCACCAGATCGACGACGGCGGCGGCTTCGAGCGGCTGGTGGACGAGGGGCTGATCCGCCAGGCGCCCGCCGGCACCGACGCGGACTACTTCATCCTCTCCTTCGCCGAGGAGCTCGACGCGAGCATCGTGTCGAACGACCGCTTCCGCGACCGCATTGACCGGTACCCGGAGCTGCGCAAGCGCCTCATCAAGTACATGATCGTCGAGGGCGAGGTGGTCCTCGAGCGACGCACCGGGCGGCGCAAGTGAGCACGCCGCGCGCCGGGGTGCTGCTCGACATCGACGGCACGCTGGTCCTGAGCAACGACGCGCACGCGAAGTCCTTCAGCGAGGTCCTTCGCGAGGCGGGCTACGACGTGCCGTTCGAGCGGGTGCGCCCGCTGATCGGGATGGGGGGCGACAAGGTGCTCCCCATCCTCACGGGACTCGACGCCGAGAGCCCCGAGGGGAAGGCGCTCTCCGACCGGAAGAAGGCGCTCTTCCGCAGCAAGTACCTGCCCACGCTGAAGCCCGCGCCGGGCGCGCACGCGCTGCTCGAGCGGATGCTCAACGAGGGGCTGACCCTCGTCATCGCCACCTCCGCGAGCGGCGACGAAGTCGATGGGATCCTCCGCCAGGCGGAGCTCGACGGGCTGGTGCACTCGGCCACCTCGTCGAGCGACGCGGGCCGCTCGAAGCCGGACCCCGACATCATCCAGGCGGCGCTGCGCAGCAGCGGGCTGCGGCCCACGCAGGTCATCATGCTCGGCGACACCCCGTACGACATCGAGGCGGCGGCGCGCGCCGGGGTGCCCACGGTGGCGCTGCGCTGCGGGGGCTGGTGGAGCGAGGACGACCTCGGGGGCGCGGTCGCGGTGTACCAGGATCCCGCGGACATGCTGCGGCAGTACGACCTCACGCCGCTGGCCGGCGCGGTCGCGCGGGAGGACGCCGCGGGGCGGGGGTGACCGTCCGACGCTCGTGCCCGTGTGGGGTTGTTCGCCTGGCGGGTGGGGAATAGTCGGACGCGCCCAAGGCCGGATTCCCCGATTGTCGCGATCACGCGCGAAAGCGACCGTGCAATCGTGACGTCAGGAGAGCCGATGATTTCCACCACCGACCTGCACCCGGGCCTTCACCCGACCAGCACCGCCTTCGACCGGCTGCTCGCCCTGCGCGAGGAGATCGGCCGCTGCGCCCCCCGCCAGGAGGCAGAGGGGAAGGTGCAGGTGAGCGCCCCCCATTCGCGCAGCTGCTACCTCTCGCTCATGCGGGTGAGCGGGCAGCGCCAGGACGTCCTGGATTACGTCGCGTACCTGTTCGCCTCCGACCGGGCGGCGCGCCAGCGGGGGGCCGATGCCCTGGAGCTGGTGGCGATCGAGCACGAGGCGGAGGACGAGCTCACCCTGCTGCTGTCGCGGAACCTCTGGTCGGGGGAATGAGGACAGCGAAGTAACCGATCAATCGTCCGTTTACAGGTGTCGTGAGGCGCCCGGGTCACTTAAGTGACTCGGGCGCTTGACTTTGGGGGACTGTGCCGAATGCGTGCAAGTAACCGCTTGCACTCAGCCCGAAATCGGATACTTTCCCTCCCCCTATGGACAATCGCGCACGAATCCTCGAAGCCGCCGGACGCGTCTACGCCGTCCACGGCTTCCGCGGGGCCACCACCCGTCGCATCGCGCAGGAGGCCGGGGTCAACGAGGTCACCCTCTTCCGGCTCTTCGGCTCCAAGGCGCGGCTCTTCCAGGCGCTGCACGACAACCAGTTCCACGCCGGCGAGATCCCGCGCCTCCCGGCGCGACCCGGCCATCCCGAGGCGGAGCTGGTCGAGTGGCTGGGGGCCGTCCTCGCGCACATGCGCGAGCACCGCGCGATGCTGCGCAAGCTCATGGCCGAGGTGGAGGAGAACCCCGAGATGGCGCGCGCCGCCTGCGAGGGGCCGCACTGTGCCGCGGAAATGCTGGTGCAGTACGTGGGGCAACTCCGGGCGCAGGGACTCGCCTCCCCCGACGCCGACGTGGAGACCGCCGTCTCCGTGATCATGAGCGCGATCTGGGGCGACGCGATGGTCCGGGAGGTGATGCCCGAGGCCTTCCCCCGTCCCGAGGCGCGCGCGCCCTGGCAGTACGCGCGGCACTTCCTGCGCGCGCTGGGTGTCCCCGACGACGCTCGCGCCGACGCGCGCGCCGACGCCCGCGTCGCCGACCCCGCGGAACCCGCCGGACACCAGACCTGACTTCGTCTCGTATCACTCCCATGTCATCCATGCGGTCGTCCCCGCGCGCGCGCCTCCTGTCGCTCGCCGCGCTTGCCCTCCTCCTGCCGGCGCCTGGTCGCGCCCAGGATCCACGCCCCGTGCCGACCGCGTCGTCGGCCGCCGCGCCGCGCGTGCTCTCCCTCGAGGACGCGGTGCGCCTCGCCGAGTCGCAGAGCGAGCAGCTGCAGATCGCCCGCGCGGGGGTCACCCGCGCCAGCGGGCAGCAGATGCAGGCGCGCAGCCAGTACCTGCCGCAGCTCAATGGCACCGGCTCCTACCAGCGCACCCTGCGCACGCAGTTCTCCGCGCTCGCGGGGGGCGGGGGACAGGACTCCTCCGGCACCCCCACGGGGCCGACGCTCGACCCGGTGTGCGCGCCGAACATCCCCGCCGGCGCCACCCCTGCGGAGCGCGCCGCCGCGCTCGCGCAGGCCGAGAGCTGCGCGTCGAACTCCCCGCTCGGCGGGATCGACTTCTCGAAGGTGGGCTTCGGCGCGCGCGACGCTTGGGTGTTCGGGCTCAACTTCTCGCAGAACCTCTTCTCCGGCGGGCGCGTGGCGGGGAACAACGCCGCTGCCAGCGCGGGCCGCCGCGCCGCCGAGGTGGAGGTGAGCGCGCAGCGCGCCCAGCTCGTGCTCGACGTGGCGCAGGCGTACTACAACGCCGCCCTCGCCCAGCGCCTCGTGGCCCTCGCCGATTCCACCCTCGTGCAGACGGAGGAAGTGCTCCGGCAGACGCAGGTGGCGCGGAAGGTGGGCTCGCAGTCGGAGTTCGAGCTGCTGCGCGCGCAGGTGACGCGTGACAACGCGCGCCCGGTGGTGATCCAGCGGCGCGGCGACCGCGACGTGGCGCTGCTGCGGCTCAAGCAGCTGCTGAACCTTCCCTTCGAGGAGCCGGTGGTGCTCACCACCGACATCGACCAGCCGGTGCAGGCCGACGCGGTGGTCCCCGCGGCGTACGCGGGGCGGCTGGACCCGGCCGCCGCCGCCGACACCACCACCGACCATCGCGCGCCGGTGCGCCAGGCGTCGGAGGCGGTGCGCGCGCAGGAAGGGCTGCTGCGCGCCGCGCGCGGCGAGCGCTGGCCCGCGCTGCAGCTCGTGTCGTCGTACCAGCGGCTCTTCTACCCCACCTCGGCGTTCCCGAGCTGGTCGGACTTCCGCGAGAACTGGACGGTGGGGGCGCAGATGTCGGTGCCCCTCTTCACGGGCGGGCGCCTGCGCGGCACCGAGCTGGTGGCGCGCGGCAACCTCGACGAGGCGCGCGCGCGCTTCGAGCTGGCCCGCGAGCTGGCCTCGCTCGACACGCGCGTGGCGATCAACCAGCTCCAGCAGGCGCAGTCGGCGTGGGACGCGAGCGCCGGCGTGGTGGAGCAGGCGCAGAAGGCCTACCGGATCGACCAGATCCGCTTCCGCGAGGGGATCTCCACGCAGACGGACCTGCTCCAGTCGCGCATCCTGCTGGAGCAGGCGACGGCGAACCGCGCGGTGGCCGCGCGCGACCTGGCGGTGGCGCGGATCCGCCTCGCGCTGATCCGCGACCTGCCGCTGCAGCTGGGCGCGGCGCAGGGGGGCGGCGCCGCGGGAGGCAGCGGC
>DASWVQ010000331.1:0-5030 GCA_036401195.1 Gemmatimonadaceae bacterium
TCGTTGGCCGCCTTGCGGCGGCTGCCCTTCTTCGCGGCGGACTTCTTCCGGCTGCCCGCGATCGGGAGCACGTCGTGCTCCGCGGCCACCACGCGGCCACGCTCGCCGGGCTCCCTCGGCTGCCGGTAGATGTAGCGGTCCCCGGCGTAGTTCCGGAACACCACCGCGTCGTCGGTGATCTCCTCCACGTACTCGGGGAGGAGGGGCACCTTCCCCCCGCCCCCGGGCGCGTCGATGCAGAAGTGCGGCACGGCGAGCCCGCTCGTCCAGCCGCGGAGCGCCTGGATGATCTCCAGCCCCTTCTGCACCGTGGTGCGGAAGTGCTCCCCCCCCGCCACCTGGTCGGCCATGTAGAGGTAGTAGGGGCGCACCCGGGCGCGGAGGAGCTTCTGCATCAGCTCCTTCATCGTGGCCACGTCGTCGTTCACGCCGCGCAGGAGCACCGTCTGGCAGCCGAGGGGGATGCCGGCGCTGGCGAGCCGCCCGAGCGCCGCCACCGCCGCCGGCGTCAGCTCGCTCGGATGGTCGAAGTGCGTGTTCATGTACACCGGGTGGTACTTCTGCACCATCGCGCAGAACTCCGGCGTGATGCGCTCCGGCAGGTGCGAGGTGATGCGGCTCCCCAGGCGGATGATCTCCACGTGCGGGATCGCGCGCAGCCGCTGGAAGATGTACTCGAGCCGGCGGTCGGAGAGCATCATCGGGTCGCCCCCCGAGAGGATCACGTCGCGGATCTCGGGATGCGCGGAGATGTAGGCGAAGGCCGACTCGTACTGGTTGAGGGGGATCTTCTCCGGATCCCCCACCTTGCGCCGCCGGGTGCAGAAGCGGCAGTAACTCGCGCACACGGGGCTCACGAGGAAGAGCACCCGGTCGGGGTAGCGATGGGTGAGGTTGGGGACCGGCGAGTCCCCGTCCTCGTCGAGCGAGTCCACCACCCCGTCCACCACCTCGAGCTCGCGCGTGCTCGGCACGTACTGGTTCCACATCGGGTCGCCCACCGCGTTGATCAGCGCCAGCGCGTCGGGGGTGATCCGCATCTGGAACTGGTCGAAGGCGGGCTGCAGGGCGGCGACGTCGATCGCGTCGGCCGCCACGTCGGCGCCGAACCGATCCGCCACCCAGGCCTGGAGCTTCTCGAGGGAATCCACCCCCTGGTGGACGGACTGCTGCCACTCGCTCATGCCGGCTGCTCCGCGTGCGCCGTGGGAGAGGGATCGTGTCCGGGCGGGCCGGCGGCCAGCCGCTTCACGAAGGTGACCCGGGCATCGCCGGGGGCGTAGAAGTCGTCGAGCCGCGCCGCCTCGCCGTAGCCGCGGCGGCGGTAGAAGTTGCGCGTGGGGGCGTAGGCGGGGCGGCCGGAGGTCTCCACCACCAGCAGCCGCCCCCGCGCACGGCCCACCGCGTCCTCCGCGGCGCCGAGCAGGGTGGTGCCGATGCCCTGTCCCTGTGCGTCGGGGTGCACCGCGATCCAGTACAGGTCCCAGGCGCCCTCGGTGGCCGGGGTGGGACCCCAGCAGGCCGCGCCCAGCAGCCGGTCGCCCTCGAGGGCGGCGAGCCAGTGGTAGTCGGGGTCGCGCCCGGAGATCCCGTCGTCGAACAGCTCGAGGGCGACGCCGACCTCCTCCTCGCGGAACAGCTCCGTCGCCTCCAGCAGCTCCCGCAGCTCGTGGCGGTGCTCGGGACGGGGCACGGCGAGCCGCGGCGACATCGCGCTACCCTTCGCCTTCGGCGAAGAGCTCGAGCGCGTCGGGGAGCGGGGTGCGCCCGACCCCCGAGAGCTGCTGCGCGAGCGCCCACTGCGCGTTGACCGGGACCGAGAGGTCGCGGTGCTCGAGGGCGAGCTCGCAGATGGTGCGCACCAGGGCGGGGTACTCGATCCCCGCCACGCGGGCCATGCGGGCGAGCCCCGCGTCAGGGGCGATGTCGGGGTTGGCGTTCACCTCGAGCACCCAGGGCCGCCCGGTGGGGTCGATGCGCAGGTCCACGCGGCCGTAGCCGCGTCCCCCCACCTCGCGCCATGCGGCGAGGGCGGTGTTGCGCACGCGCGTGGCGACGCGGGGGGGAATGGGCGCGGGGCAGCGGGGGAGGGAGCCGAGGTCCTCGTCGGTCCCGGGCTGCCACTTGGAGCGGTAGCTCACGATGCGCCACATCCCGCGCGGCATGGCGCCGAAGTCGATCTCGGCGATCGGGAGCACCGCGTCGCCGAGGATCCCCACGTTCACCTCGCGCCCGTCCACGAAGCGCTGCACCAGCACCTCGTCCCAGCGCGCGAGCATCGCGTCGAGCCGCGCGGAGAGCTCGCGGGTGGTGCGCACCACGGAGCGCTGCTCGATGCCGATCGAGGCGTCCTCCGCGGCGGGCTTGCAGATGGCGGGGAATCCCACGCCGCGCGGGATCGCCCCACCCCGCCGTACGCTCGCCCACCGTGGCACCGGCACACCTGCCCGGTCGAGGATGCCGTTCACGATGGGCTTGCGCAGGCAGAGCGAAGCGGTCCACGCGGAGCTGCCGGTCACCGGCACCCCGAAGAGCTCGAGCACGGAGATCACGGCGGGCTCCAGCTCCGCCACGCCGTCGATCCCCTCGCACAGGTTGAAGGCCAGGTCGAAGCGGCCCCGCCGCACGCGCTCCACCCAGCGGCCGTCCATGGCCACCGGGATGCGGACCACCTCGTTCCCCTCGTCGGCGAGCGCGCGCTCCACCGCCTCGACGGTGCCGAGGATCAGCAGGTCGGGGGACTTGGCGAGGGCGGAGGCGCCGTCGAAGAGGAGGGCGACCTTCACGCGGTGGCCTCGAAGGCGAGCGGCCGCTGCGCGTGGTCCACGCGGCGCAGTGCGATCCCTTGCCGGCGCGCGCCTTCGAGGAGGCAGCGCTGGATCAGGGCGTCGTAGCTCATCCCCGCGGCGCGCGCCGCCTTGGGGAGGCAGGAGTTGTCGGCGGGATCGGGGAGGATCCCGGGGAGCGGGTTCACCTCCACCACGTTCGGCTCGCCGTCGGCGTCGAGGCGCACGTCGACGCGGGCCCAGTCGCGGCAGCCAAGCGCATGGAAGGCGGCGAGCGCCGCCGCTTCGATGGCGCGACGCAGGTTCCCCGGCAGCCGCGCGGGGCACTCGAACATCTCCAGCGGGCGCTCGGGGGTGTCCCACACCCACTTGGCCTCGTAGCCGTAGATGGGGAGGGCCCCGTCGGGGAGCGCGCCGAAGTTCATGGCGACGATCGGCAGGACCTCGGCGCCGGCGCCGTTGCCGAGGATGCCGCAGGTGAACTCGGCTCCCGGGAGGTAGCGCTCGACGAGCACGGGCTGCGCGTAGTCCGCGAGGAGCGCGGCGCCCACGTCGAGCAGCTCGGCGGGGGAGCGGACGAGGTTGCGCTCGGAGATCCCCTTCGAGGAGCCCTCGTGCACCGGCTTGAGGAAGAGGGGATTCTCCGGCGCCGGGCGGCCGACCTCGGAGCTGGCGAAGCGGGCGAGCCCCTGGAGCACGGCGAAGTCGTCCACCACGACGAAGGGGGCGGTGGGGACGCCCTGCTGCGCGAGCAGCTCCTTGGTGCGCCCCTTGTGGAGGGCGAGGGCGCAGGTGAGGGGATCGCTCGCGGTGTAGGGGACGCCGAGGAACTCGCAGATGGCGGGGACGTGCGCCTCGCGCGAGGGGCCGAGGAGGCCCTCGGCGATGTTGAAGACGATGTCGGGGCGCTCGGCGCGGAGGCGCTCGGGGAAGTCGTCGGTGGCCTCGAGGCGCACGACGGTGCCGTAGGCGGCGAGGGCGGCGGCGACGGCGTCGATGGTGGCGGGGGTGTCCCACTCCGCGTAGCGGTCGGCCGCCGGGGTGGCGCCAGCTTCCGCGTCGTCGTGCAGCGCGGGGTCGTCGGGCTTCTGATTGTAGGCCAGGCCGATGCGCGCCATGCGCTCTCGCGTTCGCGACGGGCCATTATAGGACTCGCGTATTACGGGCGCAATGATTTCGTGCGTGCGTCGCGGAGGATGGCGCGCCGTGCATCGGTCGCGGCGGAGAGGCCCTCGGGGGACCTAGCAACACACACGGTCCCCCGAGGGCCTCCCCGCCGCGACCTCGTCCTCCGAGGCACGCGAGAAGCGAGGCGTCGCGGCGTCGCCGCGGTCGGACCGCGTGGTCGCCGCATCCGGCAACGATTCCGGGTGCATGCCGCCGCGGCGAGACGAGGGCCTCGCGGAGACCGTGTGTGTTCCTAGGTCTCCGCGGGGCCCTCGTCTCGCCTTTCAGGCGGCGTGCACGGCGCCACGATCCATCCCGCCGGCCCCGCGCGGCGGACCCGCGTCAGACCTTGTGGAAGGCGATCCGGGCGGCCTCGCGGCGGTCCTCGGCCTGGTAGATCTCGAAGTCGGAGAAGAAGGCGGGCGCCTCGGCCTGGAGGGTGCGCAGCACCTTCACCGCCAGCCGGCGGATCTCCAGCTCGGCCGCCTCGCTCGAGCGCAGCTCCAGCATCGTCCGCCAGGCGCGCGCGTTCCCCGTGACCACGATCTTGGTCTCGGTGGAGTTGGGGAGCACCCCGCGCGCCGCCTCCCGCGACATCTTCCGGCGGTGGACCTTGTCGGCCACCCAGCCGTAGCGCTGCATCAGCTGCTCCACCAGGGCGACGTACGCCTGCTGCGCGCCGGTGATCTGCGCCCGCCAGGCCTCCTCCAGCGCCGCGTCGCCGATGATCGCCGGAGGGACCACGAAGCTCGCCTGCGACTCGTCCACGTAGCGCTGCGAGAGCTGCGAGTAGGCGAACCCCGCCCGGTGCCGCACCAGCTCGTGCGTGAGCGAGCGGCTCACCCCCTCGAGGAGCAGGGAGTAGTTCGCGTGCTCCAGCACGCTCCCGTGCCCCTGCTTCTTGATGTTCTCCAGGTAGTCGCGGGTGGCGCGCTGCGCCGGGTTGTGCTGGCTCATGTAGCAGAGCCGTCCCGCGAACTCCGCCAGCCGCTCGCCGTCGGTGCTCTCCCCCATCCACTGCACCGGAAGGTGCCCGGGCTCGGCGAACGACGGGCGGGCGAGGACGGTGACGACGGG
>DASWVQ010000332.1:0-5458 GCA_036401195.1 Gemmatimonadaceae bacterium
CCCGGTGGAGCAGATCGAGCGCGACATCGCGCGCGACTACTTCATGTCGGCCGAGGAAGCGAAGAACTACGGGATCATCGACCAGGTGATCCAGTCGCGCGGCGACCTCGTGGACACCGCCGCGGCGCAGGCGGCCTTCGCGGCCAGCGCCGAAACGCGATAGCGCGTTGTCATTTCCCGGCGGGGCGTCGGGGAAACCCGGCGCCCCGTCGTGCGTCCTACCCTATGGTTCCCGGCCGGACCCCCGCGTTGCTTGACCGGGTCTGCCGCGGTCGTTAACTGTACGTGTGGGGCTTCCCGCCCCCAGGCGCCCCGCGGGGCGCGCTTCACCGATCAGGTTGGCTCCCATGTCGCACGACAAGCACCTCCGCTGCTCGTTCTGTGGAAAGTCCAAGGACTCCGTCCGGAAGTTCATCTCCGGGCCGTCCGTGTACATCTGCAACGAGTGCATCGCCCTCTGCAACGAGATCCTGGCCGAGGACGAGGAGCGCGAGGTCGCCGAGGCGATCACCCAGGTCCCCTCGCCGATCGAGATCAAGGACGTCCTGGACCAGTACGTGATCGGGCAGGAGCGGGCGAAGAAGGCGCTGGCGGTGGCGGTCTACAACCACTACAAGCGCATTAACTCGTCGTCGCTCCGCGATGACGACGTGGAGCTCGACAAGTCGAACATCCTGCTCATCGGCCCCACGGGCGTGGGCAAGACGCTCCTCGCGCAGACGCTGGCCCGCATCCTCGACGTCCCCTTCACCATCGCCGACGCCACCACGCTGACCGAGGCGGGCTACGTGGGCGAGGACGTGGAGAACATCCTCGTCCGCCTGCTCCAGGCGGGGGACTTCAACGTCGCCGAGTGCGAGCGCGGGATCGTCTACATCGACGAGATCGACAAGATCGCGCGCAAGTCGGAGAACCCGTCGATCACCCGCGACGTCTCCGGCGAGGGGGTGCAGCAGGCGCTCCTCAAGATCCTCGAGGGCACCGTGGCCTCCGTGCCGCCGCAGGGCGGGCGGAAGCACCCGCAGCAGGAGTACATCCAGATCAACACGAAGGACATCCTGTTCATCTGCGGCGGGGCCTTCGACGGGCTGGAGAAGATCATCGAGGCGCGCACCGGGCGGCGGCAGATCGGCTTCTCCGGCGCCGACGCCAAGAAGGGGGCGCTCGCGAAGAACATCTTCGCCGACGTGGAGCCGGACGACCTCCTGCGCTTCGGGCTCATCCCCGAGCTGGTGGGTCGCCTCCCCGTGACCGTCCCCCTCGAGGCGCTCGACGAGGAGGCGCTGGTGCGCATCCTCAAGGAGCCCAAGAACGCCCTGACCAAGCAGTACACCAAGCTGTTCGAGCTCGAGGAGGTCAAGCTGACCTTCGAGGAGTCGGCGCTCGCGGCGATCGCGCAGAAGGCCCTCAAGCGGGGCACCGGCGCCCGCGGCCTCCGCGCCATCCTCGAGGAGCACCTCACCGACGTGATGTTCGACCTCCCCAGCCGCGAGGACGTGGAGGAGGTGAAGGTCACCGAGGCGACGATCACGAACAAGCAGGCGCCCCTGCTGGAGATCTCCCCCAAGCGGCACAAGAAGGAAGCCTGACCGGCAGCGGCGGCCCCCCGGGCCGCCGCCCGTTGCGGTTCCATCATCGGCGTGGTGCCCTCGGGCGCCACGCCGTTGTTTTTTCGGGTCGTCGGTGCGGCGGACACTGGCCACTCAGACCGACACTGCCGGACACGGAAACGCACGGACGCGGCTGCGCCGCGACACGGAAACGCACTGAACGCTCCCAACCCGTTCGGCGCTCCCAGCCCCCGGGGCCGGCGAAGAAGATCCTTGGTGGGCTCCTCGGCGCGGGGAGCGCCGTGCGCCAGTACGAACACACCAAGGTTCATGATGTGCCGGTGCATGGAGCTCACACGGCGCACGGAGGGGTCCGTGCGTTCCTGTGCCGCGGCGCAGCCGCGTCTGTGCGTTTCCGTGTCCGGCAGTATCCGTCTGAGTGGCCCGTGTCCGGCAGTATCGGTCTGAGTGGCCGGCGTCCGGCAGTGTCGGTCCGAGTGGCTGGTCGGGCGGCAGGCCCGCCACCCGGGAGCCGCCGCCCCGCGTTACATTTTCGGGATGGCCCCGGACCCGCACACCCGCCTCCCCGTCCTCCCCCTCCGCGACGTCGTCCTCTTCCCGCACGTCGTCATGCCCCTCCTCGTGGGGCGGCAGGGATCGCTGGCGGCGGTGGAGACGGCGACCAGCGAAGAGCAGCTCGTCTTCCTCGTGGCCCAGCGCAGCGCCGAGGTCAACGAGCCCGCGGCGGCCGACCTCCACCGGGTGGGGGTCGCCGCGCGCATCCTCCAGGTGTCGCGCCTCCCCAACGGCACCATGCGCGTCCTCGTGGAGGGGATCGCCCGCGCCCGCGTCACCCGCTACACCCCCGCGTCGGGCTTCCTCCGCGCGGTGATCGACGAGCTCTCCCCCGACGTTCCGGAGGGGGAGGACGAGCAGGTGCTCGGCCGGCGCGCCCTCTCGCTGTTCGAGGAGTACGTGTCGCTCAACCGGCGGCTTCCTGCCGAGGTGGTGTCGCTGGTCCAGGGGACCGATTCCCTCCCCCGCCAGGCCTTCGGCATCGCCGCGCACCTGGGGATCCGCCTCGAATCGAAGCAGGAGCTGCTGGAGACCCCCTCCCTCGCCGCCTTCCTTCGCCGGCTCGGGGAGCTGCTCTCGAGCGAGATCGAGCTCCTCCGGCTCGAGCGGAAGATCGAGGACGACGTGCGCGGCTCGCTCTTCCAGAACCAGCGCGAGTTCTACCTCCAGGAGCAGCTCAAGGCGATCCACCGGGAGCTGGGGGAGGAGGAGGGGGAGGACACCGAGGAGCTGGAGCGGCAGCTGGCCGCGCGGCACCTCCCCGAGGCGGTCCACGCGCGGGCGATGCGCGAGGTGCGCAAGCTGCGCCGGATGTCGCCCCTCTCCCCCGAGTCCACGGTGGCGCGCAACTACCTGGACTGGATCGTGGGGCTCCCCTGGACCGAGCGCACCGACGACGTGCTCGACGTGACGCACGCGCGCCAGGTGCTCGACGAGGACCACTACGGGCTGGACGAGGTGAAGGACCGCATCCTCGACTACATCGGGGTGCTCTCGCTCGTGCACAAGATGGAAGGGCCGATCCTCTGCCTGGTGGGGCCGCCGGGGGTGGGCAAGACCTCGCTGGGCCGCTCGATCGCGCGCGCCCTGGGGCGGAAGTTCGTGCGCATGTCGCTGGGCGGGGTGCGCGACGAGGCGGAGATCCGGGGCCACCGGCGCACCTACGTGGGGGCGCTGCCCGGGCGCGTGATCCAGGCGATGCGGCGCGCCGAGGTGGTGAACCCGGTGATCCTGCTCGACGAGATCGACAAGCTGGGGACCGACTATCGCGGCGATCCCGGGGCGGCGCTCCTCGAGGTGCTCGACCCGGAGCAGAACAGGGCCTTCAACGACCACTACCTCGAGGTGGACTACGACCTCTCGCAGGTGCTGTTCGTGACGACGGCGAACTACCTGCCGCAGATCCCCGAGGCGCTGCGCGACCGCATGGAGACCATCCGGCTCTCCGGCTACCTGGACCAGGAGAAGTACGAGATCGCGCGCCGCTTCCTCGTGCCGAAGCAGCTGCGGCAGAACGGGCTCGATCCCGCGGAAGTCACGCTGGCGCCCGAGGTGATCCCCGCGATCGTGCATGGCTACACGCGCGAGGCGGGGGTGCGCGAGCTGGAGCGGCGCATCAGCCGGCTGGCGCGGAAGCTGGCGCGGAGGAAGGCCGAGGCGATGGTGCTCGGCGCCCGCAGTCATGAGCGCGATGGCAGTCATCCTGAGCGAAGCGAAGGATCCGGCCCCGCCGCGCCAGCCGGCAGTCATCCTGAGCGAAGCGAAGGACCTGGCTCTGGAGCCCGGAGGCCAGATCCTTCGGCTGCGCCTCAGGATGACTTCGAGGGCACGCCTCAGGATGACTTCAACGTCGGCGACTTCAACGTCGGCGACTTCACGGTCGCCGCCGCGGACCTGAAGGAGCTGCTCGGCACCGCCCCCTACGATCCCGCGGGCCTCACCCTCGAGGACAAGGTCGGCGTCGCCACCGGGCTCGCCTACACCTCCGTGGGAGGCGAGGTGCTCGAGATCGAGGTGTCCTCGGTGGGCGGGCGCGGGAAGATCCAGCTCACCGGCACCCTCGGCGACGTGATGAAGGAGTCGGCGTCGGCGGCGATCTCG
This sequence comes from Gemmatimonadaceae bacterium, assembly GCA_036401195.1. Taxonomy (GTDB): domain Bacteria; phylum Gemmatimonadota; class Gemmatimonadetes; order Gemmatimonadales; family Gemmatimonadaceae; genus JACDHQ01. The sequence goes on from DASWVQ010000332.1 coordinate 4,227, forward strand.
TACGCGCGGCAGCGCGCGACGACGCTCGGCATCCCGCGCGACTTCTACAAGACGCGCGACATCCACGTGCACATCCCCGCCGGCGCCACGCCCAAGGACGGGCCCTCGGCGGGGATCGCCATCGCCACCGCGATCATCAGCGCGCTGGCGGGCGTGCCGGTGCGTGGCGACGTGGCGATGACCGGGGAGATCACCCTGCGCGGCCGCGTGCTCCCCATCGGGGGGCTCAAGGAGAAGGCGGTGGCGGCGCACCGCAACCGCATCGCCAACGTGATCATCCCGCACGAGAACCTGCGCGACCTCGACGAGCTGCCGGAGGAGGTGCGCCGCGGGCTGCGCTTCCACGCGGTGCGCACGATGGACGAGGTGCTCGCGGTGGCGCTCACGCGGCCGGTGGCGCCGGCCGCGGACGAGGAGCAGCCGTCGGTGCTCACGCACTAGCATCCGTCCCCACCCTCCCCGCACCCACGCACCCGATGGCCGACCGTCAACGCGCCGACGACCCCCTCGTCATCCGCCAGCTCGAGTTCGTGGGGGGGATGGCGCAGGCGGGGGGCTGGCGCCCCGAGCCCACCCTCCCCGAGATCGCCTTCGCCGGCCGGTCGAACGTGGGGAAGTCGTCGCTCATCAACACCCTGCTCCGCCGGAAGAAGATGGTGCGGGTGAGCAACACGCCGGGACGCACCCGGGAGATCAACTTCTTCCGCGTGAACGAGGCGTTCATGCTCGTGGACCTTCCGGGATACGGCTACGCGCGCGTGTCGAAGGAGGCGCGCGCCTCGTGGAAGCCGCTGATCGAGGGATACCTGCGCACCAGCCCGCAGCTGCGGGGGATCGTGCAGCTCGTGGACGCGCGCCACGACCCCACGAAGGACGACCTGGGGATGCTGGACTTCCTCGCCGACACCGGGATCCCCACCATCCTGGTGGCGACGAAGACGGACAAGCTCAAGCCGCGCGAGCTGTCCGCGCGCCTGGGGGAGCTTGCGGCGGTGGCCGGGGTAGAGGTGGAGGACGTGCTCCCCTTCAGCTCCGCGACGGGCGCGGGGCGCGACGAGCTCGCGGAGGCGATGATGGGACTGCTCGACCAGCCGCACTGGCGCGACGTCGCGGAGGCGGGGGAGTGAGGCGGGCAATGCGGCGCGCGGGGCACGCGTCGGCGCGGGCCCTGCTCCCGCTCGCGTTCCTCCTCGCGGGATGCCGCGGTGGCGCCTCCCCGGCCCCGGCCCCCG
>DASWVQ010000333.1:0-2588 GCA_036401195.1 Gemmatimonadaceae bacterium
CCCGGCCCCCGCGCCCGCGCGCGACGAGGCGCCCCCCTCCCCCGCGCGCACGGCGGCGGCGCAGGCCGACACCGCGGCGATGGTCCCCGCCGGCTTCGGCACGCTGCGGCAGGACGACATCTCCATCCGGCTGGAGCTCGAGCAGGTGCAGGTGCGGCTCCTCCCCCTCGACGAGGGGATCATCCGCCTGCTCTCCCCCGACTCCTACCGCGCGGTGCGCGACCTCACCACCAGCCGGCAGCGGCAGGTGGAGCGGGTGGCGCAGATGCACGGGCTGCGCGAGCGGCGGCTCTGGTACGTGTCGTTCTACGGGCTCGCGCCGGAGGCGCAGTTCTCCCCCCTCGAGCTCACGATCACCTCGGGGGGACGCGAGTTCCGCCCGCTCGAGGTGATCCCGCTGTCGAGCGGCTTCGGCGAGCAGCGGCTGCAGCCGCGCGAGACGCAGTCGGCGATCTATGTGTTCGACGACGGGATGGACCTCTCGCAGCCCATCGGCGTGATGTTCGGGCGCGTGCGCGACGAGGCCACCTGGGCCGAGGCGCTGCGGAAGATCGAGCGCGAGCGGTCGATGGTGCGCGCGCGGGCGGGACGGAGCTGACCCGGGGCGCGGCCGACGGCCCGCGCCCCGTCGTCGTCCGGGCGACCCGCGCGGCGCCTTACCGGAAGATCCCGAAGTGGCCGAGGAGCCACCAGAGCACGAGGAAGATCAGGACGGTGCTGAAACAGCCGCCACCCAGCTTCTTGGCGCCGTAGCCGGCGGCGAGGCCGCGGAGGAGCTTGGACATGTGCGTTTCGGGTTGGGGTCGGGGGGGGCGAGTGCAGGGTGCGTGCCCGCGCACCTGCCGTCATCCTGGGCGCAGCGAAGGATCCGGCCACGGCGCCACCCGAGCCAGGTCCTTCGCTGCGCTCAGGACGACGGCAACGGCGCTCGGGGTGACTACGCGTTCGTCGACACCAGCGCCCGCACCTCGGCGGGGATGCGCTTCACCCGGCCCGTCGCCGGGTCGACCGGCGCCCAGAGGGTGCGCGACCGGGCGAGCGGCTTTCCATCGCCGACGCGCGACAGCTCCGTGAGGCGCTCGTAGGTGATCCCGTCGCGCAGTCCCACGCGGGTGCGCACGGTCACCGCGTCGCCGGGCATCGCCGCGGCGAGGTAGTCGATCTCGTGGCGCACCACCACCCAGGCCACGCCGGCGCGCATCGCCGGCGTCGAGAGCTGGGTCCAGTGCGCGGTGGCGGCGTCCATCACCCAGCGCACGTACACCACGTTGTTCACGTGCCCCAGGTCGTCCAGGTCGGACGGCTGGACGGCGACCACCTGCTCGTAGGCGGCGACCGCGCCGGCGTCGTCAGTCATCGGCGGGATCGCCGCCGCGCGACAGCGGCACCTCGGTGCCGACCGCCGGGCGCGAGGAGCGCCAGGGCGCCCACTCCCGCTCCACGACCGAGCCGCCGCGGAGCGACTTCGGCTCCTCGATAGTGAGGAAGGCGGAGGGGTCGTGCGTCTCCACCACCGAGACCAGGTCGTCGAGGTGCGCGCGCTGCGTGGCGCACATGATCAGGTCCACCTTCCCCTCGCGCCCGTGCCCCACGAACACGGTCACGCCATGCCCGCGCTCGCGCAGCGCGGCGGCGATCTCCTCGCCGCGGCGGCTGAAGATGCGGACGACGTTGATCCCGTAGGCCACCGTGCGCTCGATGGTGATCCCCACGAAGTTCCCCAGCCCGTATCCCGCGGCATAACCAAGGATGTGCAGCCACGAGTCGAGGTGCTTCACCGCGTTCCCCGCGGCGAAGATCCACACCATGGCCATGATGAAGCCGAGCAGCGCCGCCACCCCGCGCCGGCCGCGGATGGTGAAGATCACGCGCATCGTGTCGAACGACACATCCACCACGCGCAGGCACAGGATGGCGAGCGCGCCCCAGGGGGAGGCGAAGAGCTGGTCGAGGGTCATGGCAGGTCACGCTCGAGGACGACGACCGCGGCGGCCATCCCCTCGGAATGGGTGATGGTCACGTGCGCGCGCGCCACGTTCAGCTCGCGCGCGCGCACCGCGGCCGCGCCGTGGAAGTGGAGCTCGGGCGCGCCGTCGGCGCGGACGTCCACCTCCATGTCGCGCCAGCCGATGGTGCGCGCCTGCTCGTTGCCGGCGAGCGCCTTGAAGGCGGCCTCCTTGGCGGCGATGCGGCCCGCGAGGTGCCGCGCCGGCTCGCGGCGCCCGTGCGCGTACCGGCGCTCGTGCAGGGTGAACATGCGCGCGAGCATGTGCTCCCCATGCCGCTCGAGCATGCGCGCCACGCGCGCGATCTCCACGAGGTCCATCCCGAGGCCCACGATCATCGGCGCTCCTCCCCGCTTCCTCCGGTTCCGCGGCTGCGCCGCCACCAGGGCGCGGTCGCCGGCGCGTGCCCCGCGAGGGGCTCGCCGAGGGTCGCGTCCACCGCGGGCCAGCAGCGGTCGGCCATCTCGAAGACGTGCCCCAGCGCGCCACTCCATCGCCGCCACGCCCCGGCGCGGGCGAGCGGGGGCGCACCACGCAGCGCCCCCTCGGCGGCGGCGAGGGTCTCGAGCGCGGCGTCGAGGG
>DASWVQ010000334.1:0-2580 GCA_036401195.1 Gemmatimonadaceae bacterium
GGCGGGCGCGGGCGACGCGCCCGCGGCCTTCAGCTCCGCCGCGGTCCAGGGCGTGGTGCGATCGGCGTGCGCCGCGCGCAGCGCCGCCACCTGCTCGGTGGTGACGGGGCCCGCCGCATTCGGCGCCCACTGCCGGAGGTATGTCGCCACGGCCGCGATCTCCTCGTCCTTGAGGGCGTTGTGCCACGCCGGCATCGCGCCGTCGTACGTGGCGCCCGCCACCTCCACCGGGCCCTGCAAGCCGAACAGGATGATGCGCGCGAGCGTTTCCGGCGCGCCCGTCACCCATTCCGACCCCACCACCGGGGGGAACGCCCCGGGCATCCCCTTCCCCGTCGCCTGGTGGCAGCTCGCGCAGTTGTTCGCGAACACGCGCTCCCCCGCGGCCACCGGGTTCGTCTCCGCGGCCGCCGACTGCGCGGTGATCGCGGCCGCGGTCCCCGCGTCGCGCGAGCCGAGGGCGATGTGCGTCTGCAGCCCGAACTCGCCGCCGTACCGGCCCAGGTACCACCCTCCCCAGAAGATCGCCAGCACGATCGCCGCCTTGAAGAACCAGGGCGCGGGTTCCGCCCCCTCCACCGGGTCACGCGGCTCGCGGAGGATCGCCCGGTGCAGGCGCTCCACGTCGGGCTGCAGGTCCACGGTGCGGCCGGCCTCGGGCACCGGCTCGGCGCGCCCCGCCTCGCGCGGGCGCTCGGATTCAGTCATGGGCGCCTCCTCCCGCCGGCGACGCGCCGTGCCCACCGCCGCCGATCATGCGGTCGGTGGCGCGCAGCGAGTCGGCCACCGGATACTGGCGGTTCAGCGAGATGAGGTAATCCACCAGCGCGAGCGCCTTCGGCGTCGCCACGATGGTGACCCCCTTGGGCGCGCGGGGGCCGGTGATGGGGACCACCTTCTCACCCGGCTTCACCTCGCCCGGCTTCCGCTCCTCGAACAGGAAGGGGAACGCGGGCATGGTGGACCAGTCGGCGACGGCGCGCGGGTCGTACAGGTGGATGAGGTGCCAGTCCACGCTCGGGAGCCGCGCGCCCACGTTGATGAGGTCGGGCCCCGTCCGCATCGTCCCGAGCAGGTGCGGCCGGTCGTAGGCGTAGTCCTCGGGGACCGTGGCGCGGCTCCCCCACCCGCGGTTCACGTCGGTGGTGAAGGCCGGGTCGCGGATCTGCTGCGAGTGGCAGTAGATGCAGCCGTTGGCGATGTACACGGCGCGCCCCTCGAGCTGCTGCTCCGTGTACGGCTTCAGCGCCGGCATCGGCTTCACCTCGCGCATCAGCACCTTGGGGATCACGACGAGGATCGTGATCGCGCTCGCCATGATCGCGAACGCGCCCAGCGCCACCAGCGAGGTGCGGGCCATGAGGTCGTGGCGGCGGCTCATCGGCGGGCCGCCTCCGCCTCGGCGGTGTACAGCACGGGACGGGCCTCATGGAATGGCGGGCGCGTGCGACGCGCGCGCTCCGGCATGCGCACCATCATCCAGAAGTGGTAGGCGAACACCAGGTGCCCGGCGGTGAGGATCAGCCCCCCGAGGGAGCGTCCCCACAGGCCGGGAATGGTGCGCCGCACCGATTCCTGGAAGGGGACGGCGGGATCGAGCAGCGCGAGCCCCTGCGCCACCCCCGCCCACGACAGCGCCACCACGTAGATCGCGATCCCCGCCAGCACGAGGTTGAAGTGCCACCGGATGAGCGACTCGCTCGGCCACTCGTGCCCCACCAGGCGCGGCACGATGTAGTAGATGGCGCCGAAGGCGATGAAGGTCACGAACAGGTAGCCGCCCACGTGCGAGTGCGCGACCGTCCAGTGCGTGAAGTGCGTGACCCGGTTCACCTCGCGCAGCGCGGTGAACGACCCCTGGAGCGACACCGCCGTGTAGGCCAGCGCGCCGATCACCACGAAGCGCAGCGTGGGGCTGTAGCGCATCGCGCCGAACCGCCCCACCACCGTCATGTGCAGGTTGATCGCCGTCGCCACCACGGGGATGAACATGAAGACGCTGGCCACGATGGACGTGGTGATCATCCAGGTGGGGAGCGGCCCGCCCACGAGGTGATGCATGCCGTTGAGCGAGTAGAACATCGCCAGCGACCAGAAGCCCACCACCGAGAGCTGGTAGCTGTACACCGGCCGGCCCAGCACCTTGGGGATGAAGTAGTAGGCGCCGCCGACGCTCATCGCCGTGAGCCAGAAGCCGAGCACGTTGTGCGCGAAGAACCAGTTCGCGGCCGCGCTCTCCACGCCCGTGTACGTGGGCCACTTCCCCACGACGTACAGCATCGGGAACCAGATGAAGGCCCCCAGGATGTACCACACGCTCACGTAGAGGTGGTCGGCCTTGCGCGCCGCCACCGTGCGGAAGAGCGAGAGGCCGATCAACCCGCCGCCGATGACGAGCCAGGGGCCGGCGATCCAGCGCGGCGCCTCGAGCCATTCCATCCCGTCGCTGTAGCCGGCGAGCACCGCGATGATCCCGGCCGCGATCCCGATCGTGAAGAGCACCGCGCCGGCGATCGCCATCCCCACGCCCTTCAGCTCCGTGTGCACGAGCCGGGGCATGAGCCACAGCGACATGCCGAT
>DASWVQ010000335.1:0-4485 GCA_036401195.1 Gemmatimonadaceae bacterium
CATGCGCAACCGGCGCGCCTACCCGGCCATCGCGCTCACCACCGACACCTCGCTCCTCACCGCCGCGGGGAACGACATCGGCTTCGACAACGTCTTCGCCCGCCAGGTGGAGGCGCTCTGCCGCGAGGGCGACCTGCTGGTCATCCACTCCACCAGCGGCAACTCTCCCAACGTGCTGCGCGCCGCCGAGGCCGCGCGCGCGAAGGGGGTGCGCGTGCTGGCGTTCAGCGCCCGCACCGGGGGGGAGCTGAAGGCGCTCGCCGATCACAACGTCATCATCCCCACCGACCGCACCGACCGCGCGCAGGAGCTGCACCTGTGCATCGAGCACGTGATCTGCGACGCGATCGAGCGCGAGTTGTGAGCATTGTCATTCCGAGCGCACGCGAGGAATCTTCTCCCCCGCCCGCAGTGGCCCCTCGCGCCCGCCGGCGTTCCGCGCTCCACCCGACTCCACGACCCTTCCCCAGATGATCGACCTCACCGGCCGCATCGCCCTCGTCACCGGGGGCTCGCGCGGGATCGGCGGCGCCACCGCGCGCCTGCTCGCCGACTGCGGCGCCGACGTCGCCATCGGCTACCGCGCACGCCACGCCGACGCCGAGGCGATGGTCACTGAGCTGCGCGCCCGCGGCGTCCGCGCCACCGCGCACGCCGCCGACCTCTCCACCCCCGAGGGGGCGGAGTCGCTCGTCGCGCACACCCTGAAGGAGCTGGGCGCCCTCGACCTGTTCGTCGCCAACGCGGGGATCTGGCCCTCCGAGGACGTCCCCGTGGCGGAGATGGAGGACGCGCGCTGGCGGCGCACGATGGCGGAGAACCTCGACGCCATCTTCTACACCGTGCGCGCCGCGGCGCCGGCGATGCGCGACGGCGGCCGCATCGTGCTCGTCTCCAGCACCGCGGGGCAGCGCGGCGAGGCCTTCCACGCCGACTACGCCGCCACCAAGGGCGCCGTCATCTCCCTCACCAAGTCGCTGGTGCACGAGCTGGCGCCGCGGCAGATCACCGTGAACTCGGTGGCGCCGGGGTGGGTGGACACCGAGATGTGCGCCGATCCCTTCGCGGAAGGGGGGCGCGACCGCATCGCGGGGAACATCCCCATCGGCCGCATCGCCACCCCCGAGGACATCGCGGGGCCGATCGTGTTCCTGTGCAGTGCGCAGGCGCGGCACATCACGGGGGAGATCCTGAACGTCAACGGCGGCTCCGTCCTGGTGGGCTGACCATGATCGTCCTCATCTTCACCGGCGGCACCATCTCCATGCGCTTCGACGCCGCCGCCGGCGGCGCGGTGCCGGCGCTGGCGGGGAGCGAGATCTTCGCCGCCACCCCCGGCCTCGCCGATGTCGCCGAAGTGGAGATCGACGACTTCGGCGCCTTCCCCGGCCCGCACATGACCACCGAGCGGATGTGGGAGCTGCGCGGCCGCATTGCGGGGCACCTCGAGCGCCCCGGCGTGCAGGGCGTCGTCGTCACCCATGGCACCGACACGATGGAGGAGTCGGCGTACCTCTGCTCACGCTCGCTGCCGGCGATCAAGCCGGTGGTGTTCACCGGCGCGATGCGCGCCGCGAGCGACCTGGGATGGGATGGCCCCGCGAACCTGCTCGACGCGGCCCGCGTCGCCGCGAGCCCCGAGTCGCGCGGGATCGGCACCATGGTCACGATGGGGGGCCGCATCTTCGCCGGGGTGGACGACACCAAGGTGCACACGCACCTGCTCGACGCCTTCGAGTCGCCGGGGCTCGGCCCCATCGGCGTGATCGACGACGGCGAGGTGGTGTACGTGCGCGCGCTGTCGCATTCCGGCCCCGTGATCGACGCGCCGCGGCTCGCGAGCCCGGTGGACATCGTCGGCGCCTGGGCCGGTGCCGACTCGCGCCTGCTCGACGCGTCGCGCGCGGAAGGGAAGGGCGTCGTGCTCTCCGCGCTGGGCCGCGGCAACGTGCCCCCCGCGATGGTGCCTGGCATCGAGCGCTGGATCGCCGACGGGAAGCCGGTGGTGGTGTCGTCGCGCGCGCAGCGCGGGCGTGTGGGTCACACCTATGGCTATCCCGGCGGCGGCCGCACCCTGGAGCAGGCCGGGTGCATCTTCGCCGGCTCCCGCCGCCCGCAGCAGGCGCGCATCGACCTCATGCTCGGACTCGGCGCCGGGCTCGGCACCGAGGAGCTCCAGGCGCTGTTCGAGTAGGGGGTGACGGGCGCCGCAAACGGCTCAACCACCATGAAGCGAATGAAAAAAAATGAAGCGAATCCGACCAGGCGCAGTCCGCTCAACCAGCGCCGGAGAAGATTCGCTTCATCTTCTTCATTCGCTTCATGGTAGTTCCAGCCGTCGATGGTGGAACGACCAGCGTCAGGACAGCTGCGCCTCCACGGCGAACTCGTCGGCCTCGAGGGTCTCCCACCGCTCGAAGCAGTCCCAGCCGAACTCGCGCGCGGCGCGGATCTGGTCGGGGAAGCCGAAGTAGTCGACCCAACCCTCCTGCTCCGCCCGCCAGCGGCAGCACCAGTTGAAGGCGATGCGGTGCGTGAGCCCCTCCGCCTCCACCTCGGCCATCCCCGAGAAGTCGGAGCACCCCGACATCCCCTCGATGCGCACGCTCTCGATCGCAAGGTCGGGCTCGGCGTTGAGGAGCTGCGAGAGCACCCGTACGATCTTCACGCGCGGGGCGAAGCCGAGCACCCCGACGAGCGGCGCGTCTTCACCCGCCGCGTAGGCGAGCACGGCGGCCTTAAAGGCCGGAGTGGCGGACGAGCTTTCGAGGAGGCGCTGCATGGGTATCAATATGCACTTTTAAACGCGCGTTCTCCAGTGTCGCGCCTTCACTTAGGCCACTTTTTCGCGTATGCTGTGCAGTCTCCCCAGTTCGGTCCGGCGGGCTCTGCCTGAAGAGACTGGTCTGGTCCCGGTGCGCCGGCCGCATTGGTTAGATAACAGCGAGAAAATCGAAAGGACCGCGTCCCTCCGTGCGCGTTCGCCCCTCCATCCGCCAATCGGTGGCGATGGAGGTGAACCAGCTGCATTTCGCCGTTTTCGTCGTTCTCGCCCTTCTCGCTCTTTTCCAACCCGGCAGTTTGCGGCGGTAGGAATCGGTAGGTACTGGCAGGAATCCAATCGACATGACCCGACCGCCGAGCATCGATCCCCCCAAGCCCGTTCTCGACATCGCCGACCGCCTCGAGCGCGCCGGCTTCGAGACCTGGTGCGTGGGCGGGGCCGTGCGCGACGCGCTGCTCGGGCACCAGCACCTGGACTGGGACCTCTCCACCGCCGCCCGCCCCGAGCAGGTGCGCGAGGTCTTCGGCCACCGTCGCACCATCCCGGTGGGGATCGAGTTCGGCACCGTCGGCGTGCTCGATCCGCAGGGGACGCTGCACGAGGTCACCACCTTCCGCCGCGACGTGAAGACCGATGGCCGCCACGCGGTCGTCGAGTTCGGCGGCTCGATCGACGACGACCTCGCCCGGCGCGACTTCACCATCAACGCCATCGCGTACCACCCGCGTCGCCACGAGCTGCGCGACCCCTTCGGGGGCCGGGCCGACCTGGAGCGCGGACTGGTGCGCGCGGTGGGCGACCCGGAGGCGCGGATGCGCGAGGATCGCCTGCGCGCGCTGCGCGCGATCCGCTTCGCCGGCCGCCTGGGCTTCCAGATCGACCCCGCCACCTGGCGCGCGATCCGGGCGAGCGCCCCGCACCTCACCCGGCTCTCCGCCGAGCGGGTGAAGCAGGAGCTGGAGAAGACGCTGGAGCAGGTGCGCGCGCCGAGCCGCTCCCTCCAGCTCTGGCTCGACAGCGGGGCGATGGGGGTGCTCGTCCCCGCGCTGGCGCAGGTGTCGCCCCTCACCCTCGCCACCCTCGATTGCCTGGCCGTGCCGGCGCTCGCCCCCGACCGTGGCCGCCGCGACGGCCGGCGGCTGGCGCGCCTTTCGGCGCTCTTCGCCGAGCTGCCGGGCGATCGCGCGGGGAAGCTGCTCGCCGACCTGCGCTTCTCGAAGCACGATGCCGCGGCGGTGGGCCGGCTCGTGGACGCCTGGCGCCGCGTGGGCACGGAGATGGCACTGGCCCTCGGGGCCGGCGCCCCCGGGGATCCCCAGGTGCGGCGGTGGGTGGCGTCGATCCGCCGCCTGGAGGTGCCGGCCACCATGCGCCTCGCCGCCGCCAGCTGGGGGGCGCGGCGCGACGCCGGGGAGCCCGCGCCCGCGCCCATCCAGGTGCGGACGCTGTACCGGCGGCTGCGGGAATCGGCCCGCCGGGATCCCGTGGAGCTGGGGGACCTCGCCCTCGATGGCGACGACCTTCGCCGCGCGGGCATCCCTCCCGGCCCCGCGTTGGGTAAGATTCTCCACGTCCTCCTCGAGGCGGTGATCGCCGACCCCGCGCGCAACACGCCGGGCTGGCTGCTCGAGGAGGCTGCACGGCTGCATCACGACGCGGCGCCGGGAACTCCTCCCGCGGCGCCGACACGCTGACACGAA
>DASWVQ010000336.1:0-2984 GCA_036401195.1 Gemmatimonadaceae bacterium
CTCGAGTCGGTAGTATCCCACGCGCTGACCTCCGAGGTCGTCCGCGACGGGCGGGTCGGCGTCTTCTGGGAGACGTATGGGCTGGATGCCGCAGGAGAAGTGGTGTCGGTGACGATGACCCTCCAGCGGACCGGCGCCCCGCTGATGCGTCGCGCGGCGGAGGCACTCGGCCTCGCCGATCGCGCCGCTCCGCTGCAGGTGCGGTGGCGCGAACAGCCCGACGCGCGCACGGGGATCGCGTCGCGCGCGCTCACCCTGGAGCTGTCGTCGCTGGCTCCCGGGCGCTATCGGATCCGGCTGGTGACCGAGGCCGGTTCGCGCCGCGCCACGAGTGAGCGGGAGCTGGTGATCCGGTAGCCACGGTTCCGCTGCTGGACTTCGCGCGCCGTCACGGACAGCTTTCCGCCCGACTTCCACCACGCCCACCCGCAGGAGCACGACACATGAAACGCTCACTGATCACCCTCGTCGCCCTCGCGGCGCTCCTCCTCCCGGCTCGCGCGCAGGCGCAGCTCCGCCAGGTGGCCATGGTGGGCGCCGAGGGAGCGAAGCGCGCGCTCGCGGCGGCGGAGCAGGAGGCGCGCAAGCAGGGATGGAACGTGTCGATCGCGGTCGTGGACCCCGCGGGGGAGCTGGTGGGCTTCCTGCGCATGGACGGCGCGCCGCAGGCGAGCGTGGACATCGCGCGCGGCAAGGCACGCACCGCCGCGCGCTTCCGCCGCCCCACCAAGGCGCTCGAGGAAGTCGTCGCCGGGGGCCGCGTTGCTGCCGTGACCTTCGAGGGTATGGTGCTGATCGAGGGCGGGGTGCCGATCACGGTGGACGGCGTGGTGGTCGGCGCGGTGGGGGTGAGCGGCGCGAGCAGCGCCCAGGATGCGCAGGTCGCGCTCGCGGGCGCGAACGTGGTGACCCGCTAGCGCCCGGGGCCGCGACGCATCGCATGGCCGTCAGCGCCAGCTTCCGCACCCTCGTCCTGGACCAGCTCGGTCGCGTCCTCCCCAACGTGCGCGCCAGGAGGATGTTCGGGGGCGTCGGCCTCTATGCCGGCGAGCTCTTCTTCGCGCTCATCGCGGACGACGTCGTGTACCTGAAGGCCGACGACATCACCCGCCCCGCCTTCGAGGGGCGCGGCATGGGTCCCTTCCGGCCGCACGGGCCCGGGGGCGCGGCGATGCAGTACTACCAGCTCCCCGAGGAGCTGCTCGAGGCTGCGGAGGCGCTGCGTCCCTGGGTGGACGACGCGATCGGCGTGGCGCGCCGGGCGAAGACGAAGCGCGCTTGACCCCCGCCGGTCCGCGCGGCAGCGTAGGGGGAGGATGCCCGCGACCTTCGAGATCGACCACGACGCGCGCCTGGTGCGCAGCCGCGCCTGGGGCGTGCTGGTGGACGACGATCTCGCCCGGACCCAGGCCGGGGTTCGCGACGACCCGCGGTTCGAGCCGGACTACTGCCAGCTCTTCGACTTCTCCGGGGTCACCGACGTACGCCTGACGCGCGAGGGGCTCCTGGCCCTCGCGGCGCACTCCCCGTACGGGCCGACCGCGCGCCGCGCGATGGTCGTGCCCAACGACCTGGGCTACGGGATGGCGCGCATGTACCAGATGCTCAGCGGGCGCGACCCCGAGCTCTTCCGCCCCTTCCGCTCCGTGGAGGAGGCGATGCAGTGGCTCGAACGCCCCCGCGCGGCACTCCCGCGCCCCACGCGATAGCTTGCGGGATGCACAGCGTCGGCATCCTCCTCGGCTCACTCCTCTGCCTCCCGCAGCCCGGCACCGCCATCGCGCGACCCGCGCTGCCCGATACCACCACGCCTCGCGCCGAGTCACCGCGGGCTGGCCCGGACGCCCCGCATCCGAGCGTCGCCTTCGACTTCGGCGCGGGCGCCGGTGACCCGCTCACGGTCCGCACGATCGAGCTGTCCACGAGCCGCTCCCCCACCGGGGCCGCCGGGGAGCGCGCGGCGTCGATCACCCGCGTGAAGGTGGTGCGCACGCCCGACACGCTCAGCGCGAGACTGGCTCGCCGCGTGGCGACGGGTGAGCTGCTGGACGCCATGGACGTGCGCCTCCCTGGAGGGAACGGCTCCCCCGCGCTCCTGGTGCACCTGCGCGACGTGCGCGTGAGCGCCACGCGCCTGCTGATGAGCGACGACACCCTCGCGCTCGCGCAGCAGCGGCTCTCCCTCGACGAGTCGATCACGCAGCTCACCGTCGATCTCGCGGAGGCGCGGCGGCAGTTCGGGGTGGCCGAGCAGCTCGAGAAGCAGCGGCTCTCCCCGTCCATGGAGCTGGCGCGGGTGCGCGGCACGGTGGAGGCGCTCACCAAGCGCCTCGCCACGCAGCAGGAGCGCCGCGCGATGGTGGTGCGGCAGCTCGCGCGCTGGACGCCGGTGCAGGAGGAGCTCGTGCTCGAGGCGGGAAGCGCCGAGGTGGAGGCGATCGCGCCATGACGCGCACGGGGGGATGGCTCGCACTCGCCGGGTGGGTGGCGCTCAGCCTCGTGGCCGGTGGGCTGGGGGGCGTGGCCTCCGCCAACGCGAAGGGGTTCTACGCGCAGCTCGACCAGCCGGGCTGGGCGCCGCCCCCCTGGCTGTTCGCGCCGGTGTGGACCACCCTCTACGTGGTGATGGGGGTCGCCGCCTGGCTGGTGTGGCGCGAGGCCGGATGGGCGCGCGGCGGCACCGCCCTGTGGCTGTTCATCGTTCAGCTGGTACTGAACGCCCTCTGGACCTGGCTCTTCTTCGCCTGGCGCCGCGGGGCATGGTCGTTCGCGGAGATCGTGCTGCTCGCGGTGGCGATCGTGGCCACGATGGTGGCCTTCGCCCGCATCCGGGCGCTTGCCGGCGCGCTGCTCCTGCCGTATCTCGGATGGGTGCTCTTCGCCAGCGCGCTCACCTGGAGCCTCTGGCGGCGGAACCCCACCATCCTCTAGCGGCCATGCGGCGATCCCTCCTCCTGCTCTCGATGCTCGGCGTGCTGCCGGCG
>DASWVQ010000337.1:0-9820 GCA_036401195.1 Gemmatimonadaceae bacterium
ACCGCCGCGCTTTCGGCGCGGCGGCAATGGGCGGTACAAGACTCGAACTTGTGACCTCCACGATGTCAACGTGGCGCTCTAACCAACTGAGCTAACCGCCCTGATGCTGCACCGGACCAGGTCACCCGAGGCGACGCCCCAGGACCGGCACAGAGCGGGAAACGGGACTCGAACCCGCGACCCCAACCTTGGCAAGGTTGTGCTCTACCAACTGAGCTATTCCCGCAACAATCATCGGAGTGGAGGCGAGGGGAATCGAACCCCTGACCTCTTGAATGCCATTCAAGCGCTCTCCCAACTGAGCTACGCCCCCTCCTGGCTCCCGAAGGGCAGCGCCCGGCATGCCGGGAACGCCTTCCGTCAGGAACTGTTGAGTATAGCCGGGGTAGTCCCGAGTGTCAAGCGAATTGGGGCTAGCGTAAACATGTCGGGCCGGTATCTTGCAGCGCCGAAACACCGTTCTGTGCGCGTCTCCCGGTCGTCCCGTCACCCGGCCCGCGAGCCGCTGCCTTCATACATCTTCCCGCGTACCTCCGGTACGTCGCGAGGCCCCCTGTCATGACCGAAGTGAAGCGCCGCCGTCGCCGCGCCGCAGCCCCTGCTGCGATCGCGCCGAACGAACCCGAGCGCGACATTCTCGACCAGTACCTCTATGAAGTCTCCACCTATCCCCTGCTCAAGGGGACGGAGGAGATCGAGCTCGCCCGTAAGATCCGCGCCGGCGACCAGGACGCGCTCCAGGAGCTCGTCAAGCGCAACCTGCGCTTCGTCATCTCCGTCGCCAAGAAGTACCAGAACCGCGGCCTCCCCCTCATCGACCTGATCGGCGAGGGCAACGTCGGCCTCCTCACCGCCGCCCGGAAGTTCGATCCCGACCAGGGGGTGAAGTTCATCTCCTATGCGGTGTGGTGGATCCGCCAGGCGATCCTCTCGGCGCTCGCCCGCCAGGGCCGCACCGTCCGCGTTCCCCTGAACCGCACCGCCGACCTCTCCCGCATCATCAAGGCGTCGGAGATCCTCCGGCAGAAGCTCAACCGCGAGCCCACCCCCGAGGAGCTCTCGCAGCTCACCGGCCTCTCGGTCGACGTCGTGCAGTCGCTCGCCGCGCTCAACACGAGCGACGTGCGCCTCGACGCGCCGATGGACCCGGAGGGTGACCGCTCCCTCATCGAGCGCTTCGTCGCCGACGAGATGCCGGACACGGAAGAGGAGGCGATGAACCGCTTCCTCACCGACGAGATCGAGCAGGCGCTGAACACGCTCCCGCCGCGCGACGCAAAGGTCCTCCGCCTGTACTTCGGGCTCGAGGGGGGCCGCGAGCACACCCTCGAGGAGATCGGCTCGATGCTCGGCGTCACCCGCGAGCGCGTCCGCCAGCTCCGCGACCGCGCCCTCAAGCGCCTCCGCGAAGGCGACGTGGGCCGCGCCCTCGGCTCCTTCGCCGCATAGCCCGACGCACGACTCCGCACGACTCCGCACGACACGAACGGCGCTCCCACGGGGGCGCCGTTCTGCATTCCTTGCGTCATCGCGCCGGCCCATCGGCACTGACGATCGCAGCGGATCCAGCGGATCGAGCGGATGGTTTCGCCGCGCCTGCCACGGCTGGAACCACCATGAAGCGAATGAGGGGAATGAAGCGATCCCTAAGTCGGATGATGGAACTCCTGCGCCGTAGAGGGATTTGCTTCATTCCTTTCATGTGCTTCATGTCAGTGCCAGCCGTTGTCGGCGCGACCGACCGCGGTGGATGTTTCCGCTCCATCCGCTCGACCCGCTGCGATCGTCAGTGCCGATGGGACGGCGCGAGGCGCCGCCCGGAGCGGGATCCGGCGTCGCGTCAAGGGCTCCCGCCCGGGCTCCGCGGCGCATTAGGTTTGTGACGTGATCAAGCTCGTCGACCTCCACAAATCGTTCGGACCGAAGCGGGTCCTGGATGGCTTCACCCTCGACGTGGAGGAGGGGGAGACGATGGTCATCATCGGCTATTCCGGGACCGGGAAGTCGGTGGCGATCAAGCACATCGTCGGGCTCCTCGAGCCCGACAGCGGCGAGGTGTGGGTCGACGGCCTCGAGGTCCCCGCGCTTCCCCGGCGCGAGCTCTACAAGCTCCGCGCGCGCATCGGCTACGTCTTCCAGTTCGCCGCGCTCTTCGATTCCTTCTCCATCGGCGACAACGTCGCCATGGGGCTCCGCAAGCAGGGGGAGCTCACCGAGCAGGAGATCGCCGAGCGGGTGCACACCGCCCTCGACCTCGTCGACCTCCCCGACGTGGCCGAGAAGTTCCCCGCCGAGCTGTCGGGCGGGATGCGCAAGCGCGTAGGCATCGCGCGCGCCGTCGCGCTGCGTCCCAAGTACATGCTCTACGACGAGCCCACCACGGGGCTGGACCCGGTCACCAGCGCCACCATCGACCAGCTCATGGTGCGCATGCGAGAGCGGCTCGGCGTCACGGGGGTCGTGATCACGCACGACATGCGCAGCGCCTACACCGTCGGCACCCGGATGGCGATGCTGTACGAGGGGCGGGTGCGCCAGGTGGGGACGGTCGACGAGATCCGCCATTCGGAGGACCCGGTGGTGCGCCAGTTCATCGAAGGGCGCCCCACCCTCGACGACTCGGCGTTCCTCGGGGACGCGACGCGGTGAGCGCGCGCGCCCGCGCCCGGCAGGAGACCTCCGCCGGAGGCGTGGTCTATCGCCTCGTCGCGCGGGGGAGCGGGGGGGCGCCGGTGCCGCACTTCCTCCTCATCCGCGACAGCTATCGCAACTGGGGGTTCCCCAAGGGGCACCT
This sequence comes from Gemmatimonadaceae bacterium, assembly GCA_036401195.1. Taxonomy (GTDB): domain Bacteria; phylum Gemmatimonadota; class Gemmatimonadetes; order Gemmatimonadales; family Gemmatimonadaceae; genus JACDHQ01. Next base: position 2,795 of record DASWVQ010000337.1, read on the forward strand.
CGAGGACGGGGAGGCGCCCGCCGCCGCCGCCCTGCGCGAGGTGCAGGAGGAAACGGGGCTCGGCGCGCTCGAGCTGCGCGGCGAGGTGGAGACGATCGACTGGTACTTCCGCTTCCGGGGACGGCTGATCCACAAGGTCTGCCACTTCTTCCTCATGGAGACGGGGGAGAGCACCACGAAGCCGCAGCGCGCGGAGGGGATCACCGCCTGCCGGTGGGCCCCCTTCGAGGAGGCGGAGCGCGCCGTGTCGTACGCGAACGCGCGCGAGGTGCTGCGCCGCGCGCAGGCGATGATCACGGGCGAGGCGCGCGCGGCATCATGAGCGCCACCCCGGCCGCGGCGGCGGCGCCCGTCCCGACGATCCTCGCCTGCGTGGCGCGCGAGCGTGCGCGCGCGCTGGTGAAGCACGCCTTCCCCCGCCGGCGGGCCCGCCTGCTCGTGGCGCGGGGGCCGGAGGAATTCGCGAAGGCGTTCGGCGACACCCTCGTGGACGCGGCGATCGTCGACGTCGCCGCCGCCGCCGAGGACCAGTGGAAGGCGGCGGCGCTGGCACGCGACTACCCCAGCGTGCCCTTCTTCGGCCTCCTCCCGCTGCGCGTCGCCGAAGGGGGCGCGGTGGCCCAGTGCGCCGCGCTGGGGTTCGCCGACGTCCTCGCCGAGGGGATCGACGATCCCGTGATGCGCGACCTGGTGCTCCCCGCCAGCTTCACCGCGCGCTTCGCGCGGGCGCTCGTCGAGCCCCCCGCGTCGCTGGGGCTCGATGCCCCCCTCCAGCGCGGCGCCTGGAGCGCCATCGTGGCGCACGCCGGCCGGCCGGTGCGCACCGCCTTCCTCGCCAGCCGCCTGGCGGTGAGCCGCGAGCACCTGAGCCGGAGCTTCGCCGCGGAGGGGGGCGCCAACCTGAAGCGGGTGATCGACCTGGTGCGGCTGATCGCGGCCGCCGAGCTGTCGAAGAACCCGGGGCACGACGTGCGCGACGTGGCGCGGGTGCTCGAGTTCGCGTCGGCGTCGCACCTCTCGAGCACCGCGCAGCGGGTGGTGGGGACGCGCCCCAGCGCGCTGGCGCGGCTACGCACCGTCGACCTGATCGACCGATTCACGAACGGCCATTCGCGCAGCCGCGCCGGGTGAGGGCGCGGGCGGGGGAGGGGGAGGGGGAGGGGGAGGGCCGAGAGTGGCGGGGGCCCCGCCAGTCCCGGGAAGCCCCGTGGCGGACCCCCCGGGGGTGCCCAGCCGGGACGCACCGGAGACACTGGTGACGTCGGCCCTCGGGATGAGGGTGCCGCCCGGGCCCCCGGCCCCCTGGGTGGGCACGAGGCGGGTCACCCCCGGGGGGAGCTCGAGCTGGCGATCGAGGTAGACGAGGTAGCCGGCGAGGATGCGCTGGACCCCCTGGATCCGGTCGGTGAGGGCGGCGTGGGGAGCCGCGCCGAGGAGGTCGGCGAGGCGGGCGACGGCGAGGTCGGTGTCGAGCTTCACGAGCTCCCGGCGGGCCGCGGCGTAGCGCCGGCGCTGCTCGGTGGGATCATGGCGGGCGTACCCATCGGCGATGGCGGCGGCAGCGTCGAATGCTGTCGTCATGATGCGCGTGATGATCGGAGCGACTTCCCGGCGGGCGGCGGGGCGGAGGGTGCGGACCACCTCACCGGCGAGGGCGACGGCTTCCTGCCAGACGCGGAGATCACGGATGCCCGAGGCCATGCGGGAAGATGGCCCGGGGGGTGCGGCGGGGCGGCACCGATCGGTTGCGGGGAGGGGCGGTGGACTGCGCAGTCCCCCGGCCCTTCCATTCTCCGGTGGCTTGTGACAAATTTCACAAGCTATACCCACGTTTTTTCACGCACGGCTGCCTTCCCGATTCAACATGGCCACGGAAACCACGCTCCGCCCCGGTGAGATCAAGGACATCCTGCTCCGCGAGATCGAAGCGGCCGACCTTCACGCCCTCGATGTCGAAGAGGTTGGGACCGTCCTCGAGGTGAAGGACGGCATCGCGCGCATCTATGGCCTGAACAAGGCCATGGCCGGCGAGATGCTCGAGATCACCTCCTCCGAGACCGGCAACCGGGTCACCGCGCTCGCCCTCAACCTGGAAGAGGACAACATCGGCGCCGTGGTGCTGGGGGATTACCTCCAGCTCAAGGAAGGCGACGAGGTGCGCCGCACCGCGCGCGTGCTCGAGGTCCCCGTCGGGCCGGCCCTCATCGGCCGCGTCGTCGACGCGCTGGGCCGCCCGGTCGATGGCCTCGGCGACATCGCCGCGACCATGACCCGCAAGGTCGAGTCGCCCGCCCCGGGCATCATCGTCCGCCAGCCGGTGAAGGAGCCCCTCCAGACGGGCATCAAGGCGATCGACGCGATGATCCCGATCGGCCGCGGCCAGCGCGAGCTGATCATCGGCGACCGCGGCACCGGCAAGACCGCCGTCGCGATCGACACGATCATCAACCAGAAGGGCACCGGCGTCATCTGCGTCTACGTCGCCATCGGCCAGAAGGCGTCGACCGTGGCCTCCGTGGTGGAGCGCCTGCGCGAGAGCGGCGCGATGGAGTACACCATCGTCGTCATCGCCTCCGCCTCCGACCCGGCGCCGATGCAGTACATCGCCCCCTACTCGGGCTGCGCGATGGCCGAGTACTTCATGTACCACGAGGGGAAGCCGACGCTCTGCGTCTACGACGACCTCTCGAAGCAGGCCGCCGCGTATCGCCAGCTCTCCCTGGTGCTCCGCCGGCCCCCGGGCCGCGAGGCGTACCCGGGCGACGTGTTCTACCTCCACTCCCGCCTCCTCGAGCGCGCCGCGAAGCTGCGCGAGGATGCCGAGGTGGTGGACAACGAGATGATCTTCGCGCCGGGCGGCTCGCTCACCGCGCTCCCGATCATCGAGACGCAGGCCGGCGACGTGTCGGCCTACATCCCGACGAACGTCATCTCGATCACCGACGGCCAGATCTTCCTCGAGGCCGACCTCTTCTACGCCGGCCAGCGCCCCGCCATCAACGCGGGCATCTCGGTGTCGCGCGTGGGCGGCTCGGCGCAGATCAAGGCCATGCGCTCCGTGGCGGGGCGCCTCCGCCTCGACCTGGCGCAGTTCCGCGAGCTCGAGGCCTTCGCGGCCTTCGCTTCCGACCTCGATGCGGCCACCAAGCGCCAGCTCGAGCGCGGCGCCCGCACGGTGGAGGTGCTGAAGCAGGGCCAGTACCAGCCGATGCCCGTCGAGCAGCAGGTGATGATCATCTATGCCGTGACCAACGGGTTCATCGACGAGGTGCCGCAGGCGAAGGTGCGCGAGTGGGAGGCGAGCTTCCACGAGTTCATGGCGCGCGAGTACCCGCAGGTCGGCGAGCGGCTCCGCGCCGAGAAGGCGCTCTCGAAGGACGTGGAGGAGACGCTGAAGCAGGGGCTCGCGGCGTTCAAGAAGTCCAGGAACGAGACCTGAGGTCATGCTGAGCGAAGCGAAGCACCTGGCGCCGGCGCCAGGCCCTTCGCTTCGCTCAGGGTGACGAGGAATCCACATGGCCAAGGGCAGAGAACTCAAGGGGCGCATCAAGTCCGTCGAGAACACCCGCAAGATCACGCGGACGATGGAGATGGTGGCGACCTCGAAGATGAAGCGGGCGCAGGACCGCGTGGTGGCCGCGCGCCCCTACGCGGGCGCGCTCGCGGAGGTGATCTCCTCGCTGTACTCCGAGGGGCTCGCCGAGCGCTTCCCGCTGCTGCGCCAGCCGGAGACGGTGCGCCGCGCGGCGGTGGTGCTCATCACCGGCAATCGCGGGCTCGCCGGCGCGTTCAACACGAACCTCATCAAGGAGGGGCGCAGCCTGGTCGCGCGCCTCGAGCGTGAGGGGACGCAGGTGGACCTGCACGTGGCGGGGCGGAAGGGGATCGGCTACTTCAAGTACGTGAACCGGGCCCTCGCGTCGCAGCGCACCGACATCGGCGACCGTCCCACGGCGGCGGAGGCCGCGTCGCTGGTGGACGCCCTCATGGCCGACTTCGCGGCGGGCACGCTCGACGCCGTGTACGTGGTGTATGCGCAGTTCCGCTCCGCGCTCTCCACCCCGCCGCATGCGCAGCGGATCCTCCCCATCGAGCCCCCCGCGGCCGTGAAGGGGAGCACGCAGCGCGAGTACCTGCTCTACCCGAACGCCGAGGCCATCCTCGGCGAGCTCCTCCCCTCGTACGTGCGCAACGCGGTCTACCGCGCGCTCGTCGAGACCACCGCGGGCTTCTACAGCGCCCAGCGGACCGCGATGAAGAACGCCACGGACAATGCGTCCGAGATGCTGAAGGTCCTGTCGCGCACGTACAACCGCGCCCGCCAGGCGAACATCACGCAGGAGATCGCCGAGATCGTCGGCGGCGCTGCGGCACTCCAGGGCTGATCCCAGGGTCACTACAATGGCTGCTACCGCTCTCCCCACGAAGACCATCGGACGCGTCGTCCAGGTCATTGGCCCGGTGCTCGACGTCGAGTTCGACGCCGAGGCGCTGCCCGAGATCTACAACGCCCTCGAGCTCAGCGGCACGAGCGAGTCGGGCGACCGCATCCACCTGATCGCCGAGGTGCAGCAGCACATCGGCCGCAACCAGGTGCGCGCCGTCGCCATGTCCACCACCGACGGCGTGATGCGCGGCATGGAGATCGTCGACACCGGCGCCGCCATCTCGGTGCCCGTCGGCAACGCGCCGCTCGGCCGCATCCTCAACGTCGTCGGCGACCCGGTGGACAACGGCGCCCCGATCCCGGCGGACACGCCGCGCTGGCCGATCCACCGCAAGCGCCCCGACTTCGTGAACCTCGAGCCGAAGACGGAGATCTTCGAGACGGGGATCAAGGTCATCGACCTCATCGCCCCCTTCGTGAAGGGCGGCAAGATCGGCCTCTTCGGCGGCGCCGGCGTGGGCAAGACCGTCGTCATCCAGGAGCTGATCAACAACGTGGCGAAGGGCCACGGCGGCAAGTCGGTGTTCTGCGGCGTGGGCGAGCGCACCCGCGAGGGGAACGACCTCTACCTCGAGTTCAAGGAGGCGGGGATCCTCGACAAGGTGGCGCTGATCTACGGGCAGATGAACGAGCCGCCGGGCGCGCGCCTCCGCGTGGGCCTCTCCGGCCTCACCGTCGCGGAGTACTTCCGCGACACCGAGGGCGCGGACGTGCTGGTGTTCATCGACAACATCTTCCGCTTCACGCAGGCGGGTTCCGAAGTGTCGGCGCTCCTCGGCCGCATGCCGAGCGCCGTGGGCTACCAGCCCACGCTGGCCACCGAGATGGGCGAGCTGCAGGAGCGCATCACCTCCACGAAGTCGGGGTCGATCACCTCGGTGCAGGCGATCTACGTGCCCGCCGACGACCTCACCGACCCCGCGCCGGCGACGGCGTTCGCCCACCTGGACGCGACGGTCGTGCTCTCGCGCGCGATCACGGAGCTCGGCATCTACCCCGCCGTGGACCCGCTCGCGTCGGGCTCGCGCATCCTGGACCCGCAGTTCGTGGGCGAGGCGCACTACCGCGCCGCCACCGGGGCGCAGCGCATCCTCCAGCGCTACAAGGAGCTCCAGGACATCATCGCCATCCTCGGGATGGACGAGCTCTCCGAGGACGACAAGCGCGTGGTGGGCCGTGCCCGCCGCATCCAGCGCTTCATGTCGCAGCCGTTCGCGGTGGCGCAGCAGTTCACCGGGCGCGAGGGGAAGTACGTGAAGCTCGAGGACACCGTGCGGTCGGTGCAGAAGATCGTGGACGGCGAGGTGGACAACCTCCCCGAGCAGGCGTTTTTCATGGCGGGGGCGATCGAGGACGTGATCGCCGAGGCCGAGCGGATGGCGAAGGCCTGATCATGCTGACGATCTCGGTGATCTCGCCGGAAGCGATCCTCTTCGAGGGGCAGGCGGAGGCGCTGGTGGCCCCGGCCTTCGACGGGGAGGTGGGGATCCTCACCGGCCACGCGCCGATGCTGACCCTGCTCGGGAAGGGGGAGCTGCGGGTGGGGGCTGAGGGCTCGGCGAAGCGCTTCCACGTGGAGGGAGGCTTCCTCCAGGTGGTGGACGACACCGTGCGCGTGGTGACGGAGAAGGCGAGCGCGGCCTGAGTCGACGCGGTTGCAGGACTATCGACGGGGCGCCCCGTGCACGGGGCGCCCCTTCGTGCGTGGTGGGCGGCTGGAAGTCATCCTGAGCGCCGCGAAGGATCCGGCGCCGGCGCGCCAGTGCCAGGTCCTTCGGCTTCGCCTCAGGATGACTACGAGGGTCATCCTGAGCGCAGCGAAGGATCCGGCGCCGGCGCGCCAGTGCCAGGTCCTTCGGCTTCGCCTCAGGATGACTACGAGGGTCATCCTGAGCGCAGCGAAGGATCCGGCGTCGGAGCGCCAATGCCAGGACCTTCGGCTTCGCCTCAGGATGACGGCGGAAATGGTATCCGCCGTTACCGCTGTCATGTTTCGCGTCAGCCGCGTCGGCGGGGGACGATTCGATGCGTCTCCATGAATCGGGCAGATGCCCAGGAACGGGAGTTCAGCTTTTTACGGTAACATCTGTTTTCGTCAGCCCACCGTCACATGGGATGTGACCCATTGTCCGGGTCCCCTAGTTGAATCGGCAGCGGAAATCCGGACAGTGGCGCTTGCGTTCCCCGACAGGATGAGGCAGAATTGCCGACTTCCCGGCCGGGCCCGGAGACGACCCCGCCGACGATTTCCGCAGTCTCCCGTTGGACCGCACGATCGCAGGACCTCACCGCACCATCCGAAGCTCGCGTGTCCTGCTGCCGGCGACCCCCACCAGCTGGCGCGACACGTATAGACGATTCAGGCTGTTCCATTCACGACCGCTTGAAGTCCCGAGAGTCGGGCACTCGTTCCCCCGGTGGCACCGCCGCCGGATACGGGTGCCCCGCATCACCCGGGCTGATCCCCCCCGCCTGCAGGCGGCAGCCCGGTTCCGGATCCCCCCAAACGAGAGGTTTGCGATGAGGAGAGGTACACGCTCGCGAGCGGTGCTGCAGTGGCTGTATGGACTGGCCCTCTG
>DASWVQ010000338.1:0-1661 GCA_036401195.1 Gemmatimonadaceae bacterium
GGTCTCCTACTCCAGCGGGGGACCGCGATGATCCGGCATCACAAGGCATGGCTCGTCGCCGCGGCGATCTTCTCCGCGGTGAACCTTCTCGGGATCGGCTTCGCCGCCGCGGCGCGCGAAGGGCCGCACGCGGCGCTGCACCTGGCGCTCCTCGTGCCCGGCCTGGCGGCGATCTGGTTCCTCACGGCCGCCCGCCGGCGGCAGGCGGCGGCCGGCACCCCGGCGATCGACGAGCGCATCGAGTACCTCCAGCAGTCCGTGGACGCGGTCGCCCTCGAACTGGAGCGGCTCGGGGAGAAGCAGCGCTTCGACGAGAAGCTGCGCGTGGAGCGGAAGCCCGGGGAGCAGGCGTAAGGGTCACGGTGCGCCCACGAACGGCGGCGCAGCTGCTCATTTGCGGCGCGGACCTGGGGGGCGTGGTGCTCGGGCACGATGGGGTGATCGGCGCACGGAGGGGGGTGGCTTGCAGGCCGCCGCCCACTGCGCATGTTGGAGGTCGCCCGCGGGGGGCGATCCGCTCCGCCCCCCGCCCACGCCGTCCTGGCTGTCCCCCCCCTTCCGATCATCATGCTTCCCTTCGAGGCCCACGCGCTCGATCGCGCCGCGGGGCGGTGCCGGTGAGGCGCACCGTCCTCGGCTGGGGACTGATCGGGGGGGTGCTGATCGCGTTCCTGCGCGTCATCGAGTACCGCTACCTCGTGCTCGAGCACTCCCTCGAGATCTATGGGGGGCTGGTGGCGCTGCTCTTCGCCTCGCTGGGGATCGGGCTCGGGTTCCGGCTCACGCGGTCGCGCGAGGTGGTGAGGGAAGTCGCCGTGCCCCTGGCGCGCCCCTTCGAGCGGGATGGCGCCCGGCAGCAGGCGCTGGGGATCACCGGTCGCGAGCTGGAGATCCTCGAGCTCATCGCGGCCGGGCTGAGCACGCGGGAGATCGCGGACCGGCTCCACGTGAGCGAGAACACGGTGAAGACGCATGCGTCGCGGCTCTTCGGGAAGCTTGGCGCGAGGCGCCGGACGCAGGCGGTGCAGCACGCGAGATCGGCAGGATTGATCCCCTGATCGGGTGATTCGCGGGCAGGGCGCGCGAAATCACCCGTTCGGGTGATGGCGGGAACGGCGGGCCGCGGCCAGCGTGCGGCCCTCCAACCGGCAGTGCACCCCATTCCATCGGGAGACCCCATGAAGAAGATCGTCCTCACCTTCGGCCTGCTCTCGGGCGCCGTCCTGTCCGTGCTGCTGGCGCTGACCGTGCCCTTCATGCACCGCATCGACCTCGGGGTGGCCGCCCTCATCGGCTACACGGCGATGGTGCTGGGCTTCCTCCTGGTGTACTTCGGCGTGCGGTCGTACCGCGACACGGTGCGCGGCGGGTCCATCGGCTTCGGGCGGGCCTTCGTCGTAGGGGCGCTCATCGCCATCGTGGCGTCGGCGTGCTACGTGGCCACCTGGGAAGTGATCTACTTCAACTTCGTCCCGGACTTCATGGAGACCTACCAGGCGCGCGTGCTGGAGGATGCGCGGGCCGCCGGGGCGAGCGAGGCCGTGCTCGCGTCGAAGCGCGCGGAGATGGAAGCGTTCGCCGAGCGGTACCGGAATCCGCTCTTCAACGCCGCGGTCACCTTCTCGGAGCCGCTCCCGGTGGGGCTGGTGATCGCCCTGGTG
>DASWVQ010000339.1:0-2470 GCA_036401195.1 Gemmatimonadaceae bacterium
GACGCGGCCGGTGCCGGGGCGCCCGGGGCCCCCGCGGCGGGTGCCGGGGGAGCGAGCGGGGCGTGGCCGGCGCCGGGAATCACCGGGGCGGGCATGACCGCTGCACCGCTGCTCCCCGCCCGGGCCGGCACGGAGGCCGACGCGGGCGCGGGTGCGGCATTCCCTCCCCCCATTCCGCCGGGGGCACTGCCTGGGTTATACGACGGGACCGCTCGTGCCGCGCTGGGATTGATGGGCTTTCCGCAGTCGATGCAGAAGCGGGAGCCCGCGTCGTTGTCCCGGCCGCAGAAGGCACAAGAGGTCACGCGAGAGACTCCAGTGGGGAAGGGCAGAACGTCGGGGGCGAATATACCCCCCGCCGCGTAATATGGTCAATGAAATGGGAGAGGTGAGAGTTGCGAATGAAATCACGGTGGTTCCAGCGGTTGCCCCGGGTGACTGCGCTCACGGCGCTCAGCGCGGGGCTCCTCGCGGCCTGCACGCGCGCCCCCTCCACGGCCCCCGCCCCCGCGCGTGAGGCCGGCGGGGGCGGGGGGCGACGCGTCGCCCCCGCGCTCCCGGCGATCCCCCTCGTGGACAGCGCGCTGGCGATCCGCGTGGTGTACCCGCCGCAGGACTACCGCCTCGCCGCGCGCACGCCGAGCGACTCGAACTTCATCTTCGGCTCGGTAGGCTCGGGTCGGGCGACGCTGACCATCAATGGCGCGAGCGTGCCGGTCGCGCCGAACGGCGCCTTCCTGGCCTGGCTCCCCCTGCCTCCGGGCGGGGCGGGGGACACGCTCCGCTACGCGCTGGTCGCGACGCGTGGCGCCGACGTGGCGCGCGAGGAGCGGCGGGTGCGCCTTGGAAGTCGTCCTGAGGCGCAGCCGAAGGACCTGGCCCCGGTGCAGCCTGACTCGCTGGTCGCCGCCCCGCAGTTCGTCCAACTCGGCGGCCCCCCCACCCCCGCCGACACCGACCGCATGGTCGTCGGCCGTCCCACCCCGGGCGGCACCTACCGCTGGTTCCTCCTCCCCGGCACCGTCGCGCAGCTCGCCGGCCGCGCCCCGGGCTTCGCGCGCGTGCGCCTCGATTCCATGCTCGACGTGTGGGTCGACTCCGCCGACGCGCCCATCGCGACCGGGGTGAGCGCGGCGCCGCGCCGCGTGACCTCCAACGTGCGCCTGCGCGCCGACACCGCCGCCGGCTTCACCGACGTGGTGATCCGCGTCTCCGAGCGCCCCGCCTACTTCGTGGAGGAGACCGCCGACGCGCTCCTCCTCACCCTGTACGACACGCGCGCCAACACCGACCAGGTGTCGTACGGCCCCACCGATCGCGTGGTGCGCACCGTGTCGTGGGAGCAGGTGGCGAACGACCGCGCGCTGTACACGATCAACCTGCGCCGCGCTCCCTTCGGCTACATGGTGATGTGGCAGCCCGGGTCGCTCGTGGTGCGCGTGCGCGACGTGCCGCGCATCGACCCCGACCATCCGCTCCGCGGCCGCACCATCGCCGTGGATCCGGGCCACCCGCCGGCCGGCGCCACCGGCCCCACCGGGCTGTGGGAGCCGCAGGCCGCCCTCTGGGTGAGCGAGCGGCTGCGCGACATGCTCGTGGCGCGCGGCGCGAAGGTGATCATGACGCGCACCTCGATGGACGCCGTCCCCCTCGGCGACCGTCCCACGATCGCCAGGCAGCAGGGCGCCGAGGCCTTCGTGAGCGTGCACCTGAACGCGCTGCCGGATGGCGCCAACCCCTTCGCCCCGCGCGGGAGCGGCACCTACTTCTTCCACCAGCATTCGGAACCGCTCGCCCGCGAGGTGCAGCGCGGCCTCACCGAGAACATCGGGCTGCTCGATGAGGGGGTCTACAAGGCCAACTTCGCGGTGGTGCGCAACTCCCCCTGGTTCCCCGGCGTGCTCACCGAGGGCCTCTACCTCATGCACCCCGCGCAGGAGAACTTCCTCCGCACCCGGGAGGGCCAGGAGCGCTACGCCCGCGGCATCCTCGAGGGCCTCGAGCGCTACTTCGCCGCCCTGTCGTCATCCTGAGCCCGAGCGCAGCGAGGGGGAAGGATCTGGCCCAGGCGGCATCGCACTGCCCAACCACCATGACGCAAATGAAAGGAATGAAGCGAATCCTTCCCTGGCGCTCAGCACCCCGTGTCGCACCGGCGGACTCGCTTCATTCCCTTCGTTTGCGTCATGTCAGTTGAATACTCCTTGGGGAACGATCTTTCCCAGGCACCATCGCACTGCCCAACCACCATGAAGCAAATGAAAGGAATGAAGCGAATCCTTCCCTGGCGCTCAGCACCCCGTGTCGCACCGGCGGACTCGCTTCATTTCCTTCATTTGCGTCATGTCAGTTGGATACTCATTGCGGGACTGGCTCTCCTGCTGCCCCCCGGCCGCGTCGACGCCCAGCTCCGCCCCGACCTCGACTGGCGTTCACTCTCCACTGAACACTTCCGGGCCCATTTCACCCC
>DASWVQ010000340.1:0-2430 GCA_036401195.1 Gemmatimonadaceae bacterium
TCAGCCGGTGTTCCGCAGCCCCTGGGCGATCCCGCTGATCGTGGAGGCGATCGCCTCGTCCACCACGGGATCGGCAGCGTCGCCCGCGGCGCGCTTGCGACCGAGGAGCGCGAGCTGGAGGAGGGAGAGGGGATCCACGTACGGATTCCGCAGCATGATCGACGACTGGAGGACCCGGTTGTCGGCGAGCAGCTCGGTGCGACGCCGGATGCGCAGCACCCAGTCGACCGTGCGGTGGAACTCCGCCTCGAGCTCGGCGAGGAGCGCCTGGTCGGCGCCGAGCCGTGCCACGTACGCGCGCGCGATCTCGAGGTCGGTCTTGGCACAGACCATCTCGACCTTGCCGAGCAGGTCGTCGAAGAAGGGCCACTCGGCGGCCATCTGCGCGAGCAGCGCCTCGCCGCCGGCCCCGGCACCGAATTGCGCGAGCGCCGAGCCGACGCCGAGCCAGGCGGGGAGCATCAGCCGGACCTGCGTCCAGCCGAACTGCCAGGGGATGGCGCGGATGCCCTCGATCCCCTTCTGCGCGCCGGGCCGGTAGGCGGGGCGCGACCCGAAGCGCGCGCCGGCGAGCTCCGACACCGGCGTCGCCTGGAGGAAGAGGCCGAACACCGCCTCGCGCTCGTGCACCAGGCCGCGGTAGGTCGCGAGCGAGCGCGCCGAGAGCTCGTCCATGGCCGCGCGGAAGCGCGCCTCCGTGCCGGGCGCGACCTGTTCCCGCCAGTCGCTGAAGGCGTGGAGCAACGTGCCGGAGATCGTCACCTCCAGGGTGCGCTCGGCGATCGGCACGAGGCCGAACTGCTGCGAGATGATCTCCCCCTGCTCGGTGATCTTGATGCGACCGTGCACGGTGCCGGGGGGGAGCGCCGCCAGCGCGCGATGGACGGGAGAGCCGCCGCCACGCCCCACGCTCCCGCCGCGCCCGTGGAAGAGGCGGAGCGCGAGGTCGTGCTCGCGCGCGACCTCGGCGAGGGCCTCCTGCGCGCGGTACAGCCCCCACGAGGAGGCGAGCATCCCCGCGTCCTTGCTCGAGTCGGAGTAGCCGATCATCACCTCCTGCCGGCGCCCGCGCGCGTCGAGCTGCCGTGCGTACACCGGGTCCCCGGCGAGGGCGCGCACCACGGCGGGGGCGTGCTCGAGGTCGTCGAGCGTCTCGAAGAGGGGGACCACGTCGAGGCGCGAGCGCGGCGCCTCGCCGGCGAGGTCCACCAGCCCTGCTTCGCGCGCGAGCAGGAGCACGCGCAGCAGGTCTTCGGGGCAGGTGGCCATGGACACGATGCAGGTGGAGGCGGCCTCGGGGCCCAGCTCGTCCTGCACGGTGCGCATGACGCGCATGGTGTCGAGGGCACGCGTGGCCACCTCGCCGAGCGCCACGTGCGCGGCGGCGAGGGGGCGACGGCCCGACAGCTCGCGCCGGAGCGCCGCGCCGTCCAGCGCGCCGATGCCCGCCGCCTCCGCGAGCTCGCGCACCGCGTGGGCGAGCACGTCGGCGTGGTCACGGATGTCGAGCCGGTAGCCGTGGAAGCCGTGCGCGTGCACGAGGGCGACGAAGGGGTCGAGCGCGGTGCGGCAGGCCTCCATCGCCCCGGCCGACACCAGCGCCTCGCGCACGAGGCCCAGGTCGTCGAGGAGTGCGTGCGGCCCGGGATACGCCGCCGGCTCCTCCGCCACGCGCCCCGCGTCGCGCGCGGCGATGAGCCGCCGGGTAGCCTCGAGTCGCGCGGCGACGAAGGTGAGCTTGAGCCGGAGCAGCTCGTCGGCGTCGCGCTTCTCGTTCGCGCGCCACACCTCGGGCAGGTGCTCGCGGTCGCGCGCGAGCGAGGCGCGCAGCGCCTCCGGGGGCGGGGCGATGTGCGCCGCCACCGACAGCTGCTCCACGAGGGCGAGCACGGCCTCGCGATACCGGCCGAGCACCAGGTGTGCGGCGCGGCGCGAGGCGGCGAGCGTCGCCTCCGGGGTGACGAAGGGATTGCCGTCGCGGTCCCCGGCCACCCAGCTCCCGAGCTGCAGCGGGGCGCCCACGCGCAGTGGTTCCGGGAGCTCGCCGAAGCTCTCCTCGTACGCGCGGAGGAGGGCGCCGTGCGCGCGCGCCGCCGCGTCGAGGAAGCGCGTCTCCAGGTACCAGAGCACGGAGCTCACCTCGTCGCGCACCGTGGGCCGGTCGCGCCGCACCTCGCTGGTGAGCCAGAGCAGCTCCACCTCGGCGCCCAGCGCATCCTCGATGGCGCGCCGCTCCCCCGCCGTGGCGTGCTCCCGCCGCAGGAGCAGGTCGGCCACCCGCGCCTGCAGCGCGAGCAGGGTGCGCCGGGTGGATTCCGTGGGATGCGCGGTGAGCACCGGCCGCACCTCGAGCGCGGCGATCGCGGCCGCCACCTCGCCCGCGGTGCGCCCCTGCGCCGCGAGCTGCTGCATCGTCCAGCGCGGGCTCGC
>DASWVQ010000341.1:0-12000 GCA_036401195.1 Gemmatimonadaceae bacterium
GCCAGGCGGCCTCGCCGGCGACCCCGGGCTCGGCCGGCGCGGCGCCGGTCACCAGGGGGAGTCCGCGCGCCGCCGCTTCCCGGGCGACGTGTGCCGCCGCGCGCCGGGCCGCCTCCCCGGTGCCGTGATCGAAGGTGGCGACGCCGGCGACGCGACCGGGAGCGACGCGCGCGAGGGCGTCGAGGAGCACGATCGAGTCGAGCCCCCCCGACACGGCGAGGAGGAGGGGGGCGTCGTCCCCCGCCCCATCGCGCAGCCACGCGCGGAGCGCGCGCTCCACCCTGGTTTCGGCCGGCGGCACACTGGAAGTATAGCGGTGGGGGACTATACTACAGGCGGTTCACCCCGACCTTTTCTGGAGCGACCCCTTGGAAACTCACGGACCACTCGGCACCCTCTGGGTCGGGATCGGCCTGATCTGCTTCTACATCGCGCTGATCTGGCTGAACTCCCTCCTCGGGCTCTTCCTCACCCCGCTCTTCGTCATGCCGGCCACCTGGCTGAAGGACAAGATGAACCGGGGGAAGGCGCCGAAGCCCGAGCGGGACTGAGTCGCCGCTTTTCGATTCCGGATGCATCATGATGGGACGGGCCCTCGGGTTCGTCCCATTTTCTTTTCCTCATGTCATGCCGAGCGGGCGACGCTTCCGTCCTTGTCATGCCGAGCGGGCAGCGCGAGCGAGGCATCTTCGCGCGACGCGGTAGTGGCCGGGCCCCTCAGACCGATACTGCCGGACACTGAAACGCACAGGTGCGGCTGCGCCGCACGACACAGAAACGCACAGGATGCTCCGTGGGGCGTGGAGGGCTCCGCGTACCGGCCCATGGAAGGTTGTTGGGGTCGCGGCATCCGGGTGATCGCGCCGCGCCAGGCAGATGCCATGTCCTGGTGAATTCATTCCAGGGACGTGCCGGGTGGACCCCAACCGCTCGCGGATTTTTTCAGTGCCTTTCTGTGGTGTGCGGCGCAGCCGCACCTGTGCCTTTCCGTGTCCGGCAGTATCGGCCTGAGCGACCCCTCCAGGCGCGCGCTCATTGACGTATCCGAAAATCGAACTCGATCGGTGAACATGGCGATGCCCGGAATCCGATTCCTCGTAATCCTCGCCCTCGTGGCCCTGCCCCTCGGCACGGCGCGCGCCCAGTTCCCCTTCCAGCCCTGGGCCGACTGGCGCACGATCGAGACGGCGCACTTCCAGGTGCACGCCCCGCGGGAGCTGGAGCCGTGGGCCCGCCACGCCGCGGCGCGGCTGGAGGCGGTGCGGGTCGAGGTGCTGGGCGCGGTGGGGCACGTGCCCGCGGGGAAGGTGCAGGTGGTGGTGCACGACCCGTACGGGCAGGCCAACGGCAGCGCGTGGCCGATGCTCGACTTCCCGATGATGGTGCTCTGGCCCATCGCTCCCTCACCGCGGAGCGCGATCGGGAACTACGGCGACTGGTCGGCGCTGCTCACGATCCACGAGTTCACGCACCTCGCGCACCTCACGGTGCCCTCGCGCAACCCCGCGGTGCGTCTCCTCTGGTCGCTCGCCCCGCGCCCGGTGGGGCCCGTCGCGCAGAAGTCGCCGCGCTGGGTGATCGAGGGGTACGCTACCTACGTGGAGGGGCGCCTCACCGGGCTCGGTCGCCCCTACGGCGCCTACCGCGCCGCGATCCTGCGGCAGTGGGCGATCGAGGGGGCGCTCCCCACCTATCCGCAGCTCAGCGCCTCCGGCGCGTACCTGGGGGGGAGCCTCGCCTACCTCGGCGGCTCCGCCTACCTCGAGTGGCTCGCGCGGCGCGGCGGCGACTCGAGCCTCGTGCACCTGTGGCGACGCATGAGCGCGCGTGTCGACCGCGGCTTCCCGCAGGCGTTCGCGGGGGTGTACGGACGCACGCCGGAGGCGCTCTACGGCCGATTCACCGCGGAGCTCACCCGCGACGCCCTCGCGGTCGAGGGCGCGATCGACTCGCTCGGCGGCCGGCGCGCGGGGGAGCTGGTGCAGCGGCTCGCCTGGGGCACGGGCGACCCCGCCCTCTCTCCCGATGGAACGCTGGTCGCGCTCTCCCTCGCCAGCGGCACGGGGCCACGCCGGCTCGTGGTGATCCCCGCGGCAGCGGCGCCCGACACGATGCGCGCCACCCGCCGCGCGAAGCTGCTCGCGCGCGATCCCCTCGACGTGCCGGACAGCCAGTTCTTCCCCGCCCCGCGCACACCGCGCGCGACGCTGCGCGCGCGCCAGGGGCTCGCCTTCGACGAGCCGCGCTGGATGCCGGGGGGCACGCAGCTCCTCGTGAGCCGCTCCACCCCGCGCGCCGACGGCACGCAGCGGCAGGACCTCTACCTGTGGGAGTGGAAGACGGGCCGGGTGCGACGCGTGACGCACGGCGCCGGCGTGCAGCAGGCCGACCCGTCCCCCGATGGACGACGGGCCGTCGCCACGCGCTGCACGGACGGGAGCTGCGACGCCGTGATGGTGGAGCTCGCGAGCGGTGCGGTGCGCACCCTGCTCGCCGGTGACGCGGCGCGCGTGTACCAGCACCCGCGCTTCGCCCCCGACGGCGCGCGCGTGGTGGTGGCGATGCTGCGCGACGGACGGTGGCGGGTGGCGCTCTCCGACACCGCCGGCCGCGCGCCTCGCGTGGTCGACGCGGACGATGGCGCGCATCGCTACGACCCCGTGTTCGCCGATTCCGGTCGCGCGCTGCTCGTCACCTCCGAGCGCGGCGGGATCGCCAACCTCGAGCGCATCCCGCTCGACGGGGGCTCGCCCTCGACCCTTACCCGCGTGACCGGCGCCGCGGTCGCCCCGGTGCAGAACCCTGCTGACGGCTCGGTGTGGTTCCTGTCGCTGCACGCGCGCGGGCTCGACCTGCGTCGCCTCGCCGCCGATACGGGCGCGTCGCTCGCCTTGCCCGCGCTTCCCGCTTCGCTCGCTCCCGCCGTGCCGACGCGCGCGCCCTTCCCCGCGGCGACGCTCGCGGAGACTTGGGTGGGCGCTTCGCGCAGCTACGGCGTGGGGCCGCGACAGTGGAGCTGGCTCCCGCTCGGTAACACCGGCGCGAGCGGGAGTGCGGGGGCTCTCGCGATCACCACCACCGACCCGATCGGCCGCCTCGGCGCGACGCTCACCGGCGCCGTGGGCAGCCCCGGTGCGTGGCGCGGGGCTCGGCTCGCCGCGGTGTATCGCGGGTTCCGGCCGGAGCTCCGCGCCGAGGGGTTTGCGGCGGAGCGGGAGGCGCGGGTGCTCACCCGCCTCTCGGGGGGCCTCGTCTCCGCGCGCGTGAGCGACGCGCGGAGTCCTTCGTGGAGCGTGACCGCGCTTGGATCGGTGGGCCGCGTGCGGACGGGGCGCACCTATCCGGCGAACAACGTCGGAGAGGACACCACGATTCGCGTGTGGGATCCCGCGACGAGCCGCGCGATGGGGTCGCTCGTGGCAGTACTCGACCATCGCTGGTCGCGCGGCGAATGGGCGACGCTCGCCACGCTGCGCACGCAGGGAGACGTGGGGCGCACCGCGGAGGACTTCCAGCGACTCACCGGGTCGCTCACCCTTGGCGGGAAGGCGCCGGTGCTCCCGCGAGTGATCGCCGAGGTGCGCGGCGGCACGATGCACGGCGCCCCCTTCGAGGCGTTCAGCATCGGGGGGACGCGGCCGCTGGTGGTGCACGAGGCGCTCCTCCCGCAGCAGTTCTTCCACCCCGCCATCCCCACCTTCCTCCTCAGCGCGCGCTCCGCCGTGCAGTACCGCGTGGGGGCGCAGCTCGGGATCCTCGAGCCGTACTACGCGGGGGTCGCGCTCCAACCCACGGAACGGTACGCGGTGTGGCGGCGGGTATACGGCGTGGAGGCGCGGCTCAGCGTGCCGGCGTTCTCCCTCGTGGCCCTGCCGGCGGTGCAGCTGCAGGTGGGGGTGGGACGCAGCGTGGAAGAGAAAAAGACGCGGTTCTATCTCGGGAGTGCCGTGCAGCCCTGATGTCATCCTGAGCGCAGCGAAGGATCTGGCCACGGTGCGGCTGGGCCAGATCCTTCGCTGCGGTCAGGATGACATCAGTGAAACTGCTCGGCTTCCGTCGACCCCGCGAGCGCCGCCGTCGCCGCCACGCCGCCCATGATCGTGAGCAGCAGCTCGTCGAAGTACCCCGTCCCCGCCTCGCGCTGGTGCTTCGTGGCCGTGTACCCCGCCTGCTCCGCGGCGAACTCGCGGTTCTGCAGCGCCACGTAGGCGGTCATCCCCTCCTTCGCGTAGGCCTGCGCCAGGTCGAAGGTGTGGTAGTTGATGAGGTGCCACCCGGCCAGCGTGATGAACTGGAACCTGTACCCCATCGCCGAGAGCTCGCGCTGGAACTTCGCGATCGTGTGCGCGTCGAGGTTCTTCGACCAGTTGAACGAGGGGGAGCAGTTGTACGCGAGGGGCTTCCCCGGGAACTTCTCGTGCACCCCGTCGGCGAAGCGCTTCGCCTCCTCCAGGTCGGGCTTCCCCGTCTCGCACCAGAGCAGGTCGGCGTAGGGCGCGTAGGCGTGCGCGCGCGCCAGCACGGGGTCCATCCCCCCCTTCACCGTGAAGTACCCCTCGAGGGTTCGGTCGCCGGTGAGGAAGGGCTTGTCGCGATCGTCGATGTCGGAGGTGATCAGGTTCGCCGCGAGGGCGTCGGTGCGCGCCACGATGAGCGTGGGCACGTCGTACACGTCGGCGGCGAGGCGCGCGGCGATCAGCGAGCGGATGAAGTGCCCCGTGGGCACCAGCACCTTCCCCCCCATGTGCCCGCACTTCTTCTCCGCCGCGAGCTGGTCCTCGAAGTGCACCCCGGCGGCCCCGGCCTCGATCATCCCCTTCATCAGCTCGAAGGCGTGCAGCGGCCCGCCGAAGCCGGCCTCCGCGTCGGCCATGATCGGGAGCAGCCAGTCGCGGTCGTGCTTCCCCTCGCTCCATTCCACCTGGTCGGCGCGCAGCAGGGCGTTGTTCAGCCGGCGCACCACCGCGGGGACCGAGTTGCTCGGATAGAGCGACTGGTCGGGATAGGTCTGCCCCGCGAGGTTCGCGTCGGCCGCCACCTGCCAGCCGCTCAGGTAGATTGCCTGGAGCCCGGCGCGCGCCATCTGCACGGCCTGCGCGCCGGTGAGGGCGCCGAAGGTGCGGACGAAGTCCTGCGTCGCCAGCAGCTCGCGCAACCGCTCGGCGCCGCGGCGCGCGAGCGTCTGCTCGATCTTCACCGAGCCGCGAAGCCTGAGCACGTCCTCCGCGCTGTACGGACGGGTGATCCCCCGCCAGCGCGGCTCCGACGTCCACCGCGCCTTCAGCTCCCCCGCCTCTCCCCCGCCATTGCCCGATGCCATCGCACACCCCCCTCTCGCATGAACGGGTCAGCTGCCGGCGGCGGTGAGCCGCTGGTAGCCCGGGACCGTGAGGAACTCCTCGTACTCCCCCAGCACGAGCTGGTCGAGCAGCGCCGCCGCCTCGTCGTAGCGCCCCGGCACTCCTCCCCCGCCCTTCAGCGACGCGAGCTCCCGGTCCCGGACCTCGCGGTACATCTGGGCACTCACCGTGCCACCGTCCGCCAGCGCCGCCCCCCGGTGCACCCACTGCCAGAGCTGCGTGCGGGAGATCTCCGCCGTGGCCGCATCCTCCATGAGGTTGTGGATCGCCACTGCCCCCTGGCCCGCGAGCCAGGCGGCGATGTACTGGAGCGCCACGTCCACGTTGAGCCGCACCCCCTCGCCGGTGACCTGCCCCCCCTCCACCCGCAGGTCGAGGAGCTTCGCGGCGTCGGGGACCACGTCCTCGCGGAGCCGGTCCTTCTGGTTGTGGCGCTTCCCCAGCACCCGGTCGAAGACGTCGCGCGCCACCGGGACCAGGTCGGGATGCGCCACCCAGGTGCCGTCGAACCCCTGCGACGACTCCCGCTCCTTGTCCTCCCGCACCTTCGCCAGCGCGCGCTCGTTTACCTCGGCGTCCTTCCGGCTGGGGATGTAGGCGGCCATCCCCCCGATGGCGTGCGCCCCCCGCTGGTGGCAGGTGCGCACCAGCAGCTCCGCGTACGCGCGCATGAAGGGGACGCCCATGGTGAGCTGCCCCCGGTCGGGGAGGGCGGGAAAGTCCGGACGGGCGCGGAAGGTCTTGATGAGCGAGAAGAGGTAATCCCACCGGCCGGCGTTCAGCCCCGCGGCATGGTCGCGCAGCTCGTACAGGATCTCGTCCATCTCGAAGGCGGCGAGGATCGTCTCGATCAGCACCGTCGCCCGTACGGTCCCGTGCGGGATCCCCAGCTCGCGCTGGGCGAAGGTGAAGACGTCGTTCCAGAGACGTGCCTCGAGGTGGCTCTCGATCTTGGGCAGGTAGAAGTACGGCCCCGTCCCTCGCGCGATCAGCTCCCGGGCGTTGTGGAAGAAATACAGGCCGAAGTCCACCAGCGACCCGGAGGCACTCTCCCCCTGCCAGCGGATGTGGGCCTCGGGGAGGTGCCAGCCGCGGGGGCGCACCACGAGGGTGGCGAGGGTGGGGGCCAGCTCGTAGCGCTTCCCCTCGGGCGACTCGAAGGCGAGCTCGCGACGCACGGCATCCATGAGGTTCGCCTGGCCCCCGATGGCGTTCTCCCAGGTGGGGGAGGTCGCGTCCTCCAGGTCGGCCATGAAGACCTTCGCCCCCGAGTTCAGGGCGTTGATCATCATCTTCCGGTCGACCGGGCCGGTGATCTCGACCCGGCGGTCATCGAGATCCGCGGGTGCGGGTGCCACTTGCCAGGCGGACTCGCGGACCTCGCGCGTCTCCGGGAGGAAGCCGAGGGTCTCGCCGGCGGCGATCCGGGCATGGCGCGCCTCGCGCTGCGCGAGCAGCTCACGGCGCCGGGGGGCGAACTGCTCGTGCAGCCGGGCGACGAAGGCCAGCGCCTCCGGCGTGAGCACCCGGTCGCCCCCCGCCACCTGGTTGCCCGTGACCTCCAGCCCTCCCGCCGCGGCGCTCGCGCTCATCGCTCCCCCGTGCATGTAATGGATTGGTGAAGGGGCGCGCCATTTCCGTGCCACCCCCGGCCGCCATTCCGGCGCGGCGACTTGTAAGCAATTGGCCGACACCGGGTCACGCGCGCGGCTCTGGCGGAAACCCGACACCGGTGTGGTATATTCGTCCTGCTGTTTCCCCATGGACTACCGGGCGCAGACCGCGCCGCCCGCCAACTGGAGGAAGGACATGACGTTGCACCGAGGTGCACGCTACCTGGTCGTGGCACTCGCCGCCCTCGCGGCCCCTGCCGCGGCGCATGCGCAGGGGTACGGACTGAACGAGATCGGATCGTGCGCCATCGGGCGCGGTTTCGCCAACACGAGCGCGCCCTGCCAGGACGCGTCGTCGGTCTACTGGAACCCCGCCGCGTCGGCGATGACGACCGGCAACATGGGCCTCGTGGGCGTCGCGTCGATCAAGGTGAACGGCGACTTCACGCAGGACACCACGCGCCGCGTCTACAAGGGGCAGATCCCCACGGAGTACCCGCCGCACCTCTTCTGGACGCATCGCGCGCCCACGAGCCGCGTCGCCTACGGCATCGGCGTGTACGTCCCGTACGGCCTCACCTCGCAGTGGGGGGACGACTTCCCCGGGCGCTTCTCGGCGCTCAAGGCCTCGATCGCCACGATCTACGCGCAGCCGAACCTCGCCTTCCGCATCAACGACAAGTGGGCGATCGGCGGCGGCCCGATCATCGCGCACTCCTCGCTCGAGCTGAAGCAGGCGCTCGACCTGTCGACCGTCGCGACGTCCAGCGCCCAGGGGGCACCGACCTTCGCACAGCTGGGGATTGCCCGTGGCACCGAGTTCGCCCGCGTCGCCGCCACCGCGGACGCGTGGAGCTGGGGTTACAACCTCGGCGTCCAGGGCCGGCTGAGCGATCGCTGGCAGTTCGGCGCCCGGTACCTGTCCAAGGTGACCTTCAACTATGCCGGCGACGCGGAGTTCACGCAGACCCCCACCGGCCTCACGATCGCGGCCGACGTCCCCAACCCGGCGAACCCGTCGGGCCCGCCGGCGATCCCGAAGGGAACGCCGGTCGACGCACTGGTCGCCGGGCAGTTCACCGGCAGCGGCGCGCTCACCGCGCAGGGGATCAATACCCAGCTCACCCACCCGCAGCAGGCGCAGGTCGGGTTCACGTACACCACGCCAATGGGCGCGGACCTGTCGGTGGAGTACGCCTGGCTCGGGTGGAAGTCGTTCAAGAACCTTCCGGTGAACTTCGAGGGGGGCGCCAAGGGCAACAGCCGCGCGCTCATCGAGGACTACAACAATTCCTCCACCCTGCGCGTGGGCGTGAACCGCCAGTGGAGCAACGGCTGGGGCGCCCGCCTGGGCGGCACGGTGGCCTCGAGTGCCGCGCCCCCCGAGACGGTCACGCCACTGCTTCCGGAGCAGGATCGCTGGACGTTCAACATGGGCGCCGGCGTGCCCCTCACGACGCGGTGGACCATGGACGCGGCCTTCGCCCACGTGGGCGTCTGGGGCTCGCGCGGCCGCATCGGCGAGCGTGCCGACCGCACCTCGACCGCGGCGCAGCTCAACACCGGCTGGTACACGCTGAACGCGAACATCCTCTCGCTCAGCATCAAGGCCACCTACTGACTCGCGACAGGGAGATTCACGGATGTCTCGTGTGACCAATCTCGTCCGCGGCGCTGCCGCCCTCGCGATCGTCGCGGGGATCACGGCCTGCTCGACGGACGCCAAGGTGTTCGGCACCACGCCGAGGAACGACCTCTTCGCCAGCTACGTGGCGCTGGGGAACAGCATCACCGCGGGCTACCAGGCCGGCGGGATCAGCGAAGCGACCCAGCGGGCGTCGTACGCGAACCTGCTGGCGCAGGCAATGGAGACCCGCTTCGCCATGCCGATCGTGATGGCGCCCGGCTGCCCCCCGCCGCTCGTGAACCTGGCAGGCTCCCGCGGCTCGTCGAACGGGGTGAACTTCACGTCCACCACCTGCAACCTGCGCAATCCGGCCTACGTCACGGACGTGCTGAACAACGTCGCCGTGCCGGGGGCCACCTCGCTCGACCCGACGTCCACCTCGACGGCCGCGTCGAACATGCTCACGAACCTGGTGCTCGGCGGCCGGACGCAGGTGCAGCGCGCCCTGATGGCCGACCCCACCTTTGCCACGGTGTGGATCGGGAACAACGACGTGCTCAGCGCCGCGGTGAGCGGTTTCACGTACGCCGTGCCGAACGTCACGCCGGGGATCACGCCGGTGGCGACGTTCAACACGAACTTCGACAAGCTGATGTCGGAGCTCACCGCCGGCGCCCCGGGGATCAAGGGGGTGCTGATCGGCGTGGTGCAGGTGGCGAACATCCCGCACTTCATCCCGGCACAGCTCCTCTTCAGCCCGCAGTACGTTGCGGGGCTTTCGGCGCTCGCGGGCAAGGCGATCACCCCGCACCCGGTCACCTGCTCGCCCACGAGCACGTCGCTGATTTCCTTCCAGATCATCTCCGCGATCAAGGCAGGGGCGCATCCGGCGGTGATCTCGTGCGACAAGTCCACTGCGGCGGCGGCGCCCCCGTATGGGGAAGCCTATGTGCTCGACGCACAGGACCAGGCGGCCATCAAGGCGGCGGTCGACGCGTACAATGCCAAGATCAAGTCCGCGGCGGACGCGGCGGGCTTCGCCTACTGGGATCCCAATCCCACGCTCGAGGCGCAGCGCCAGGCCGGCGGCTGCATTCCCCCGTATCCGAATCTCGCCGCGGTGAACCCCACCACGGGCGCGGGGAATCCCTTCGGGCCCTGTATCTCGCTGGACGGCATCCACCCGGCCGATCAGGGGCACAAGCTGGTGGCCGAGGCCCTCCGCCAGGCGATCAACGCGAAGTACGGCACGAACCTGCCGGCGATCCAGTAAGACTCGGTCGTTGGGCCAGTACGACGGACGGGGCACCCTTCACGGGTGCCCCGTTTCCTTTGTCTCGTCATTCCGAGCGAACGCGAGGAACCGTCTCACCCCCCAGTCGTGGCCACGACGGGGGGCTGCCAGGGTTCCTCGGTCGCTTCGCTCCCTCGGAATGACATCGGTGTCGCGAAAACCCGGCGACGCGGTAGCTTCCGCCCCATGCCCCGCACGCACGCCGCACCCACGCAGATGCTCATGGCCTGGTGGAACCGCCTCTCGCGGCTCCCCGGCGGCCGATGGATGTTCAGCGTCTTCCTCGGCCAGCTCGCGCCCTACACCGGCACGATGGGCGCCCGCGTCGAGGAACTGAAGCCGGGATACGCGCGCTGGCGGCTGCGCGACCGGCGGAAGGTGCGCAACCACCTCAACTCGGTGCACGCGGTGGCGCTGATGAACCTCGCCGAGGTGGCGAGCGGCACCGCGATGATCGCGGCACTGCCGGTGGGGGTGCGCGGGATCGTCACGGGCCTGTCCATGGAGTACCTGAAGAAGGCGCGGGGCACCCTGGTCGCCGAGTGCCGGTGCGCGATCGCGCCGGTCACCATCGAGCGCGAGGAGTCGATCGAGGCGATCATCACCGATTCCGCGGGCGACGTCGTGGCGCGGGCGACGGCCACCTGGAAGCTCTCCCCCCCGCAACCATGAAGGCGTCGCTCGACACTCCCTTCTCCCGCCAGGTGGGGATCCGCGTCCCCCTGATCTGCGGGGCGATGTACCCGTGCAGCAACCCGGAGCTGGTGGCCGCGGTGAGCGAGGCGGGGGCGATCGGGATCGTGCAGCCGATCTCGCTCACCTACGTGCACGGCCACGACTACCGCGAGGGGCTGCGCTACATCCGCACCCTCACGCAGAAGCCGATCGGGATGAACGCGCTCATCGAGCAGTCGTCGGCGCGCTACCGCGAGCGGATGGAGCAGTGGATCGACATCTCCCTCGAAGAGGGGGTCCGCTTCTTCGTCACCTCGCTCGGCAACCCGCGCTGGGTGGTGGACCGGGTCGCCTCCGTCGGCGGCGTGGTGTACCACGACGTGACCGAGGCGAAGTGGGCGAAGAAGAGCATCGACGGCGGGGTGCACGGGCTGATCGCCGTGAATCGCCGCGCCGGCGGCCACGCGGGGACGCGCGACCCCCGCGCCCTGCTCGACGAGCTGCAGCCCTTCGGCCTGCCGGTGATCTGCGCGGGGGGGATCGGGAGCGGGGAGAGCTTCCGCGCGGTGCTCGAGATGGGCTACGCGGGGGCGCAGCTCGGCACCCGCTTCATCGCGACCACGGAGTGCAAGGCGCACCCGGACTACAAGGACGCGATCGTGAAGGCGGACGAGGACGACATCGTGCTCACCGAGCGGCTCACGGGGGTGCCGGTGGCGGTGATCAACAACGACTACATCCGTCGCATCGGCACGCGGGCGGGCCCGGTCGCCCGCTGGATGCTCCGCGGCCGGAAGACGAAGCACTGGATGCGCACGCTCTACGCGGTACGCTCGCTCTGGGGGCTCAAGCGCTCGCTGAACCGGTCCGCCGCGAGCGAGGACTACTGGCAGGCGGGCAAGTCGGTCGCCGAGATCCACGAGGTGAAGCCCGCCGGCCAGATCGTAGCCGAGTTCGAGCGGGCGATCGCGGGGTAGGTTACGCGACGGCGTGATCGTCGCCTCGCGCATGAATGGGTGTGTCGCGCGAGACCGGGGTGGTGGGGCCTTCCCGGGACCTAGCAACACACACGGTCCCTGGAAGGCCCCACCACCCCGGCCTTCCGGATCCCATGGAACCTTGATGCCAAGGTGCCGACGCGCGCCAGCGAAGGAGGAGCCCTGTGGGGACCGTGTCCGTTCCTAGGTCCCCACAGGGCTCGTCCTTCGCGTCCGGCGAGCGTCGGCACTCCACGGGATGCGCCCCGGTCCAGCCGGAAGCGGGCTGGCGCGATCGTTGCCCGACGCGACTGGCCATGAACAACGGCCTCCTGTTCCTGGCGCTCGTCCCCGTCCTGATCTTCACGGTCATCGGGATCCGGTTCGTGACCCGCGGCACCCCGGTGAAGCGGGTCCAGGCGAGCACCCGCGCCAGCGAGGCCGCCCCCATCGA
>DASWVQ010000342.1:0-1611 GCA_036401195.1 Gemmatimonadaceae bacterium
GCCACGCCGAGGGGGGCGCGGAACTGCGCCCCCTCGCCGCGACCGAGCGCGACCGGGATCATCCCCGCGATCAGGGCGAAGGTCGTCATGAGGATCGGCCGCAGCCGGATCGCGCCGGCCTCGATCAGCGCCTCGCGCAACGGCATCCCCTGCTCCTCGCGCGCCCACTTGGCGAAGTCGATGAGCAGGATCGCGTTCTTCGCCACGATCCCCGCCAGCAGGATCACCCCGATCAGCGACATGAGGTTGATCGTGTTCCCGGTGACCGAGAGCGCCACCATCACCCCGATCATCGACAGCGGGAGCGACACGAGGATCGCCAGCGGGTCCATGAACGACCCGAACTGGAGCACCAGCACCAGGTACATGAGCAGCACCGCCGTGCCCAGCGCGAGGAAGATCTGCCCGAACACCTCGTTCTGCGCCTGCGCGTCGCCACCGTAGGTGAGCCGCACCCCCGCCGGCAGCTTGATCTTCGCCATCGCCGAGTCGATCGACTTCGTCACGTTCCCGGACGCGCGACCCGAGGTGTTGAGCTCCACGTTCACCACCTGCTCGCGGTCGAGGTGGTCGATGATCGCCGGCCCGATGCTCTGCCTCACCGTCGCCACCTGTCCCAGCGGGACGGTGGTGGGTCCGGCGGGTCCCACGATCGTGAGGGGGAGCGCCTGGATGTCGGTGAGGCGGCGCCGCGCCTCGGGGGCGAGGCGCACCTGCACGTCGCGGGTCTCCCCGGTGGGATCCTCCCAGTCGCCCGCGTCGATCCCCGCGAAGGCGGGCCGCATCGCCTGCGCCACCTGCCCCGCGCTGATCCCCAGCGCGCCGGCGAGCCCGCGGTTCAGCTCCACATCCACCTCGGGCTTCTGCCCCTTCGTGGAGAGCCCCACGTCCACCGCCCCCGGGATCTTCTCCACCTCCGCCTTCACGATCTCCCCCGCCTGCGCGAGGGTGTTGATGTCGCCCCCGCGCAGCTGGAGCTGGAGCTGCTTGCGCCCGCCCCCGAAGTCGGAGGTGAACACCGACAGGGTGACCCCCGAGATGCCGCGCGCCTCGCGCCGCAGCTCACGCGCCACCTCCTCCACCGACTTCGAGCGCTCGTTGCGGGGGTGCATCTTCACGAAGATGTTCCCCTCGTCCACCGCGCCGGTCGTGGTCGCGCCGAGGGTGGTGTAGGTGTAGTCCACCTCCGGGTGCTTCCGCGCCAGCTCCATCGCCTCCTGCGCCTTGAGCTGGGTGTACTCCAGGCTCGACCCCGGCGGCGTCTCGATGGCGATCGTCAGCTCGGAGCGGTCCTCCTCGGGGAAGAACCCCACGCCCACGGCGCGCCAGGCGGGGATCACCCGCGGGACGAGCCCGGGCAACAGGAAGAAGAGCGCCGCCCCCGCCACCGCGCCGCCGATGCGCACCGGCCGCGAAAGCCCCGGCTTCGTCATCGCCACCACCAGCGCCACCATCCCGATCGTGGCGAGAAAGAGCCCCGTGAGCCCCTTCCCCGGGAGCAGGAAGGCGGCGAAGAAGGTGCCCGTGGTGAGGAAGGCCATCGCCCACCGGTGGTCGAGCGCCCACGCCACCACGCCGCGATAGTTGTTCGCCTGCCGGTTGAACCAGTTG
>DASWVQ010000343.1:0-1904 GCA_036401195.1 Gemmatimonadaceae bacterium
TTTACTGGGGCTTCGATCAAGAGCTTCGCCTTGCGGCTGACCCCATCAATTAACCTTCCAGCACCGGGCAGGCGTCACACCCTATACGTCCACTTTCGTGTTTGCAGAGTGCTGTGTTTTTGATAAACAGTCGCAGCGGCCAGGTTACTGCGACCCTTCAATGCTCAGTCACGCACGTGACCACATCGAAGGGCGCACCTTCTCCCGAAGTTACGGTGCCATTTTGCCTAGTTCCTTCACCCGAGTTCTCTCAAGCGCCTTGGGATTCTCACCCTGCCTACCAGTGTCGGTTTACGGTACGGTTTTTCTACAGCTGAAGCTTAGTGGCTTTTCCTGGAAGCGTAGTATCGGTCACTTCGCCCAAAAGGGCTCGTCTCGGTGCTCGGCATAAAGGATCCCGGATTTGCCTAAGATCCATGCCTACCGCCTTTCCCCGGGACAACCAACGCCCGGTAGACCTAACTTTCTCCGTCCCCACATCGCACTGTAGAAAAGTGCTGGAATATTAACCAGCTTCCCATCGACTACGCATTTCTGCCTCGCCTTAGGGGCCGACTCACCCTGCGCCGATGAACGTTGCGCGAGGAAACCTTGGGCTTTCGGCGTGGGGGCTTTTCACCCCCATTATCGTTACTCATGTCAGCATTCGCACTTCCGATACCTCCAGCAGACTTTACAATCCACCTTCACAGGCTTACGGAACGCTCCTCTACCGCGTGCACTTGCGTGCACACCCCGAGCTTCGGTGCATAGCTTAGCCCCGTTAAATCTTCCGCGCAGACCGACTCGACCAGTGAGCTATTACGCTTTCTTTAAAGGATGGCTGCTTCTAAGCCAACCTCCTGGCTGTCTATGCCTTTCCACATCGTTTTCCACTTAGCTATGACTTTGGGACCTTAGCTGCGGGTCTGGGTTGTTTCCCTTTTCACGACGGACGTTAGCACCCGCCGTGTGTCTCCCGGATAGTCTGTCCTGGTATTCGGAGTTTGCCATGGTTTGGTAAGTCGCGATGACCCCCTAGCCATAACAGTGCTCTACCCCCAGGAAGATTCGTCCGAGGCGCTACCTAAATAGCT
This sequence comes from Gemmatimonadaceae bacterium, assembly GCA_036401195.1. Classification (GTDB taxonomy): domain Bacteria; phylum Gemmatimonadota; class Gemmatimonadetes; order Gemmatimonadales; family Gemmatimonadaceae; genus JACDHQ01. The sequence continues at coordinate 1,077 of DASWVQ010000343.1, forward strand.
TTCGAGGAGAACCAGCTATCTCCGAGTTTGTTTAGCCTTTCACTCCTATCCTCAGCTCATCCCCATCTATTGCAACAGATGTGGGTTCGGTCCTCCAGTGCGTGTTACCGCACCTTCAACCTGGCCAAGGATAGATCACTCGGTTTCGGGTCTACTGCCAGAGACTATGCGCCCTATTCAGACTCGATTTCTCTTCGCCTCCCCTATACGGTTAAGCTTGCCACTGACAGTAAGTCGCTGACCCATTATACAAAAGGTACGCAGTCACCCTTGCGGGCTTCCACTGCTTGTACGTATACGGTTTCAGGGTCTATTTCACTCCCCTCTCCGGGGTTCTTTTCGCCTTTCCCTCACGGTACTAGTTCGCTATCGGTCAGTCAGGAGTATTTAGCCTTGGAGGATGGTCCCCCCATGTTCAGACAAGGTTTCACGTGCCCCGCCTTACTCAATTTCACACAAAGTGCCCTTTCGTCGACTGGGCTATCACCATCTATGGCCGGCCTTTCCATGCCGTTTGACTAGAACACAATGTGCTTTTGGGCTAGTCCCCGTTCGCTCGTCGCTACTCAGGGAATCTCGGTTGATTTCTTTTCCTCCGGGTACTTAGATATTTCAGTTCCCCGGGTTCGCCCTGCATGGCTATGTATTCACCATGCAGTACTCCTTGCGGAGTGGGTTTCCCCATTCGGACATTGCCGGATCAAAGCTTGTTGCCAGCTCCCCGACACTTTTCGCAGGCTGCCACGTCCTTCATCGCCTCTGACTGCCAAGGCATCCACCGTATACGCTTAGTCGCTTGACCATATAACCCCAAGTCGCCTCGGGGCA
>DASWVQ010000344.1:0-20694 GCA_036401195.1 Gemmatimonadaceae bacterium
GGGGCCGCGGGACCGTGTGTGTTCATAGGTCCCGCGGCCCCCCTCCCTCGCGAAGGCGCGCCCGCCCGAGCCCCGGCGCACGCATCCGGCCCGGAACGCGCGGACGACCCGGCCGGACGTGCGGTCTTTACCTTTCCGTGACGCGGCCGATCTTCAGCCGGGGCCGCACCGTCGCGAGAATTCAGCCGAGATCATGAAGCCGCTGTTCATCGGGATCGCCGGGGGGTCCGGCTCGGGCAAGTCCACCGTCGCGCGCAACATCGCCAAGGCGATCACCGGCGCGTCGGTCGCGTTCATCGACATGGACGCCTACTACCACAACTTCACGCACCTCTCCCCCGAGGAGCGGAAAAAGATGAACTGGGACCACCCCGAGGCCTTCGACTGGGACCTGCTCAACGAGCAGCTCCACACCCTCTCGCAGGGCGCCCCCATCAACAAGCCCATCTACGACTTCGTCACCCACTCCCGCCGCGAGGAGACCCTCGAGATCCCCCCCGCCGACGTGGTGGTGCTCGACGGCATCCTCCTCTTCACCGACGAGCGCACCCGCGACCTCTGCGACGTGAAGGTGTTCGTGGACGCCGAGGCCGACATCCGCCTGATCCGCCGCATCAAGCGCGACATGAACAAGCGCGGCCGCCCCCTGGACGAGATCCTCCAGCAGTACCTCACCACCGTGCAGCCCATGCACCTGCAGTTCGTGGAGCCCAGCAAGCGCTACGCGGACGTGATCGTGCCGCGCGGGGGGCACAACCAGGTCGCGATCGAGATGATCGTGGCCAAGATCCACCGCCGGCTGAGCGGGAGCGCGCCGGAGTGACCACGCCGGCGGCGGGGTCCCCGGGCGCACCGGGCGCGGGCGAGCGGATCCTCGTCGTCGACGACGAGCCCGACATCGTCGCCCTCGTGGCCTACCACCTCGCGCGCGCCGGCTACCGCGTCTCCACCGCCGCCAGCGGCACCGAGGCGCTCACCGTGGCGCGGCAGGAACGCCCCGCCCTCGTGGTGCTCGACCTCATGCTCCCCGGCCTCTCCGGCTACGACGTGCTCCAGCAGCTGCGCGCCAGCGAGGAGCTGCGCGCCATCCCGGTGCTCATGCTCACCGCGCGGCGCGAGGAGCAGGACCGCATCCGCGGCCTCTCCCTCGGCGCCGACGACTACCTCACGGAGCCCTTCAGCCCGCAGGAACTGGTGCTCCGCATCGGCGCGATCCTCCGGCGCGTGGGCGCCGCCGGGGGCGGGGACACCCTCGTGATCGGGCCGCTGGAGATCGACCGCGCGCAGCACCGCGTGCGCGCCAGCGGCGCGGAGGTGGAGCTCACCCCCACCGAATTCAAGCTCCTGCTCACCCTCGCCGAGCGCCGCGGGCGCGTGCAGGGGCGGAGCCAGCTCCTCGAAACTGTTTGGGAAGCCGCGCCGGACATCCAGACGCGCACCGTGGACATGCACGTGCAGCGGCTGCGCACCAAGCTGGGCCCCGCGGGCGACCTGGTGGAGACGGTGCGCGGCTTCGGCTATCGCCTCAAGGGCGGTCCGCGCGACGCATGAGCCAGCGCCGGGGGGCCCCGCGATGACCCTCGCCAAGCGGATGCTCCTCGGCGCCTTCGTGGTCGTGAGCGTCCTCGTCGCCGCGGTGATCACCCTCGCCGGCGGCCGGCTGCGGGACCGGCTCGCCGCCGAGCAGCGCGAGGAGCTGCTGCACGAGGCGCGCGTCGTCGCCATCGCCTGGCTCCCCGCCACCAACGCCGACTCGCTCGCGGACCGCGCGGGGGAGGCGCTCCTCCGCCGGGTGACCCTCGTGCGCGCCGACGGCGTTGTGATCGGCGACTCGCAGTTCGACTCGCTGGGGATGCAGCGGCTCGAGAATCACGCGAGCCGCCCCGAGATCGTCGCGGCCCGCGCGTCGGGCGCCGGGGTCTCCAGCCGGCACAGCGCCTCGGCCGGCGACGAGGAGATGTACGCCGCCGTGCGCCACGCCCTCGGCTTCGTGCGCGTGTCCATCGGCACCGCGCGCTTCAACCGGATCGTGGCCGACGCGCAGCGCGACGTCGTCACCGCCGCCCTGGTGGGGGTGGTGGCGGCGCTCTTCCTCGCCTGGCTCTTCTCCCGCTCCGTCACGCGCCCGGTGGAGGAGCTGCGCGACGTGGCCCGCTCCATCGCCGACGGCAACCTCCAGGCGCGCCCCCACCTCGCCGCCCCCGCCGAGGTGGGGGAGCTCGCCCGCGCCGTGCACGACATGGCCGAGCAGCTCGAGCGCCGCGTGGCGGCGATCCGCGAGGACGAGGCGCAGATCCGCCGCCTCGAGCGCATGCGGCGCGACTTCGTGGCCAACGTGTCCCACGAGCTCAAGACCCCGCTCACGGTGGTGAGCGGCTTCGCCGAGACGCTGCTCGACGAGGAGCTCCCGCCCGCCGATCGTCGCCGCTTCGTGGAGACGATCCGCACCAACGCCGAGCGGATGCGCCGCATCGTGGACGACCTGCTCGACCTGTCGCGGATCGAGAGCGGGGGCTGGATGCCGCAGCCCGCGGTGGTGGCGCTGGCCCCGCTCGTGGAGGAGGTGTTCGCCGGCCTCGCCCCCGAGGCCGCGCGGAAGGGGCTCGAGTTGCGGGCGGCGCTCACGGTCCCCACCGTCGTCGCCGATCCCACCGCGATGCGCCAGGTGGTCGGGAACCTGGTGGAGAACGCGGTGCGCTACACCAGCGAGGGGAGCGTCACGGTGCTGTCCGAAGCCGGCGACGGCGGCACCTGGATCCGCGTGCGCGACACCGGCCAGGGGATCCCCGAGAAGCACCTCACCCGCGTGTTCGAGCGCTTCTATCGCGTGGACAAGTCCCGCGCGCGCGCCGAGGGGGGCACGGGGCTCGGGCTCGCGATCGTGAAGCACCTCGCCGAGGCGCACGGCGGCCACGCGATCGCCGAGAGCGAGCCCGCGGCGGGGACCACCGTGTCGGTGTTCGTGCCGCAGCCCTGACGTCATCCTGAGGCGCAGCCGAAGGACCTGGCCGAGGCGCGACGAAGATCGTTGCGCCGGCCAGACTGGGTGAAGATGAGGGGGTACGACCTGTACCCCCTGATCGTTCCTGGTGCATTCCCGCTCCCGCGCTCCAGGCGAGCACGGAGACTTGAAATTGCGAGGACCGGTCAGGGGTTACAGCTGGTACCCCCTCATCCCGACCCCGTCTGGCCGGCGCACATGGGCCAGATCCTTCGCTGCGCTCAGGATGACTGCGGGGCACTCACGATGACAGCTCGCAGCACATCACGGTGGCACTGCTCGGGCAGATGGACGCGAACTCCGGCGTCGCCTGCACGGCGGCGGGCACGGCGTCGCGAGCCACCGCGTGGAAGCCGAACTCGGGGAACCAGCGCTCGGCGGTCTGGGTGAGCAGGTAGAGCGCGCGAAGCCGTTCGTCGCGCGCGCCGCGCATCAGGCGCTCTACGATCGCCCGGCCGATCCCGCGATCGCGCCACCCGGCGGCCACCGCCACCGAACGCAGCAGGCCGTCGCTCCCCGCCCGTTCCACCGCGCCGGTGCCCACGATCCCCTGCGGCGCCTCGGCCACGATGAAGTCGCCCACGAGCGCCTCCACCCCGTCCGTGGGAAGCTCCGCGGCACGCAGCAGCTGCGTGATCGCGGGCAGGTCGCCCGCGGTCGCTGGGCGGAGCGCGGGCGCGACGCGGTCCACCGGCGCGCTGGCCGGCTTCGTGGCGCGCACGAAGGCGCTCATGATCTTCCCCTCCACCGCGTGCGCCACCGCGTCCTTGAAACCGCCGCCGGCCACGAGGGCCTTCGCGTCGTCGGCGGTGTAGATCCGCGTCGGCTCCACCGAGGGATCCTCGAAACCCACCTCGCGCAGCAGCGCGATGAACTCCTCGTCCTCGAGCGCACCGGCCACGCACCCCGCCCACAGCTCCATGCTGCGGCGCACCACGGTGGGAATTCCCTTCTTCACCACCACGTCGCTCACCGCGAAGCGGCCCCCCGGCTTCAGCACGCGGTACGCCTCGGCGAGCACGCGCCGCTTGTCGCCCGAGAGGTTGATCACGCAGTTGGAGATGATCACGTCCACCGACGCGTCGGGGAGGGGGATCGCCTCGATGTGGCCGCGCAGGAAGTCGACGTTCGCCGCGCCGGCCGCGCGCTTGTTCTTCTCGGCGAGGGCGAGCATGTCGTCGGTCATGTCCAGGCCGTAGGCGTGCCCGGTGGGGCCAACGCGGCGCGCCGAGAGCAGCACGTCGATCCCGCCACCCGAGCCCAGGTCGAGCACCACCTCGCCCTCGTGGAGCTGGGCGAGCGCGGTGGGGTTGCCGCAGCCGAGCGAGGCGAGCAGCGCCTCGGCGGGGAGCCCCGCGGTCTCGGCATCCTCGTAGAGGTTGGCGGTGATCGGGTCCCACTCCATCGCCTTGCCGCCGCAGCAGCTGTCGCTGGTGTCGGTGCCGCAGCAGGCGGTGGAGCTGCCGGTGCGCGACTCCTGCGCCGCCGGGGCTCCGCAGCCGCAGCTGCCCGGCTCGCAGCAGGCGGTGGCCGATGCCGGCTCCTCGATGCCGGCGGCGCGGCGGGCGGCGGCGCCGTAATGCTCGCGCACCGTCTCGCGGATGGCGTCCAGGTCCGGGGTGCGGGCGAGCGACTGCGGCTTGGCGGGGGTGGTCATGGAAGCTCCGGGTCCGAAATGAATTGAAGTTCTTCGATGCTTCGGGGCAGAAAAAAGGCCGCGATCAGTCCAGGCCGGAGAGCCCCGCGGCGAGACGGCGCTTGAGCGCCGTGAGGGCGGGGCGCTGCACGCGGTAGTACGACCACTGGCCCCGCTTCTCGCTCGTGACCAGCCCCGCCTCGCGGAGGAGGCGGAGGTGGTGCGACACCGTGGGCTGCTTCACCGGGACCGCCTGCTCGAGGTCGCAGACGCAGACCTCCTCCCCCTCGTTGCCGAGGAGGACGTCGAGCAGCTGGAGCCGGATCGGGTTGGCGAGGATCTCGAGGTCGCTCACCAGCGCCGCCGCCTCGGCCATGGAGCGGCGGGGGGTGGAGGCGGTGGTGCAGCAGCGGGTGCCGGGCTGTCGGACGTCGAGGGTGCGAGGCATGGATCGAAGGTATTCGATACATCGAAGGGTGTCAATACCGGATGGTTTCCGGGCCGTCACCGCACGGTTACGTCGCCGTTGCACGCCGCTCGCGCCCCCGATACCGCCGGCGGGGAGCTTCCCCCGCATGCCTTCACCGGAAGCTTCCATGCGCCTCCTCCTCTGCGCGCTGCTCCTGCTCTCCCCCACGCTGCCCGCCAGCGCCCAGGACCCCACCGGCCGCATCACGGGCCGGGTGATCGATGAAAAGTCCGGCCAGGGGATCGCCGACGTGGCGATCCAGGTCGTGGGCGCGGAACCGCGCCTGTCCGTGGGCGTCCGCTCCGGCGTGGACGGCCGCTTCACCATGAACGGGGTCCGCGCGGGGACGGTGACGCTCCACGCCCGCCGCCTCGGCTTCCAGCCCAGGACCGTCACCGGCATCCTCGTGAACGCCGGCCATGCGGTGCAGCAGGACATCGTCCTCGCCGCCACCACCGTGACCCTCGCGGCGATCACGGTGAGCGCGGAGAAGGAGCGGGGCTCGGTGAGCCAGGCGCTCGACGCGCAGCGCACCGCGGCCGGCGTGGTGAACGCGATCACGGCGGACCAGATGGGCCGCAGCGCCGACGGCGACGCCGCGCAGGCGGTGCAGCGGGTGAGCGGGGTGACGGTGCAGGACGGGAAGTACGTGTCCGTGCGCGGGCTGGGCGAGCGGTACACCACGACGTCGCTCAACGGGGCGCGCATGCCGAGCCCGGAGCCGGAGCGGAAGGTGGTCCCGCTGGACCTCTTCCCCACCGGGCTGCTCCAGTCGATCACCACCTCCAAGACCTTCACTCCCGACCAGCCGGGCGACTTCAGCGGCGCCTCGGTGGACATCCGCACGCGCGAGTTCCCGGCGCGGCGGAGCTTCACCTACTCGGCCACGAGCGGTTTCAGCACCGTCACCCACGGGCAGCCCCTTCCCTTCGCCCCCGGGGTTGGCGGCGAGCAGTTCGCGATGGCGTCGCGCCGCCGGTGGCTGCCCGGCTACGTGCAGGCGGTGGGTGACCTCACCACCGCCAACCAGGAGCAGCAGAACCTGATCGTGAACGCCTTCCGCGACGTGTGGCAGGCGGGCACCCGCGGGAGCCGGCTGAACGGCTCGTTCAGCGCCTCGGTGGGGGGGAATGATCCCGTGCTCGGCCAGCGCATCGGCTACCTGGTGAGCGGCACCTATTCCAGCGTGCAGGAGCTGAAGCGGGGGGAGCAGCGGGCCCTCGCCTTCGCGACCGACAGCGGCGGCACGCGGCCGGTGAACCGCTTCGACGGCACGACCGGGCGCAGCTCCGCGCTGTGGGGGGGCCTGGCGAACTTCAGCACCCTCCTCGGCGCCACCACGCGACTCTCGCTCAACAACACCTACACCCGCACGGCCGACAACGACGCGCGCGTGGAGCGCGGCACCTACGAGGACCTCGCGCTGCCCGTACAGGTGCAGCGCCTCGATTACGTGGAGCGCCGCGTGTGGAGCTCGCAGCTGGCGGGGGAGACGACCGTCGGGCGTCACGGCCTCGACTGGTCGGTCACGACCAGCGGCGTGACGCGCGACGAACCGGATCGCTCGGAGTTCGTCACCGAGGTCCGCCGCGATCCCGCGACGGGCGCGGAGCGGCAGCTCTGGGTGAACACCCTGCCCGAGGGGGCGGTGCGCACCTTCGCGCAGCTCGCCGAGGACGCCACCGAGGGGCGGATGGACTACCGGCTGCAGCTGGGGAGCGGGGACCGCGTCACGGTGAAGGTGGGAGCACTCGGTCGCGCGGTGTCGCGCGAGGCGGGGGTGAACGCCTTCGGGATCTTCGCGCGGGCGATGAGCGACGCGGACCGCGCCCTCCCCCCCGAGACCCTCTTCGGCGGGCAGTTCACCACTCCCGACTCGAGCCGCATCCAGGTGCGCTCGCTCGCGCAGGGCGGCGACTATCATGCCAGCGACCGGCTCGCGGCCGGCTACGGCATGGTGGACGTCGCCCCCTCCGACCGCTGGCGGATCGTGGCCGGCGCGCGGGTGGAGCAGTCGCGGGTGCGGGTCGACGCGACGAGCACCCTGCACGAGTCGGCGACCGCCCGGCGCGACTTCACCGACGTGCTCCCGTCGCTGGCGGTGACCTTCCGCCCCACCGCGGGGCAGAACCTGCGCGCCTCGCTCACGCGCACCCTGGCGCGGCCGGAGTACCGCGAGCTGGCCGCGCTGCGCACGCGCGACGTGCTGGGCGGGGTGGACGTGCGCGGCAACCCCGAGCTGGTGCGCACGCTCATCGACAACGCCGACCTGCGATGGGAGTGGTACCCGGCCGCGGGCGAGGTGCTGAGCGTGGGACTCTTCGCGAAGCACTTCACGAACCCGATCGAGCGGGTGTTCCGCGCCTCGAACACCAACTCGCTCCTCACCTTCGTGAACGCCCCGTCGGCGGACAACCTCGGGGTCGAGCTGGAGGCGCGGAAGGGGCTCGGCATGCTGCACGACGCGCTGCGCAACCTGACGGCGTTCAGCAACGTGACCGTCATGCGGAGCCGCATCCACATCGCCGCGAGCGAGACGGCGGTCACCTCGACCGACCGGGCGATGATGGGGCAGGCGCCGTACGTGGTGAACGCCGGGCTCACCTGGGCGGCGGCGCCGGGCGGCTTCACCACTACGCTGCTCTACAACCGCGTGGGCGCGCGCCTCACCGAGGCGGGGGAGAAGCCCCTCCCCGACGTGCGCGAGCTCGCGCGCGACGTGCTCGATTTCTCGCTGCGCGCGCCGATCGCCGGGGCGTACAGCCTCCGCTTCGACGCGAAGAACCTGCTCGACGCCCCGTACGTGGTGCAGCAGGGCACGGTGACCCGGCAGCGGTGGAACGCGGGGCGCACGCTGCAGCTCGGGGTCACCTACCAGCCGTAGCCCGCCGTCCGCAGTCATCCTGAGCGCAGCGAAGGATCTGGCCCCGGCGCGCGGTCACGCTCCCCGGGCCCAGATCCTTCGCTGCGCTCAGGATGACTTCCGTACGGCGTGACGCGCACGTGACCCGGCGGTGACCGCGGCGCAGCCGGCGCGCGCTTGCTTGGAGGGGTCCACGGTGGCCCCACCACCAGCGACACACTCTCCCTCACTGGATCACTTGCCGACCATGATGCCTTCCCTGCGACATGCCGCCGCGGCGCTCGCGCTGGCCGCGATCACCATCACCGGGTGCTCGAGCGACAACGGCCCCACCGACCCCGGCGCGCTCGCTCCCACTGGCGTGAGCGCCACCGCCGCCGGCGCGACCGTGGTGCGCATCACCTTCACGGGCCTCGTGGGCGACCAGGGGTACGCCGTGCAGCGCGCGACCGGCGCCACGGGCGAGGACTGGACCACCGTGCGCACGGTGACCGCGCCCTCCGGCTCCACGCAGGTCACCTTCGAGGATCGCGGGCTGCAGCCCGCCACGGTGTACCGCTATCGCGTCGCGGCCACCCGGGGCGGAAGCACGAGCAGCTGGAGCAGCGCGGTGACCGTCACCACCGGCGCCCCCGGCTCGGCGGGCGTCGTCAACATCACGCAGGACATCATCGCCAACCGCACGCTCTACGCCGACACGACCTACCAGCTCAGCGGCTTCATCCACGTCGCCAACGGCGCCACCCTCACCATCCAGCCGGGCACGGTGATCCAGGGGGACTACAACACCGTGGGCTCGTCGCTGTTCATCATGCGCGGCGCGAAGATCAACGCCGTGGGCACCGCCCAGCTTCCGATCGTCTTCACCTCCTCGCGCCCCGCGGGGCAGCGGCAGCCCGGGGACTGGGGCGGCCTGGTGATCATCGGGAACGGCGTCATCAACCGCACCGGCGACATCGAGATCGAGGGCACGGGCACGGTGACCGGCACCACCTCCGGCTCGAACTACAAGGTCCTGTACAGCGGGGGCACCAGCAACGACGACGACAGCGGCTCGCTGAAGTACGTGCGCGTGGAGTTCGCCGGTTTCGCCCCCTCGCTCAACAACGAACTGAACTCCTTCACCTTCGGTGCCGTGGGGAGCCGCACGAAGGTGTCGCACCTCCAGGCCCTCGCGGGACTCGACGACTCCTTCGAGTTCTTCGGCGGCGCGGTGGATGCCGATCACCTGGTGTCGTACGAGACGGGGGACGATCACTTCGACATGTCGGAAGGGTACTCCGGGCGCCTGCAGTACCTGATCGCCTTCCAGAGCACGGTGCTCACCCAGCGTGCCGGCGCGGGCCAGCCCTCGTCGGACCCGGAGGGGATCGAGAACGACGGCTGCGCGGGCACCGGCTGCACGAACGGCTTCAACACCACCCCGTACACGCAGCCGGTGGTGGCGAACTTCACCCTCATCGGCACGGGGGACGCCGCCACCTCCGGGTCGAGCGGTGGACTGGGAATGATGCTGCGTCGCGGCACGGGCGGCTGGTACGTGAACGGCGTGGTCGCGCGCTGGCCGCGCGGCGGCGTGTCGCTCCGCGACGCGGAGACCTGGGCCCGTGCCGGCGGGGTCGCCACGCCGGACCTCGCCTCGGCCGACCTCGCGCTGCGCAACATCCTCTTCGTCCAGGTGCCCTCGGTGTTCCAGGCGGGGGGGACGAGCGTGCAGAACACCTTCGACCTCGCGGGGAACGGGCTGGTGAACGACGCCACCGCGACCTCGGCCTCGCTCTTCACCGCCTTCCCCGCCACGGCGGGAGCGGGCACCGCGACCGCCGCCTTCGACTGGACTCCCGCGGCCGGCTCCCCGGCGGCGAGCGGTGGGCTCGCCACCTTCACCGGCAAGCTCCCCGCGAAGGTCGCCACACCGCTGGCGAGCGGGAACGGGACCATCGGCGGGACCACGTTCCTGGGCGCGGCGCCGACCAGCGGCAGCGACGTGCGCTGGTGGGCGGGCTGGACGCGGTACGCCCAGAACTGATCCGCACGGCAGGGCGAGGGGGAGCGTGCCTGGGTGGGCGCTCCCTCCCGTCGCCCTTCATCCTGGTTTCGACGGCGACGCTGATCTTCACCCGACGATGCGATCCTCACTTCTCCCGCTGCTCCTCCTCGCCTCCGCCCTGGCCGTCGCCTGTGATGGCCGCCCCTCGCCGACGAACGTGCCCGCGACGCCTTCAGCAGCCGGGGATACGCGCGACGGCAAGGGGGCTGCGCTCGCGGGCGACCCCCGCCGGCGCCCCGGCTACGTGGTGGACAGCGTGCTCCCCACCGACGAGGCGCTCCACCGCTTCCGCGCCGGCCTGCCGGACGCGCCGGCGTCGTTCCGCCACGCCGCGCCGTCGCGCGCCACATTGGTGCGGCGCTTCGCGGACGCGGTGACCCGTGCCGACACCGCCGCGCTGCGCGCCCTCGCCATCGATCGCGGGGAGTTCGCCTACCTCGTGTACCCCGAGTCGCCGTATACCCGCCCGCCCTACCGCCAGGCGCCGGGCATCGTGTGGATGATGCTCCAGCAGGGGAGCGCGAGCGGGCTCCGGCGGCTCCTGCGCGACCGCGCGGAGCGCGGTGCGTGGCGGGCGCTCTCGCATGGATGCGACGCGGAGCCGGTCACCGAGGGCTCCAACCGGCTCTGGCGGAACTGCCGGCTGCAGGTGGTACGCGCGGGCGGTGACACCACGTGGGCGCGGCTCTTCGGGGTGATCGTGGAGAGGGAGGGCCGGTTCAAGTTCGCCTCGTTCGAGAACGACTTCTAAGCGGCGGGCGGCAACGGCAACTGACGGCCGCCGGCTCTCGGCCCTCGGCCCTCGGCTCCGGAATCGGAAGCGAGCGGCGCGCGGGGGCGCGCGCGCTCGATCTTCCCTTTCCGGCGAAGATCAACCTCATGCCCTTCGCGCGTCAGAGGCCGCGCAGCGGCCAAACGCGCTTCCGGTTTCGTGCCGAGGCCCGACGCCCGAAGCCCGACGCCCTTGCCTGTCGTTGTCGTTGACCTTCCAAGAGCAAACTGCGGGGCGGGGGCCTCGGCCGTCAGGCGTCAGGCCTCGGCACGAAAACCGAAGCGAGCGGCGCGCGGGGTCGCGCGCGCTCGATTACCTCGGCGGGTACCCTCTCGAGGTGTGCGCGCTAAAGGGCGGCGCAGCCGCCCGGGCGCGCTTCCGATTCCAAAGCCGAGAGCCGAGGGCCGAGGGCCGAGAGCCGGCGGCCGTCAGTTGCCGTCCCGCCTTACCGCAACCCCGCCGGCAACGCGTTCAGGATGTAGTAGCTCGCCGCCGCGATGATCGCCGCCGCCGGGATGGTGAGCACCCACGCCCACACGATCCGCCCCGCCAGCCCCCACCGCACCGCCGAGAGCCGCTGAGTGGAGCCCACGCCCACGATCGCGCCCGTGATCGTGTGCGTCGTGCTCACCGGGATCCCGAAGTGGGTGGCGAGGAAGATCGCGAACGCGCCCCCCGTCTCCGCGCAGAAGCCGCCCACCGGACGCAGCTTCGTGATGCGGGAGCCCATCGTGTGCACGATGCGCCACCCGCCGAACAGCGTCCCCAGGCCGATGGCGATGTGCGCGAACAGCTTGATCCAGAAGGGGATGTGGTCGAGGTTCTGGATGTAGAGGTGGCGCAGGATCCCCGTCTCGTTGGCGAACAGCGGCTGCACGCTGCTCGAGGCGAGGAGCCCCATGATGATGCCCATCGTCTTCTGCGCGTCGTTCGCCCCGTGCGAGAGCGAGAAGAGCGCGGAGCTCACCAGCTGCGCGCCGCGGAAGAAGTGGTCCACCCCCCGCGGGCGCCGCCGGTGCAGCAGCCAGAACACGAGGACCATTAGGAAGGCGCCGGCGAGCATGCCGATCATGGGGGAGAGCACGATGAACGAGAGGGTCTCGTTCCACTTCTTCCCCCAGGCGATCGCCCCGAGCCCCGCCTTGGCGAAGCCGGCCCCGGCGAGCCCGCCGATCAGGGCGTGCGAGGAGCTGGAGGGGATCCCGAAGTACCAGGTGATCAGGTTCCAGATGATGGCGCCGAGGAGCGCGCCGAGGATCACGTGGGGGTCGATGACCCCCGGGGTGATCATCCCGGAGCCGATCGTCTTCGCCACCGCCGTGCCGAACAGGAAGAGCGCGGCGAAGTTGAAGGTGGCGGCCCACAGCACCGCCTTGAACGGCGAGAGCACCCGGGTGCCCACGATCGTGGCGATGGAGTTCGCCGAGTCGTGGAAGCCGTTGATGAAGTCGAAGATGAACGCGATCAGGACGATCGCGAGGATGAACGCGACCACGGTCAGGCGTGCTTGAGGGAGATGCTCTGGAGCACCGTCCCCACGCCCTGGCAGGCGTCGATGCACCGCTCGAGGGTGTCGAACATCTCCTTCCACTTCATCACCTCGAGCACGTCGGCGGCGCTGCCGCCCCCGGCCCCGGCGAAGAGGCTCCCCACCGCCTGGTGGTAGATCATGTCCCCCTCCTCCTCCAGGCGCTTGATCTCGATGGCGCGGTCCTTCACCACCGTGGGACGCTTCATCCCGAACACCGCCTCCTGGAGCTGCTCCGAGGCCTTCACCAGCACCGCGGTCAGGGCGCACCCCTCCTCGCGGCGGTCGCGCACGTGGAGCATCTCGAGGCGCCGCGCGGTGCCGTCGATCAGGTCCACCACGTCGTCGAGGCGCGAGGCGAGGAGGAGGATGTCCTCGCGGTCGATCGGGGTGATGAAGGTGCGGTCGATCCGCTCCGCCAGCACCGCCATCAGCTCGTCGGCCCGGTGCTCCTCCTCCTTGATCGCCTTCACCATGTCCGCCGGCGACTCGGGCTCGGCGAACAGGCGGTCGAGGAGCTGCGCGGAGCGCACGAGGTGGGCGGAGAGCTGGTTGAACAGCTCGAAGAAGCCTTCGTCCCGGGGGAGGAGCTTGGAGAGCATGATGCTTCGGCGGGGGTGGCGCGCCCGATCGGTCAGGGGGCACGATTGCCCGGGAATTGTAACGAACCCCCCGGCAATGGGCGAAGCTTTCGTCACGGAATCGTTACCGGGGCTCCTTCCCGGCCCCCCGCTCACCCCCCCCACTGCCCCTGCCGCCGGCTCCAGAGGCGCGCGTCGTGGATCGCCTTGCGCTGGGCGACCCGCCCCCGGTCCTCGAAGAGCTTGATCAGCACCATCCCGGCGACGAATCCCCCGATGTGTGCCCAGACCGCCACCCCCCCGGACACCTCCGGGCGCAGGGGGGAGAGCTCCGGGAGCCCCGTCACCACCTGGACCACGAACCAGTAGAGGAGCGCCGCCCAGGCGGGCACCGGGATCACCCGCACGAAGAAGAGGAACCAGAAGAGGATGTTCACCCGGGCGTGCGGGTAGAGCACGAGGTAGGCGCCCAGCACCCCGGAGATCGCCCCCGAGGCGCCCACGGTGGGGACGGGGGAGGTGGGGCTGACCAGGACATGGGCCGCCGCGGCGATCAGCCCGCACAGCAGGTAGAAGACGAGGAAGCGTCCCGACCCCATACTGTCCTCGATGTTGTTCCCGAACACCCAGAAGAAGAGGGCATTCCCCAGGATGTGCCCCCAGGAGCCGTGGAGGAACATCGAGGTGAGGGGGGTGAGGATGTTGATCCCCTCGTTGTCGATGACGCAGGCCATCCCCGGCCCGATCGGCACCCCGGTGCCCAGGGGAGCGCGGCCGGTCAGCTCGCCCGGCACCATCCCGTAGTTGCACACCGTGGCGGCGAGCTGCGCGCCGTTCAGCCCCGCCCCTTCCACCAGCACCCACACCACCGCCAGCACCCCCAGGATGGCCCAGGTCATCACCGGGGTGTGCAGCGTCGGGTTGTCGTCGGAGATCGGAAACATGGGTGGCAGCCTCCTGCGACGACCATGCCGGGGGCTGTCAGGTCATAGCGTCGGATGTTTCTGCCAAAGTGGCGGTTTCAGGGGGTCCCCGAATTGCCTTTCACACCTCCGTCAATCTGGCGGGGAGACTTTCCCCGCCGTCATGTAACCCCACGCGAGGCAGCAATGGCGGACAAGGTCATCGGAATCGACCTCGGCACTACGAACTCCGTAGTGGCCGTGATGGAGGGAGGCGACCCCGTCGTCATCCCCAACGCCGAAGGCGGACGCACCACGCCGTCGGTCGTCGGCTTCACCAAGGATGGAGAGCGCCTGGTCGGGCAGGTCGCCAAGCGCCAGGCGGTGACCAACCCGCAGAACACCGTCTTCTCCATCAAGCGCTTCATGGGCCGTCGCTCCAACGAGGTGACGGAGGAGATGAAGCGCGTCCCCTACAAGGTCGCCGCCGGCGCGAACGACGTGGCCATGGCGGAGGTCCAGGGGAAGCGCTACAGCCCCCCCGAGATCTCGGCGATGATCCTCCAGAAGATGCGCCAGACGGCGGAGGACTACCTCGGCCAGTCGGTGTCGAAGGCGGTCATCACCGTGCCCGCGTACTTCAACGACGCACAGCGCCAGGCCACCAAGGACGCCGGGAAGATCGCCGGGCTCGACGTGCTCCGCATCATCAACGAGCCCACCGCCGCCGCGCTCGCGTACGGCCTCGACAAGAAGGGGAAGGACGAGAAGGTCGCCGTGTTCGACCTGGGCGGCGGCACCTACGACATCTCCGTGCTCGAGCTGTACGACGTGGAGGGGACGCGCCAGTTCGAGGTGAAGTCGACCAACGGCGACACGCACCTGGGCGGCGACGACTTCGACCAGAAGGTGATCGACTGGATCGTGGCCGAGTTCAAGAAGGACCAGGGGATCGACCTCTCCAAGGACCCGATGGCGCTCCAGCGCCTGAAGGAGGCCGCGGAGAAGGCGAAGATGGAGCTGTCCTCCACCGCCAGCACCGACATCAACCTCCCCTTCATCACCGCCGACCAGTCCGGCCCGAAGCACCTCCAGTACACGCTCACCCGCGCCAAGTTCGAGCAGCTGGTGGACGACCTGGTGCAGCGCACCCTCGAGCCCATGAAGAAGGCGCTCGACGACGCCGGCATCAAGCCGACGGAGATCGACGAGGTGATCCTCGTGGGCGGCTCGACGCGCATCCCGAAGATCCAGGAAGTGGTGAAGGGCTTCTTCGGCAAGGACCCGAACAAGTCGGTGAACCCCGACGAAGTCGTCGCCATCGGCGCCGCGATCCAGGGCGCGGTGCTCACCGGCGAGCAGAAGGACGTGCTGCTCCTCGACGTGACCCCGCTCTCCCTCGGCATCGAGACGCTGGGCGGCGTGACCACCGTGCTCATCCCGCGGAACACCACGATCCCGACCAAGAAGTCGGAGACCTTCTCCACCGCCGACGACAACCAGACGCAGGTGGAGATCCACGTGCTCCAGGGCGAGCGTGAGCTGGCCCGCGACAACCGCACGATCGGGAAGTTCCAGCTCACCGGGATCCCGCCGGCCCCCCGCGGTATGCCGCAGGTGGAGGTGACCTTCGACATCGACGCGAACGGCATCCTCCACGTCTCGGCGCGCGACAAGGCGACGGGGAAGGAGCAGAAGATCCGCATCGAGGCCTCGAGCGGGCTGTCGGACAACGACATCCAGAAGATGGTGAAGGACGCCGAGGCGCATGCGACCGAGGACAAGCGGCGTCGCGAGGAGATCGACACGCGCAACCGGCTCGACTCGATGACCTACGAGGTGGAGAAGAACTCGAAGGAGTGGGCCGACAAGCTGCCGGCCGACCTCAAGGCGAAGCTCGACGGCGCGGTGGAGCGGGCCCGCAAGGCGCTCCGCGGCGACGACATGAACGAGGTGAAGGCGGCGCAGGAGGAGCTGAGCAAGACCTTCAGCGAGGCCGGGCAGTCGTTCTACGCCCAGCAGCAGCAGGGGGAGGCCGGGGCCGAGGGTGGCGCCCCCGGTGCCGGTGCCGAGCCGGGTGCCGCCCCGGGCGCCGAGTCGCCGAAGCAGGAGGACGTGGTCGAGGCCGACTACGAGATCGTGGACGACTCCAAGAAGTAGCGGGCCTGGGGGCCGGGGCCTCGGGCCTCGGGGGGAAACGGGACTGGGGACTTCGGGGGACTGACCCGGGGTCCCCAGTCCCCGTTCCCCCCCAGGCCCCAGGCCCCAGCCTCCGGGCCCCACTCCGCCCGGCCTTGCGCAGGAAACCCTTTTCGCCCTTCCTGTGTATTCTCAAGCAACCCGTCTGACCAGGATCACGCGCATGCCCTCGTTGCTCCATCGCGGCCGCTTCGCTGGCGCGGTCGCCGTTGCCTTCCTCTCCGGCCTCGTCTTCGCCTCGGCCGGGGACTTCACCCGCTTCGGCTGGGCGCAGGGGAAGACGCAGCCCTCCGCGCAGGAGGTGAAGCCGCTCGCCGACATCGGGTCGGCCTTCGAGGCGATCGCCGAGCACGTGACGCCGGCGGTGGTGTCGATCGAGGCCTCGCGGGAGGCGCGCGGCCGCGCCCGCACCCTCCCCAACGACCGGAACCACCCCCCCGGCCTCGAGGACCTGTTCCGCCAGTTCGAGCCGCGGCAGAACGTGCCGCAGGAGTCGAGCGGCTCGGGCTTCATCGTCTCGAAGGATGGCTACATCCTCACCAACAACCACGTCGTGGCCGACGCGGACCGGGTGACGGTGGGGCTGCTCGACAAGCGCCGCTTCCCCGCGAAGGTGGTGGGGCGCGACCCCACCACCGACGTCGCCGTGCTCAAGATCGACGCGACCGACCTTCCCGTGGCGGTGCTCGGCGACGACAGCAAGACGCGCGTGGGTCAGTGGGTGGTGGCGATCGGCAACCCGCTGCAGCTCGACTTCACCGTGACCGCGGGGATCATCTCGTCGAAGGGGCGCAACCTCCAGGGGCTCTACCAGAGCCGCTACGCGATCCAGGACTTCATCCAGACCGACGCGGCGATCAACCCGGGCAACTCCGGCGGGCCGCTGGTGAACATCCGCGGTGAGGTGATCGGCATCAACTCGGCGATCGCCAGCCAGACCGGGTTCTACGCCGGCTACGGCTTCGCCATCCCCGTGACCCTCGCGAAGCGGGTGATGGACGACCTGATCGCGTACGGGAAGGTGCGGCGCGCCGTGCTGGGGATCGGCATCAACGACGTGCAGCCGGAACAGGCGCGCGCCGCGGGGCTGAAGACGATCGAGGGCGTCATCGTGGAGTCGTTCACCCCGTCCGACGATTCGCCGGCGAAGAAGGCCGGCGTGGAGCTGGGCGACGTGATCGTGGCGGTGAACGGGCAGGAGACCGACCGCGTGAGCACCCTCCAGCGGGTGATCCGCGACCACAAGCCCGGCGAGACGGTGACGGTGGACGTCGTGCGCTTCGGCGACCGGAAGAGCTTCCGCATCCGCCTGGCGGAGGCGCCCGACGAGGCGGCCCCCGACGCGGTGGCTTCCGCGGAGCGCGGGGCCCCCGAGCCCGCCGACGCGGGGCCGGCGCGCAACTACGACAAGCTGGGGATCACGGTGGGGCCCCTCCCCGCGGCGCTGCTGCGGCAGGTGCAGGTGCCCGCCGCGTATCGTGCCGGGCTGCTCGTGACCGAGGTGAACCCCTCGGGCCCCGGGTATCGCCGCTTCGACCCGGACCGCGACATCATCGTGCGCGTGCTGAGCCCCCGTCCGCAGCGGGAGATCCGCTCCGCGGCCGACCTGGAGGCGGCGATCACGTCGCTGAAGGACGGCGACGTCGTGACCTTCCTCGTCTACAACGTGGGTGGCGAAGGGCAGACCCGCGTGGTGACGGTGCCGATCGGAAGTCGGTGATCGGCTGAACGCCCTGCGCCACGCGGCGGCGCGGCGCAGGGCGAAGGAATTCAGCGATTCAGCGAGCAGGGGGCAGGGACCATGGTGGTCCCTGCCCCCTGCTCGCTGTGTCGCTGCCCTGCTCCTCCCTGCCCGCCCGGCCTCGTGGCTCACCGCCGACCCCCGCGTTACGTTTGAGGCTCGCGGGAGTGGCGGAACTGGCAGACGCACCAGACTTAGGATCTGGCGCCGCAAGGCATCCGGGTTCGAGTCCCGGCTCTCGCATCGTGCATGACGGCGCGGAAGGCGGTACGGCGCGGCGGTGCGGCACCGCGCCAGGGGGCGCCCCGTCCGGTCCTTGCCTGAGCCACTGACGGCTGACGACTGACGGCTCCCCACTGCTTACGGTGTTGGCGTGCATTTCGACACCGTTTGCGGTGGGGAGCCGTCAGCCGTCAGCCATCGGTTTCCCCCCTTCAGAACGCCAGCCCGATCACGAACCGCGCGAAGGGGTACGCCTTGGGCGCATCCACGCGATCACGGTCGGCGGACGAGGCGAGCAGGCGCTTGGCGCCGAGCCCCGCGCCCACCACGAAGCGCTGCTTGGCGCCGATCATCCAGTTGTAGTCGGTGAGGACGCTGAGCGCCGGGGCGGTGAGCGACTCGCGCTGCCCGTTCGGGGTGTTCACGTACGTGATGTCCGAGTACTTCACCACGCCGAGGCCGAGCCCCACCGAGAAGCCCTTGAGGGCGACCTCCCCCGGGTAGTAGCGGAGCTTCGCGTCGGCGGAGGCGAAGCTTGGGTCGCCCGGCGCCACGTAGTTGGCGGCGAACCCGGCCGTGACCCCCGGGGCGACCGCCCCCTCCAGCTCCACCGACACCATGTCGAGGGGGATCCCCAGCGGGTTGGCGGCGATGATCCCCCGGTAGTGCTCGAGGGAGGGGCGGGCCTCCTGGGCGCGGGCAACGGCCGGCAGGGCCAGCGTGGACGCGAAAGCGAGCAGGAACAGGCGACGATGCACGGGATTCCTCCAGGGTGGTCGCGCCGGGCGGGTCCGGCGGCGGGACAATATACCCCCGTTCCCTCCGGAGGAGCCCTCCTCGTTAGATTTCCCGGGATGGACATCCAGATCACGACGAAGAAGAGCGAAGGGGTCGAGCGGCTCCTCGAGGTTTCCATCCCGGTGGCCGAAGTGGAGGCCGCCGAGGCGCGGACGACCCAGCGCTATGCCAGCCAGGTGCGCCTCCCCGGCTTCCGCCCGGGCAAGGCGCCCGCGCACATCGTGCGCAAGCGGTTCAAGGACGCGATCCGGCAGCAGGTGCTGGAGTCGCTGGTGCAGGACGCGTACAAGGAAGTGCTGGAGCGCGAGAAGCTGCAGGTGGCCGCGCAGCCGCACATCCACGACGTGACCTTCGAGGAGGGGAAGCCCCTCCGCTTCGAGCTGCACGTGGAGGTGCGCCCGGAGCTGAAGCTCGAGCGCGTCTCCGGCTTCCGGCTCACGAAGCCGAAGGCGGAGATCGGCGAGGCGCAGGTGCAGGAGCAGCTCGACACGCTGCTCGACCAGCGCGCGACCTTCGCCCCCGTGGAGGAGAAGCCGAACCCCGGGGACATGGTCACCGTCGAGCTGGCGACCGCCGAGGAGGGGGAGGCGCTCCCCGAGGGGAAGGAGTACCGCCTCGTGATCGGGAGCGGGCAGGCGATCCCCGCCATCGAGGAGCTGATCCTCACCCTCACCCCCGGGGCGACGGCGGAGCAGCCGGTGCGCTGGCCCGACGACTTCCCCGACGAGGCGCAGCGGGGGAAGACGAAGCCGGTGCGCGTGCACCTCAAGGAGGTGAAGCGCAAGTCCATGCCGGCGCTCGACGACGCCTTCGCCCGTGAGGTGGGGGACTTCGAGACGATTGCCGCCCTGCGGGCAGCAATCGAAGTCGACTTGAGCGAGAACGCGACGCGCGAGGCCGATGCCGCCGTGCGGCAGCAGCTCCTCGACGAGATCGCCGCCGCCAACCAGTTCGACGTGCCCGGGAGCTGGGTGCAGTCGCTGATCGACGGCTACATGCAGATGTACAAGATCCCGGAGGAGGAGCGCGCGCGCTTCTCGGAGGAGTTCCGCCCGGTCGCGGAACGCCAGGTGCGCCGCGACCTGATCATCGACGCGATCGCCGAGCGGGAGCAGCTGCAGGCGACCGAGGCCGACGTGGACGACCGCGTGGCCGAGGTGGCGGCGAAGCGCGGGGCGGAGCCGGGCCCGGTGTACGCCCAGCTGCAGAAGGCGGGGCGGCTGAAGGAGATCGAGCAGGGGATCACCGAGGAGAAGGTCTTCAACTGGCTGCTCAGCCAGAACACGATCGACTGATGGAGGAACCCATGGCGACGATCTATCCCCCGTACGTGATCGAGCGGTCCAGCCGCGGCGAGCGCACGTACGACATCTTCTCGCGGCTCCTGATGGACCGCATCATCTTCCTCGGGACGCCGATCAACGATGACGTGGCGAACATCGTCATCGCGCAGCTGCTCTTCCTCGAGGCGGACAACCCCGAGCGCGACATCTTCCTGTACATCAACTCCCCGGGCGGCTCGGTCTCCGCGGGGCTCGCGATGTACGACACCATGCAGTACATGAAGTCGCCGGTGAACACGATCTGCATGGGGCTCGCGGCGAGCATGGGCGCCTTCCTCCTGGCCGCCGGCCGCAAGGGGAAGCGCATGGCGCTGCCGCACTCGCGGATCATGATCCACCAGCCCTCCGGGGGCGCGCAGGGGACCGCGGCCGACATCGAGATCCAGGCGCGGGAGATCCTCTACCTGCGCGGGAAGATGAACGAGCTGATGTCGAAGCACACCGGCCGCCCGGTGGAGCAGATCGAGCGCGACATCGCGCGCGACTACTTCATGTCGGCCGAGGAAGCGAAGAACTACGGGATCATCGACCAGGTGATCCAGTCGCGCGGCGACCTCGTGGACACCGCCGCGGCGCAGGCGGCCTTCGC
>DASWVQ010000345.1:0-19585 GCA_036401195.1 Gemmatimonadaceae bacterium
CCTTCCTCCCCCCAGATCATGCGCCCGTGGTCGGGGCGCATCGGCCCGTCGAAGCCGGCGTCGTGCAGCGCGCGCAGCACGCCGAGCATGTCCACGCTGCCGAAGCGAGTGGGATGCGGCGCCTCGTGGAACTCACGCTCCCCCGTGCGAAGCACGTTGCGGCAGTGCGCGAAGTGGATGCGGCCGCGCGCGGCGAGGCGACTCGCCATCGCCGGGAGGTCGTTCGCTGGCGAGGCGCCGAGCGACCCGGTGCAGAAGGTGACGCCATTGGCCGGCCGGTCCACGAGGGCGCAGAGCCGGTCGAGCGCCGCGGCGTCGGTGATGATCCGCGGCAGGCCGAAGATGGGCCAGGGGGGATCGTCCGGGTGGATCGCCATGCGCACGTTCGCCTCCTCCGCGACCGGCACCACGCGCTCCAGGAACCAGGCGAGGTGCTCCCAGAGCTGCTCGGCGTCCACCGAGGAATAGGCGGCGCGGAGCGCCGCGAGGGAGTGCGCGTCGTAGGCGGTGGCCCACCCCGGCAGGTCGCCGGTGCCGCGCGTGAGGTCGATCCGCGCCAGTGCCCGCTCGTCGTAGGCCAGCGCGAGCGAGCCATCCTCGAGGCGCATCGCGAGGTCGGTGCGCGTCCAGTCGAAGATGGGCATGAAGTTGTAGCAGAGCACGGGGACGCCCACCTCGCCCATGGCGCGAATGCTCTCGCAGTACTGGTCGGCGAGGCGGTCGCGCGAGGGACGCCCGAGCTTGATGTCCTCGTGCACGGGGATGCTCTCCACCACGGCGAACTCGAGCCCCGCGGCGTGCACCTGCTCCGCGAGCCGCTCCAGCGACGCGCGGGGCCACGCCTCGCCCACCGGCACGTCGTAGAGCGCGGTGACGATGCCGCGTATTCCCGGGACCTGCCGGATGTGCGCGAGAGGGATCGGGTCGCCGGGGCCGTACCAGCGGAAGCTGGGCTTCATGGATTCACCGTCATGCCGCGTCCCTCGAGGAGGATGCGGGTGCCGTTCAGGTCCTGGGTGCGCACCGTGATCATCGCCCGCTCCCCAGGGGCGGGCGGCACGATGCGGATGGCCGCGCGCCCGTTCGCCGCCTCGATGACGCGGCTGCCGGTGGGGGTGCCGAGGTCGGCCGCCATGCGACCGGCGCCCTGGTGCGAGAAGTAGATGCGCTGCTCGCAGTCCTGGCAGGTGCGGCCCTGCGCATCCACGAGCGTGGCTTCCAGCAGCAGTCCGCCCTCGCTCGCGGGAGTCGTGCGCACCGCGATGCGCGTGGCGGTCCCCCACCGCGCGGTCGTGTAGCGGACACTGACCGAATCGTGCGGCGCGCTGGCGTCGGCGTCACCGACGCAGCGGGCCGTGAGGGCGTTCTCCCCCTCGCGCAGCGGGACCTCCCACCGCAGCCCCTGGGCCGGGAAGCTCGTCGCGTCGCGCACGCGCATCCCCTGGCTCGCGCCGCCCAGGAGGAGCTCCACGCGCGCGCAGTTGCTGTAGGTCCGCACCTCCGCCGGCGCCCCGGGAGCGCCGAAGCGCTCCGGCCAGCTGTGCGACACGATGTAGACGAACCGGGGCGAGGTCGTCCAGTGCGCGCGGTACAGGTACCACGCATCCTTGGGCGTGCCGTCGCGCGCGATGATCCCCTTCTGGTTCACGTAGGGGATCGGGTTCTCCGGCCGCAGCGGCGTCGCGAAGTCGCGGAACACCCACTGCGCGTTCCCCGCGAACCCCGCGATGCGGGGCGCGACGGTGAGGTGCCAGTCGAGGAGGTCCACCTGGTAGCTCTCGCTCCAGTCGCCCTCACGCGCGATGTTGCGCACCGGGACCCCCACCGCCTCGGCCGTCCCCTGCTCGATGCGCATCCCCTCGCCGGTGATAGGTGACGCGGTGTGCCGGCCCACGTGCCCGTCGGCGCCGTATTCCATGTGCACCATGCGCGGGAACTTCCCCTGCGCCGTGACGATGGACTTCTCGTAGTTGCGGTAGACCCCGCCGTACCACCCGGCCCAGATCGAGGGGGAATACACGTCCACCGACGTGAACCCCGCGTCGAATTTCCGCATCGCCGTGGGGCGGTCGGGATCCAGGGCGTGGGCGATGGCGGTGAGCTCGGCGACGAAGGCGGCGATCTCCGGGGGCGTGCCATGGCCCGGATCGATCACGTCGTCCGGCTCGTTGGCCATGGACCACAGGATGATGCTGGGGTGGTTCACGTTCTGGCGGACCTGCTCGCGGAGCAGGCGCCTGGTGTTGTCCTTCCAGCGCTCGTCACCCAGCCCGCCGCGATTCCAGGGCAGCTCGTCCCACACGAGCAGGCCGAGCGAGTCGGCGGCCGCGTACACGGCGGGATCCTGCGGGTAGTGGCCGAGCCGCACGAAGTTCGCGCCCATGGCCTTGATCATCGCCATGTCCTCGCGGTGCATCGCGTCGGTGAGGGCGGCGCCGAGGCCGGCGCGCTCCTCGTGGCGGTGCGTGCCGCGGATGAAGAGGGGCTCCCCGTTCAGGGAGAAGGTGCCGTGCGACTCGAAGCGGAAGAAGCGGAAGCCGATCCGCTCGATGAGGGTGTCCTCCGCCGCGCCATCCCCCGCCAGGGACGCGCTGAGCCGGTAGAGCGAGGGCGACGCGGGCGACCAGAGCGCGGGGCGGCGCACCTCGGGGATGCGCACCGGCACGGGCTGCACGGTGTCGCCGGTGAGCGTGACCGCGACGCGCGTGCTCGACCGCGGGCGCCCGTCGGGACCGAGCAGGCGCAGGGTGAGGGCGCGCGTCCCGCGCAGCCGGCCGGGGTTGTACAGCTCGACGGTGGCCTCGGCGCGCGCGCGATCGCGCGACACCGCCGGGGTGCGCACCGCCAGCCGCGCCAGCGACACGGCGGGGACCGCGACGAGCCAGACATCGCGCGTGAGGCCGCCGAAGATCGCGTAGTCCGCCTTGTCCGAGGGGATGAGCGCGGGATCGTCGCTGTTGTCCACCCGCACCGCGAGCTCGTTGCGCTGCCCGGGCTTCACGAAGGGGGTGATGTCCACGGTGAAGCCGAGGTACCCCCCCACGTGCCCCCCGGCGCGTGCGCCGTTCACGTACACGTCGGCGACGAGGTTCGCCCCCTCGAACTTCAGCAGCAGGCGGCCGCCGCCCGCGAGGTCGGGAACATCGAGGGGGCGCCGGTACCAGCTGGCGGCGCAGCGGTAGCCGGGTTCGGCGTCGGTGGGGTCGAGGGCGTTCCAGGTGTGGGGAAGGCTCACGGACTCCCACTCGTGCGGCGCCAGCGAGGAGAGCTGCGCCACGCCGAGGTCGCCGCGCGGGCTGTACTGCCAGCCGGCGTTCAGCTTCGTCCTGACAGGGGCGCTGCCCCTCGGGGGGGTCATCTCATGCAGTTCGCGCGTCAAAGGCCGCGCAGCGGCCAAACGCGCTTCCGATCCCGTGCCGAGAGCCGAGAGCCGAGAGCCGAGAGCCCCCGCCATCAGTTGCACTCCCAGGCCAACCGCCACCAGGCACTGCACCATCAGCGCCCCGTCCCCGCGCGGAAGCTCACCGTGATCGGCGCCGCCAGCCGCTGCGCCGTCCGGTCGAGGTATCCCCACCAGTCCTGCGGGGTGCGGAAGTCACCCGCGCGTGTCCCGGTCCACGCCGCGCCGATGTAGTGCACCACCGGCACGCCGGAGGTGGCGTGCGTGATCGCGAGGTAGTGGTCCTTCGTTTCCGCCCAGCCGGTCACGCGCGGCGCGGGCACCAGCACCGCGGTGCCCATCTCGCCGTGCCCGCCGTTCTTCGGGGCCACCGGGCCCCATCCGGTGAGCCAGGCCCAGGGCTGCGCCCTGCTCATGATCCCCACCATCCCCGGCCGCTTCACCTCACCGATCGCGTACGGGATCTCACCCGCGGGCCCGTTCACCCGCTCGAAGGTGCTCTCCTGCCTGTACACGTTCTCGCCGGCGTCGATGGTGAAGCGCTTCACCTCGCGCACCACGAGGCCGTCGGCGTTCCACGGGTCGTAGCGCAGCTCGAAGATCGCGCGGATCGGCCCGTTGGCGATGATCTTCCAGGCCTTGAAGTTGTCGGCGCGATGGAGGGTGTCGTTCCGCCAGATCGCGGTCCCCCCGTTGCCGAGGGTCTCCCCCACGTCGTAGAAGTCGGCGCCCTCGCCGGTGTCCACGTGGTAGGAGTCGTGCCCCTTCCCGTACCACTTCTCGACGATCAGGTCGCGGGTGCTCTTCACCCACACGTCGATCCCGCTGCTCGACATGGCCGACGAGGTCTTCTTGAGCCCCTCGCCGTAGATGCGGTAGGCGATGCGGTCGTTCTCCCAGGCAATGTCGTCGCGCGGGTCGTCGTGGCGCACGTGCACGCGCTTCGCGGCCGGCGTGCGCGGCGCGGCGGCCTCGATCACGATGCTGCGCCGCTCCCGGGGCCAGAAGTCGGCCTTGAACAGGAGCGAGTCCGTCAGCCCGTCACCGTTCGCATCGAGCGGCTGCGACGGGAGCTCCACGCCGTCGGCCAGCACGCGTACGGCGTCCGTGATCCGGAGGACCGGCAGCAGGGCGCGGAGCGTGGTCCATTCCACCGCCACCGTCTCGTCCTGGCGAGGGATCGGCAGGGGGTTGGTGACATCGATGGTGATGCGGTTCCCGGCGGGACGCTGCGCGGACCCCGGGACGGGGAGGAGGACGAGGGCGGCGCCCAGCGCCGCGAACGTGAGGAGTGGGGGCATGGTCATCACCGGAGCGTGCGCATGTCGACCTGCTGCATGTCGGCGTAGTCCTGGTTCTCGCCGCCCATCGCCCAGCAGAAGGAGTAGGAGCTCGTCCCCCCGCCCGAGTGGATCGACCACCCCGGGGAGAGGATCACCTCTTCGTTGCGCACCACGAGGTGCCTGGTCTCGGTGGGTTCCCCCATCAGGTGGAACACGACCGCGTCGTCGGGAACGTCGAAGTAGAGGTAGACCTCGGTGCGGCGGTGGTGCGTGTGCGAGGGCATCGTATTCCACACGCTCCCCGGCTGCAGCACCGTGACCCCCATCACGAGCTGTCCGCTGCGCGCCCCCTCCAGGTGGACGTAGCGCGCCACCCGGCGGCGGTTCGCGTTCTCGGCGCTCCCGATCTCGTTCCCCTGCACCTCCGCCCCGCGCACCAGGCCCACCGGGTAGTCGGCCTGCGCGGGATAGCTCACCAGGTAGAAGCGCGCCGGCGTCGCTGCGCTCGCGCTCTCGAAGCGCACGTCGCGATGGCCGCGCCCCACGTACAGCACGTCGCGCTTGCCGAGCGCGTGCGGCTCCCCGTCCACCACCACCGCGCCGTCGCCCCCGATGTTGAGCACCCCCAGCTCGCGCCGCTCGAGGAGGAAGGCCGCGCCGAGCGACGCGGGCGCCTCGAGCGCGAGCGCGCCTTCCACCGGCACCGCGCCGCCGAGCACCACGCGGTCGAGGTCGATGTGCCGGAGCGTCACCGCGCCAGGCTGGAAGAGCCCCTGCACGAGGAAGCTCGCGCGCAGCTCGTCGGTGGTCATCCGCTTCGCCTGCTCCGGGCCGGGCAGGTACTGCATCGGGAAGCTCATCGCGCCATCCATCCTCCGTCGACCACGAGCACGTGGCCGTTCACGTAATTGCTCGCCGGCGAGGCGAGGAACACCACCGCCCCCGCCAGGTCCGCCGGCGTCCCCCAGCGACCCGCGGGGATGCGCGCGCTGATGTCGGCGAAGCGCTTCGCGTCGTCGCGCAGGGCGCTGGTGTTGTCGGTCTCCATGTACCCGGGGGCGATCGCGTTCACCTGCACGCCGCGCCCCCCCCACTCGTTCGCCAGCGCCTTGGTGAGCCCGGCGATCGCGTGCTTGCTCGCCGTGTACCCCGGCACCGTGATCCCCCCGCTGAAGGAGAGCAGCGAGGCGACGTTGATGATCTTCCCCTCCCCGCGCTCGAGCATCCCGCGCCCCAGCCGCTGCGAGAGGATGAAGGCGGCATCGAGGTTGGTGCGGAGCACCTCCGACCAGTCCTCGTACGAGTGGTCCGCGGCGGGGGCGCGCCGGATCGTCCCCGCGTTGTTCACGAGGATGTCCACCTGCCCCGCCGCGTCCTGCGCGGCCTCGGCGAGCATCTCGGCGGCCTCGGGGCGGCGCAGGTCGGCTTCGAGGGCCCAGGCGTCGCGCCCGCGCGAGCGGATCGCGGCGACCGTGCCGGCGGTACCGGCCACCGAGTGGCTCGCGCACACCACGTTCGCCCCCGCCGACGCGAGCGCCTCCGCCATCGCCCGCCCGAGCCCGCGCGACGCGCCGGTGACGAGTGCGCACTTTCCTTCCACCGAGAACAGCTTGGGATACTCCAGCGTCGTCATCGGCTCAGCTCCAGGGCGGCCAGGATGAAGGGACCCACCCCCTTGTAGTCGTCGGTCACCACCGGCTCGCTCACGTAGTAGCCGAAGGTGCCGTCGCGCAGCGATCCATCCTTCCTCGGGCTGCCGCCGAGTCCCGACACGGCCACGATGTTCACCAGCGAGAGGGTCCCGTCGGGCTGCTCGCGCAGGAGGTTCGCGCGAATCCCGCCGAGGGCGCGGGCCGCGATGTCGCGATAGCGCGGCTCCAGGTAGCCCAGCCGCGCCCCCTTCGCGAGCGCGTAGGCGAACATGCTCGACGCCGACGCCTCGAGGTAGTTGCCCTCGCGGTTCGGCTGGTCGAGCACGTCCCACCAGAGCCCCGTCACCGGGTCCTGCACCTGCACCACCGCCGCGGCGGCCTGGCGGAAGGTCTCGATGATCGCGGCGCGCCCCGGATGGCCGGCCGGGAAGTGGTCGAGGGTTTCGACCACCCCCACCAGGTACCAGCCCATGGCGCGTCCCCAGAAGTTCCGCGACAGCCCGGTGAGGGAGTCAGCCCAGGGCTGCGCCCTCGCCGCGTCCCAGGCGTGGTACATCAACCCCGTGCGCGGGTCGCGGGTGTGCCGCGCCACGAGCAGGAACTGTCTCGCGATGTCGGTGAAGGCGGCGGTGTCGCGGGTCGCCGTGGCGTAGCGGGCATAGAAGGGCTCGGCCATGTACAGCCCGTCGAGCCACATCTGCTGCGGATAGATCCGCTTGTGCCAGAAGCCCCCCTCGGGGGTGCGCGGCTGGGTGCGGAGCTGCTCGCGCAGCGTGGCGGCGGCCTTCATGTAGCGCGCGTCGCCGGTGCGCGCCGCGAGCCCGAAGAGCAGCGTGCCCTGCGCCACGTGATCGAGGTTGTGCTCCTCCATCTCGTAGCCCACGATGCCCCCGTCGGGACGCACCCAGCGGTCCATGTTCTCACGCACGTAGGCGAGCATCCGCGGACTGCGGGTCGTGAGCCCCACCTGCTCGATGGCGCCGAGGATCACCCCCTGCGTGTAGTCCCAGCGCCGGTGGGTCTGCGGGTTGCGCTGCATCACGGAACGCGCGGTGCGCACGGCGAGCGCGCGCGCCCCGGCGCGGGTGACCGGGGTGGGGATCGCGTGGGGGATCGCCAGCGGCCGGCTCCCGGGCTGCGGGCGCCCCTCGCCGAGTTGCGGCGCCGGCCCGGTGGCCTGCGCGTGCGCGGCGGCCGCCGGCACGGCCGACGCGAGCAGCACCGCCCCGGCGAGGGTGAGCGCCCGCCTCACGCCCCCCCTCCCGCCCTGCGCGTCATCACGTCCGACGCGGACACCTCGCGGCCGTTCACCAGCACCTGCTCCACGACCAGCCCCTGCACGCCCTCCACGACGTTCCCCTTCGCCACGCCGTCGAAGCGGCAGTCGAGAAGGCGCACGTCGGCGATCGTGGAGCCCTCGAAGGCGCGCGCGTAGATCCCGTACTGGCTCTTCCGGCTCGTCACGCGGCGCATCTCGAGGTCGCGCACCACCGGCATGAAGGCGCCGTTCTTCCCTTCCTCGTAGTAGAAGTCCACCTGGAGCACCGCGTCGGCCACCTCGCCCACCTGCACGTCGCGCATGTAGATGTGCTCGAGCACCCCGCCGCGGGCGGCGTTGTTCTTCAGGCGCAGCGCGCGGTCGAGGTTGGGGCTGTCCATCACGCACTTCTCGGCGTACACGTGGTGCACCCCGCCCGAGATCTCGCTCCCGATGGTCACCCCACCGTGCCCGTCCTTCATGCGGCACTCGCGCACCACGATGTACTGGCTGGGCGCGGCGAGGCGCCGGCCGTCGGCGTTGCGCCCCGACTTGATCGCGATGCAATCGTCGCCCGTGTCGAAGGTGCATCCCTCGATCAGCACGTCGCGGCAGGACTCGGGATCGCAGCCGTCGTTGTTCGGCCCGTGCGAATTGATGGTCACGCCGCGCACTGTGACGTTCGTGCAGAGTACCGGGTGGATCTCCCACATGGGGGAGCGCACGATGGTGACCCCCTCGATGAGCACGTTGCGGCAGCGATAGGGCTGGATGAACTGCGGGCGCAGGTAGCTCCCCTCGCCGAAGGTGCGCTGGGCCACCGGCACCCCCTGCTCCGCCATGGCGAAGAGCTTCGCCCGGGCCGCGCCCTGGTTGGGCTGCCCCGCCTTCCACCCGTTCTGCGTGCCCCCCTTCCAGGGCCACCAGTTGGAGGTCCCCGCCTGGCCGTCGAGCGTGCCCCTCCCCGTGATGGCGATGTCGTCCTGCTCGAAGGCGTAGACCAGGGGGGAGTAGCCCATCAGCTCCACCCCTTCCCAGCGGGTGTGCACGGCGGGGAGGTACCGCGCCGGGTCGGTGGCGAAGAGGATGGTGGCCCCCTCCATCACGTGGAGGTTCACCTTGCTGCGCAGGTGGATCGGCCCCGTCAGGTAGCGTCCGGGAGGCACGACCACGCGCCCGCCGCCGTTCATGTTGCAGGAGGCGATCGCCTCCCGGAAGGCGTCGCTGCAGTCGGTGGTCCCGTCACCCACGGCGCCGAACTGCACGACGCTGTAGTCCCGCGACGGGAAGGTGGGAGGGACGATGCGCGCGAGGATCCCCGGCAGCTCCTCCCAGGGGTCGCGGCGCGCGGCGCCCAGCCGCGCCAGGGGGGCGCACCCCTCCACGAGGGGGAGGAGCACCATGCCGGTCGCCCCGACCGACAGCGTCTTCAGGAACTCGCGGCGGTTCCAGTGCCTGTCATGCGTCATGGCGTCTGCGTCCTCTCCTTTGCGCGCGGGATGGGGCGCGGGTGCTGCACGCGCCAGCGGTCGTAACGCTCGAGGGCGGCCACGGGGGCATAGCTGTACCACCCGTAGCCCTGCCGACGGTCGGTGAGCTCGTTCCAGTCGTAGCGGCGGATGCCGTCACGGTTGCTGAACAGCGGGCGGTCGGTGCCCAGCTCGTGCATGCGGGCCCATACCGGGCCGGCACCGGGCGCCTGGCGCAGGCCGCCGTCGAAGGTGTAGGCGATGTCGCGCAGCGCGTGTGCACGCAGCCAGGCCGCGCCCGCGTGCACCGCCCGCACCATGGCGGGTGAGGGGTCGGGGTCGTCCATGAGGAAGCGGAGGATCGCGGCGCTTTCCTGCGAGGAGAGCGACGCGTGCTCGTAGCTGCGCGCAGCCACCGGCTCGAGGGTGAGCGGGTGGTGCTGCTGCCCCCAGATCGTGCGGGTGCCGCGCTGGACCACCTGCGTGGCGACGAAGCAGTCCGCCGCCGCGCGGGCGGCGGTCGCGGCGCGCGCGCGGAGGGAGTCCGGCACGAACGGCACCCCGCCCTGCCCCACCCCGCGCAGCAGGGTGGCCACGTTCACGCTGGCGTCGTCGTTGAAGGTGATCGCGTCGTGATATCCCCCCTGGAGGGGCCACACCTGCGGCCAGCATCCCGTCGGGAACTGCGCGTCCAGCAGGTAGCCGATGCCGCGAAGGTAGGCCGCGCGCCAGCGTGGATCGGGCTGCGCCGCGTCGAGCGCCGCGAGGAACTGGAGTTGCGACACCGTGGCGCCGTTGTCGATCGTGGAGATCCAGGTCCACTCCTCGCTCTCCCCGAAGTAGCTCTCCCCCTGGCGGCGCGCGTGCGGCAGGTAGTCCACGTGCTTCGACCAGCCGCCAT
The DNA here is from genome assembly GCA_036401195.1 of Gemmatimonadaceae bacterium. GTDB lineage: Bacteria > Gemmatimonadota > Gemmatimonadetes > Gemmatimonadales > Gemmatimonadaceae > JACDHQ01. The sequence continues at coordinate 9,964 of DASWVQ010000345.1, forward strand.
TCGGCGCCTGGAAGCCGAGGAGGCGCTCGCCGATCAATCGCGCGCTGTCGCCGGCGAACCAGGCCGGCGTCATCACCGGGGTGAGCGCGAAGCCCTTCCCGTACGGGGCGCGGGCCATGCGCGTCGCGCCGATGGCGCGCAGCTCGGCGTGCATCGCGGCCGTATCGAGCGCGCGTTGCCGCGCGGAGCGGGCGAGGTACGCCGTCCACTGCTCGCGGGCCGCCGGGCGCAGGGCCGCCAGCCCGCGCGGGTCGAACAACGGGCCGGTCTCCCGCGGCGCGCGGTAGCCCGGGAGCGCGCGGATCGAGTCCATCGGGTTCCGCTGCTCCACCGCCTGCGCCCCGCCCCGCCCGGGGGCGAGGAGGAGGGACGCGAGGGCGACGAGGAGCGCGCGCCGGTTCCCGCGGTTCCAGCGCATCACGTCGCCGGCCCGAGCTCCACGCGCTGCAGCCGGGGCGCGAGCAGGTGAATGATCAGGAGCGCCAGGACGTAGGCGAAGCCGCAGAACACGAAGATCGGCGTGTAGTTGTTGCCGTTCGCCTCGAGGATCGCCCCGGTGGCGCGCTGGAAGATCACGCCGCCCATCGCGCCGGCGAAGCCGCCGATCCCTACCACCGAGCCCACCGCGGCCCGGGGGAACATGTCGCTCGAGAGCGTGAACAGGTTCGCCGACCACCACTGGTGCGAGGCCGCCGCCACGCCCACGATCGCCACCGCTCCCCACATCGTCGCCATCGCCGGGGCGAACATCGTGGGCACGATCAGCAGCGCCGCGATCAGCAGGGTGACCTTCCGCCCCTTGTTCACCGACCAGCCACGCCGGATGAAGAATCCGGAAAGCCAGCCGCCGCCCACCGAGCCCACGTCGGCCAGCAGGTAGATCGCCACGAGCGGCGCGGCGAGCCCGGTGAGGTTCACGCCGAATCGGGAATCGAGGAATTTCGGCAGCCAGAACAGGTAGAACCACCACACCGGGTCGGTGAGGAACTTCCCGATCGCGAACGCCCACGTCTGGCGGTGGCGGATCATCTGCCGCCAGGTCATCACCGCCACCTCGGGCTCGTGGTCGCTGTTGATGTGGGCCAGCTCCGCCGCGCCCAGCTTCGGGTGCTCCGTGGGACGGCGGTAGAGCATCCACCAGAACACCAGCCAGACGAAGCCGAGGGCCCCGGTGAAGACGAACGCCTCGCGCCACCCGTAGTGCAGCGCAATCCAGGGCACCACCAGGGGCGTGATGATGGCCCCGATGTTCGAGCCCGCGTTGAAGATCCCGGTGGCGAAGGCGCGCTCGCGCGCCGGGAACCACTCCGCCACCGTCTTGATGGAGGCGGGGAAGTTCGCCGATTCGCCGATGCCGAGCGCGAACCGCGCGGCCGAGAAGCCGAAGGGGGTGCTCGCCAGCGCGTGCGCCATCGCCGACAGGCTCCAGACGACCACCGCCATGGCGAATCCGAGGCGCGTGCCCACCTTGTCCATCAAACGCCCCGCGAACAGGAAGCCGAAGGCGTAGGCGAGGGTGAACCACGACACGATCTCGCCGTACTGGAGCTCGCTGATCCCGATCTCGCGCTGGAGCGTGGGAGCGAGGATGCCGAGCACCTGCCGGTCGATGTAGTTGATCGTGGTCGCGAAGAACAGCAGGGCACAGATCCCCCACCGGTAGCGTCCCACCTGCTCTAGGATGCCACTGGTGGCGATCTCCGTGGCGCCTGCCGCCGCGGGGCGCGTCGCGCGCTCGTCTCGGTTGGCCATGGTTCTCCCTACCGCTGCACGCGGCCGCTGGCGTCGCCGCCGACGAGCGACAGCACCTCGCTCACCGTCACGCGGTTGAAATCACCGGGGATCGAGTGCTTGAGGCACGACGCCGCGGTGGCGAATTCGAGCGCCTGCTGGTCGTCCTTCAGCGCGAGCAGCCCGTAGATGAGCCCTCCCGCGAAGGAATCTCCCGCCCCGACCCGGTCCACGATGTCGGTGATCTCGTACTGCCGGCTGCGGCGGAAGGACGTGCCGTCGAACAGGCAGGCCGACCAGCCGTTGGTGTCGGCGCTGCGGCTCTCGCGCAGCGTGATCACCTGCTTCTTCAGGTTCGGGAACTCGGCGAGCACTTTCTCCGCGAGCCGGCGGTACTTCGCCTCGTCCAGCGCGCCGCCCTGCACGTCCACGTCGGCGGTGATCCCGAGCGCCTTCTGGCAATCCTCCTCGTTCGCGATCCCCACGTCCACGTGCTGCACGAGCTCGCGCATCACCTCGGGCGCCGTCTTCCCGTACTGCCAGAGGTTCTTGCGGTAGTTGTAGTCGCAGGACACGGTGACCCCCGCCGCGCGCGCGGCCTTCGCCGCCTCGAGCGCCGTCGCGGCGGCGCTGGCGCTGATCGCGGGCGTCACCCCGCTCACGTGGAACCAGTCGGCGCCGCGGAAGACGGCCGCCCAGTCCACCTCGCCCGGCTGGATGGCCGCGATCGAGGAGCCGGCGCGATCGTACGTCACCTTCGACGGGCGCTGGTTGGCGCCGGTCTCCAGGAAGTAGATGCCGAGCCGGTCGCCGGCGCGGCGGATGGCGCTGGTGTCCACCCCGAAGCGCCGCAGCTCCCCGATGCAGGCATCGCCCACGTTGTTCTTCGGGATCGCGCTCACGAAGGTCGCCGCGAGCCCGTAGTTCACCAGCGACACGGCGACGTTCGCCTCCGCGCCGCCGAAGGTGGCCTCGAGCACCGGCGACTGGAAGAGCCGCTCGAACTCCGGCGACTTGAGCCGGAGCATCACTTCCCCGAACGTCACTACGCGCGTCATGCCTGGCCTGCCTCCGTGCTGGGGGTGCTGCGGGTGCCCGCGAGCGCGGCGGCGCGCGCCGCCTCCTCGCGGATCGTCGTGAATTCGCCCTTCGCGATCATCTCCGGCGTCGCCATCCAGGACCCCCCACAGGCGATCACCCGGCCGAGCGCAAGGTAGCTGCCGAGGTTCTGCGGGCTCACCCCGCCCGTGGGCATCCAGTCCACCATGTGATACGGCGCGGCGATCGCCTTGAGGAAGGGCACGCCTCCCATCGCCTCCGCGGGGAAGAACTTCAGCGTCTGCAGCCCGAGCGCCAGCGCCCGCTCCACCTCGCTGGGGGTACACACGCCGGGAAATACCGGCATCTCCATGCCCAGGCAGTGCTCCACCACGGCCGGGTTGAGTCCCGGCGCCACCACGAAGCGCGCACCGGCGTCGCGCGCCGCGTCGGCCTGCTGCGGCGTGAGCACGGTGCCCGCGCCCGCGAGCAGCGGCACCCCGGCGTCGCGGATGCGGCGCAGCGCCTCGCCGGCGCCGGCGGTGCGGAAGGTGATCTCTGCGCAGGGGAGCCCACCCTCCACGAGCGCGGTCGCCAGCGCCACCGCGTGGGCGGGATCGTTGATGGTGATCACCGGCACCACGCGCAGCGCGCGCAACTCGCGCGCGACGCGCTCCTGGGCCCCGGGGGTCGGCTGGGATGTGGACGTCATGGTCGTGGATCGGATGGTCAGCGGGCGGCCCCGGCGAGCGCGTCGAGCGCCGCCAGGGGCCCCTCGTGGGCGATGCGGGCGAGCTGCCCGGTCACTTCGCGGGTGAAGCCGGGGATGGCGCGCAGGTCCTCCTGCCAGAGGGTGGTGTCCCCCGCCACCCGCTCCACCAGTTCGCCGAGCTGGCGGCGGTCGCGGGCGTCCACCGAGCGCCAGGCGTCGCGCAGCGCCGACTCGTGCTCGTCGGCGGGCACGGGCAGGCCACGGGCGCGGCGCGCGGCCTGCACGTCCCCCCGCATGTACAGCAGCCAGCCGGCGAAGCCGAGGGCGAGGAGCACCGGCGCGCGGCCATGCATCGCCGCGTAGCGCCGGATCGAGGGGACCACCCGCACGCGCACCTTCATCGTGGACTGCAGGGTGATGTCCACCAGCGCGTGCGCGATGAACGGGTTCGCGAAGCGATCGAGCACGTCGCGGGCGAAGGCCGGGGCGTCGGGCGCGGTCTCCAGCCCGGGCACGATCTCCTCCGCGAGGGCACGGCGCACGAACTCCCCCATCGGCGGATCGGCGATCGCCTCCCCCACCGTCTCGAAGCCCGCGAGGAGCGCGAGGGGGACCATCAGGGTGTGCGCGCCGTTCAGGATGCGCACCTTCCGCTCGCGGTACGGCTCGATGTCGGGAGCGACCACGATCCCGCGGTCGGCCTCGGCGAAGCGGAGCCGCGCGCGCAGCGCGTCGTCCCCCGCGATGGCGAAGAGGCGGTACGGCTCGCACTCCGTGAGCATCGCGTCGGCGAAGCCGAAGCGCGCGCACGACTGCGCCTCCGCGTCGGCCGGGGTGCCCGTCACGATGCGATCCACCAGCGTGTTGCAGAAGGGGACGGAGCCCCGTACCCAGGCCGCGAAGGCGGGATCCAGCGCCCACCGCTCGGCGAGCGTGAGCACGATCTCCCGCAGCCGGTCGCCGTTCGCCTCGATCAGCTCGCAGGGGATCACCACCACCCCGCGCTCCGGCGACCAGTCGAAAGCCTGGCCCCGCTCGTACAGGAAGCGGGTGAGCTTCCCGGGGAAGGAGCGGGGGGGCGACGCGTCGGCGGCCGTGTCGGCCGGGTCGAGCACGATCCCCACCTCGGTGGTGTTCGAGAACACCAGCGCCAGCTCGGGATTGCGCGCGCAGGCGAGCACCTCGTCCCACTGGTCGCGCGCCGAGATGGCGCGGCTCACGGACGACACCACGCGCGGTGCGCGCACGACCGTCCCCCCCTCGACTCCCTGCACGTTGAGGGTGTACAGCCCATCCTGCTCGTTGAGCGCGGCATCGCGCCCGCTCCCGGTGGAGCCGATCGCCACCACGCGGCCGTTGAAGCGCCCCTGCCGGTTCGCCTCGTCGAGGAAGTAGTCCACGAAGCCGCGCAGAAGCGCGCCGGTGCCGAACTGCACCGCGCGCTCCGGGAGGTCGAGCAGCTCCGGCGCCGGCATCGACACCTCGCTTCGCCCACGGACGGTGTCGTCGCGCAGCAGGTCGCGGCCGAGGCGTGGGCAGCCCGCTCCGGGCGCGCTCACAGCGTCACCCCGGACTTCCAGATGGCGATCTCCCGGTAGCCGTGAACCTCGTTGTTGGTGCGCGTGCGCCCCGACGCCACGTCGAGGATCCTCGCGAACAGCCCCTCCGCCAGCTCGTCCATCGTCGCCGCGCCATCGAGCAGGCCGCCGGCGTTGAAGTCGATCCAGTGGGGCTTCCTCGCCGCGATCTCGCTGTTCGACGACACCTTCATCGTGGGCACGGGGAAGCCGAGCGGGGTGCCCCGGCCGGTGGTGAAGAGCAGCATCGTCGCGCCGCTCGCCGTCATGGCGGTGGAGGAGATGCCGTCGTTCCCCGGCGCCTCCAGGAGCTGCAGCCCGCCGGTGGAGGCGCGCTCCCCGTAGCGCAGCACCTTCGTGACCGTCGCCTGGCCGCCCTTCTGGATCGCGCCGAGCGACTTCTCCTCGAGCGTGGTGAGCCCCCCGGCCTTGTTCCCCGGGGAGGGATTCTCGTAGATGGGCTGGTCGTGGCGGATGAAGTACTGCCGGAAGTCGTCGATCATCGCGACGAGGTCGTCGTACACCTCGCGCGAGGCGGCGCGGTTCATCAGCACCTGCTCCGCGCCGAACATCTCCGGCACCTCGGTGAGGAGCACCCCGCCCCCGAGCGCGGTGAGCCGGTCGGCGATGCGGCCCAGCAGCGGGTTCGCGCTGATCCCGCTGAAGCCGTCGGAGCCTCCGCACTTGTGCCCGAGCACCAGCTCCGACGCGGGCACCTCGGTGCGGCGGTCATCCGCCATGCGACGCGCGAGCTCGGCCACCGCCTCGAGCCCCTGCTCCCGCTCGTCCAGCACGTCCTGCGTGTTGAAGTAGCGGAGGCGGCTGCGATCCACGTCGCCCGCCGACTCGAGCAGCGCGTCCATCTGGTTGTTCTCGCACCCCAGCCCGAGCACGAGCACCCCGCCCGCGTTGGGGTTCCGCATCAGCCCCGCGAGCACGCGGCGCGTGTTCGCGAGGTCGTCGCCGAGCTGGCTGCAGCCGAAGGGATGCCCGAAGGCATGCACCCCGTCCACCGCCCCGCCCAGCCGCTCGGCCGAGGCGCGCGCGATCGCCTCGGCGGCGAAGTTCACGCACCCCACCGTGTTCAGCACCCAGATCTCGTTGCGGGTCCCCACGCGGCCGTCTCCGCGCCGATAGCCCATGAAGGTTGGCATCGGCCCCGCCGCCGCCGCGGGCGCGGCGGGGCGCGGCTCGTACGAGAAGCCGGAGAGCCCCTCGAGCGCGGTGCGCAGGTTGTGCGAGTGCACGAACGCCCCCGGCGCGATCGGCGCGGTCGCCTTCCCGATGGGAAAGCCGTACTTCACCACCGGCTCCCCCTCGGCGATTGCCCGCAGGGCCACCTTGTGGCCCGGCCCCACCTCGTCGACGAGCGTCACGCGCGCGCCGGGCACCTCCACCACGGTGCCCGCGGCGAGGGGCTGCACCGCGACGGCCACGGAGTCCTGCGGGTGGATGCGGATCGCGAGGGGTCGCGTGGGGCTCACAGGTTGTAGGTCTCCCGCACGAGGTCGTAGGCCAGGGCACGCGCCATCTCGTGCGCCTCGTCCATCTCCACGACGTGCCGCGCGACCAGCCCCGCGAGGAAGTTCGCGTCCACGCGCCGGTTGAGGTCGTGGCGCGCGGGGATCGAGCAGAAGGCGCGCGTGTCGTCGTTGAAGCCCGCGGTGTTGTAGATCCCCGCGGTCTCCGTGACCTGCTGGCGGTAGCGGGTCATCCCCTCGATGGAGTCGTGGAACCACCACGGGGGGCCGAGCCGCACCGCCGGGTAGTGCCCCGCGAGGGGGGCCAGCTCGCGCGCGTAGGTCGTCTCGTCGAGGGTGAAGAGCACGAGGGTGAACCGCGGGTCGTTGCCGTGCGCCTCGAGCAGCGCGCGCAGGTTGCGCGTGTACTCGGTGGCCACGGGGATGTCGGCTCCCTTGTCCATCCCGAAGCGCTCGAAGACGCGGCGATTGTGGTCGCGCAGGGCGCCCGGGTGCAGCTGCATCACCAGCCCGTCGTCGGTCGACATGCGCGCCATCTCGATGAGCATGTGCCCCTCGAAGAGCCGCTGGTCGGCGGGGCTGGTGCGGCCCGCGAGGGCGTGCTGGAAGAGCGCGTCGACCTCCCCCGCCGGCAGCGTCCCGGTGTGCGGGTCCACCACCGCGTGGTCGGTCGCCGTGGCGCCGAGGGAGCGGAAGTAGCGCCGGCGCTCGGCGATCGCGTCGAGGAAGTCGGCGAACGTGGCGATCGTCGTCCCGGCGGCGGCCTCCAGGGCGGCGATCTCCCGCCCCCAGCCGGGGGCGGCGATCCGGAAGAGCGCGTCGGGGCGGAAGGTGGGAATCACCCGGCCCGTCCAGCCGGAGTCGCGGATCGCGCGATGGTGCTCGAGGGAGTCGGTCGCGGCGTCGGTGGTGGCGAGCACCTCGATGTTGAAGCGCTCGAAGAGGGCGCGGGGGCGGAACTCGGGGCTGGCGAGCTTCTCGAGGATCTCGTCGTAGATGCGGTCGGCCGTGTCGGCGCCGAGCCGCTCGCCGATCCCGAACACCTCCACCAGCTCGTGGTCGAGCCACACGCCGGTGGGCGTCCCCCGGAAGAGGTGCCAGTGGGCGGCGAAGCGGCGCCAGATGGCCCGGGGATCGGCCTCGACCGGGGTGCCGTCGCGGCTGGGGATGCCCAGCGACTCGAGGGAGAGCCCCTGCGAGTAGAGCATCCGGAAGATGTAGTGATCCGGAATCACCAGGAGCGCGGTCGGCTCCGGGAAGGGGGTGTCGAGGGCGAGGAGCGCCGGATCCACGTGGCCATGCGGGGACACGATGGGGAGGCCGCGCGTGCGCTCGTACAGCTCGCGGGCCACGCGGCGAATCGCCGGATCGGGATCGAAGAAGCGATCCGGATGGAGCACGCGGCGCGCGGGGGCGCTGGCGACCGCGGGGGAGAGACCCAAGGTGGACATTCGGGAAGAAGTCGGCGGGAACGGCCTTGGGACCCGGAGGACGGTATCCGAGCCCGACTTTGCTCTTTCCACGAACAATCGCGGCCGTTTTCGGCGGAATCTCCACCGGGCGCCCGCGGATCCTGCGCCTGCCCTGCGACCTGCTTTCCTGCTCGGCAACCGTTCCCCGGGAATTCCGCTCGACGACGGGGAATCTGGCGCGAATTTGTTTTCTGGTGTAACAATCTTGGCGGAATGTACCGGGCGTTCCGGCGGGAAGCAATACGGCCCTCCCCCGCCGCCCGGAAGCCCCCGCCCCAGGCGGCGCACCCGCCCCCGACGCTCTTTTCGTCCCTCCGCCCCTCCCGACGTGCGAAAGATCGACATCCGCAACTTCCGCCGGGCCACGCGCGCGACACCGCGCGAGATCAACCGGCAGATTGCCCTCAACCTGGTGCGCGAGCACCAGCCGATCTCCCGCGCCGACCTGGCGCGGCAGATGGAGATCGGACGCGGCGTCGTGACCTCGCTGATCAACGAGCTGATCGACGAAGGGGTCATCTATGAAGGGGCCCCCACGCACGCGCCGCGCGGGCGCCGCCCCAAGATGCTCTACATCCGCACCCGCGACCGCTTCATCGTGGCGGTGGACGTGCGTTTCAGCCGCACCTGGCTGATGCTGAGCGACTTCGGCGGCGCGCAGATCGCCCTCGAGACCTTCGAGACGATCCCGGAGCCCGACAAGCTCGTCGCCGAGCTCACCCGCCGCATCAGGCGGCTCCTCGAGTCGCACGAGGCTGAGGGGCACTGCGAGGGGATCGGGCTGGTCGTGCCGGGGATGGTGGACCATCACAGCGGCAAGGTGATGAACTCCCCGCAGCTCGGCTGGCACGACGTGGACGCCCGGCTGATGCTGGAGGAAGCGACGGGGCTGCCGGTGGCGATCGAGAACGCGCCCCTCGCCTGCGCGCTCTCGCAGATGTGGATGGGGAAGCGCGGGGAGTCGACGCGCAACTTCGTCTACGTCACGGTCTCCGACGGCGTGGGCGCGGGGATCGTGGTGAATGGGCAGCCGGTGCGCGGCGAGTCGCACAACGCCGGGGAGTTCGGGCACATCCCGCTCGATCCCACGGGGCCCCGCTGCCTCTGCGGGTCGCGCGGGTGCTGGGAGGCGTACACGTCGAACCTCGCCACGATCTCGCGCTACCTGGGGCGCGAGCTGTCGTGGACGGGAACGCGCGAGCTGCTGCACGAGGTACCGCTCACGATCGACGACCTGGTGGCGCGCGCGCGCTCGGGCGACGCGCGCGCCTCGAAGGCGATCGAGGAGACGGGGCGGTACCTGGGGGTGGGGCTGGCCGGGATCATCAACGCGCTGAACCCGTCGCGCATCTACGTGGGGGGCGAGATCACGGCGGCGTGGGATCGCATCGAGGGGGTGGTGCGCAAGGCGATCCGCGAGCGCGCGGTCACCGCCGCCGCCGCCGCGACGCCGATCACCCCCGAGCAGGTCGGCGGCTACCCCCGCCTCCGCGGGGCGACGGCGCTCGTGGCGGCGCCGATCTTCGCGGCGCCCGAGCTGGCGTAGCCGCGCGGAGTCCATCCCGCGGGGCGCGCGGCGCGCGGGCACTCGGCGCGCGGACCCTCGGCGCG
>DASWVQ010000346.1:0-3280 GCA_036401195.1 Gemmatimonadaceae bacterium
CCAGCCAAGGTGGTGATCGCGCTCGGGATGTTCACGAGCGTCGCGGTGACCGCGAAGGTCATCGCGAACGCGGTGATCGCGCACGCGCGGCTCCAGCGGGGGCGGGGGGGCGAGGGTGAGGCGCTGATCGAGCAGCGGCTCACGCGGATCGAGCAGGCGGTGGACTCGATCGCGGTCGAGGTCGAGCGCATCAGCGAGGGGCAGCGGTTCACGACGCGGCTCCTGTCCGAGCGCGCGGCGGAGCGCGGTGCCGACCGTGCGCTCGATCGCGGCGGCAGCGCGGGCGTGCCCTCCCGGCCGGCCTGAGGCGCGATGCCGAGCGTCCTGATCATCGACGACGAGCCGAACATCCGCCGGATGGTGGGGGCGCTGCTCGGGGCGGAGGGCTACGAGGTGCGCGACGCGGCCGATGGGCGCACGGGGATCGCGCGAGCGGCGGAGCTGGAACCCGACGTGGTGCTCCTCGACCTCATGATGCCCGGGGAGCTGGACGGGCTGGCGACGCTGGCCCAGCTGCGCGAGATGGCGCCCGACACGCCGGTGGTGATGATGAGCGGGCGCGCGGCGCTCGCCGACGCGGTGCGCGCGACGAAGCTGGGGGCCTTCACCTTCCTCGAGAAGCCGCTGAGCCCCGAGGGGGTGCTGCTGGCGCTCGCGTCGGCGCTGGAGCTGCGCCTGGCGCGGCGCGAGGCGCGCGCGCTGCGCGAGGACATGGGGCTCACCGCGGCGATGATCGGGGAGAGCCCGGTGATGCAGCAGCTCCGCTCCATGATCGCGCGCGTCGCGCCCACCGACGCGCGGGTGCTGGTCACCGGCGAGTCGGGGACGGGCAAGGAGCTCGTGGCCTCGGCGATCCACATGGGCAGCGCGCGGCGCGACCGCCCCTTCGTGCGCGTGAACTGCGCCGCGATCCCGCGCGACCTGGTGGAGAGCGAGATGTTCGGCCACGAGAAGGGGGCGTTCACCGGGGCCACCGAGCGGCGCATCGGGCGCTTCGAGCTGGCGCACACCGGCACGCTCTTCCTCGACGAGGTGGGCGACCTGGGGCTGGAGGCGCAGGCCAAGCTGCTGCGCGCGATGGAGGCGAAGGAGGTGGAGCGCGTGGGCGGGGGCACGCCGGTCCGGGTCGACGTGCGCATCGTGGCGGCGACGAACAAGGCGCTCCCTCGCGCGGTGGCCGAGGGGAGCTTTCGCGAGGACCTGCTCTTCCGGCTGAACGTGATCCCGATCGAGGTGGCCCCGCTGCGCGAGCGGCCTGCCGACATCCCCGCGCTGGTGGTGCACTTCATCGCCCGGCACCGGGCGCGGAGCGCACAGCCGCCGGCGCGGTGGACCCCCGGCGCGCTCGCCCTCCTCGGGCGCTACCGGTGGCCGGGGAACGTGCGCGAGCTGGCGAACATCGTGGAGCGCCTGGCGATCCTGCACGCGGGGCGCGAGATCGGCGAGGGGGAGGTGCGCGCGGTGCTGCCGGTGGGCGAGGGCGCGGGGGGGAGCCTGGCGCCGGATCGCGCGCCGCTGCCCGATCCGGCGGCGCTCGACCGTCCGCTCGGCGAGACGCTGGACGAGTACGAGCGGATGCTGATCACGCGCGCGCTCTCCGCGGCCGGGGGGAACGTGGCCGAGGCGGCGCGGCGGCTGAAGACCGACCGGCCGAACCTCTACCGGCGCATGAAGCGTCTGGAGATCTCGAGCGGTGACGAGTGACCGCGCGTGGGGATTCTCCCGGCGGCGGACCCGGGGTGATGGATGTCACAGTGACACGGCGGTGTGCCGCGGGGAGGACACCGCGCGCGGGCCGGACGGGGAGCGCGAAGGCGCAACTCGTTGCGCGTCGCGCAGTTCGGGCGAAGGGCCGGCGGACGGTATGCGCGGTGCGAACAGGGCGGGCGAACGAATGACCGGAGTCACCATGCGAAAGTTCATGATCGCGCTGGCGGTGGTGGGAGCGACGACCGCGGCCCCCGCGCCGGCCGCGGCCCAGGTGCGCCCGGGGCGCGACACGCTGCACCTGGACACCATCCCGCGGGAGGCGCTCCCGCGCGACGTGGCGCGCGAGGCGACCGAGATCTACAACCGGACGGCGACGCTCCGGTCCACCGAGCGGCTGGAGATCGCGGCGGGCCGCGTGGTCGCGGGCGACGTGGCGGTGCTCAACGGCCCGGTGATCCTCGCGGGCCGCATCAACGGCCGGCTCCTCGCCATCAACAGCGACGTGGTCCTCGCGCCGGGCGCGCGCATCGACGGCGACCTGATGGTGATCGGCGGGGAGGTGGAAGGGCGCGACTCGTCGTTCGTGGGCGGGGAGATCCGCATCTACCGGCAACGGCTGCTGTACGACCAGTCGGGAGAGCGCATCGTCGCCACGCGGGACACGGCGAGCGACGATCGCTGGTGGCGGCGGTGGGAGCGCCGGCGGCAGCGGCGCGCCACGGAGAGCCGCCTGCTCGTGGCCTCGGCGGGGGCGTACAATCGCACCGAGGGGTTGCCGGTGATCGTGGGGCCCTCGCTGCGCCACCGGACGCGGTGGGGGGCGGTGAACGCCGACGCCTTCGCCGTGCTGCGCACCGAAACCAGCTTCCGCCACGACCGCAACGATGTGGGCCACGACCTGCGCGCCGAGGTGCGGCTGGGGCGGCGCGAGGGGATCGCCCTCGAGGGGCGCGCCTTCAACGTGGCCGACCCGGTGGAGCGCTGGCAGCTCTCCGACCTGGAGGCGGGGCTCGCGACCTTCGTGGTGAAGCGTGACTATCGCGACTACTTCACCCGGCACGGGGGGAGCGCGGGGGCCTCGCTCTTCCGCGAGGGGCTGGGGAAGCTGTCGCTCACCTACGCGCACGAAGCGTGGGGCTCGCGTACCGCCGCCGATCCCTGGGTGCTCTTCCGTGACAACGTGGACTGGCGGCCCAATCCCATGCTCGACGCGGGGCGGCTGCACCTGCTCACCGGCGGCGCCGTCGTGGATACGCGCAACGACGAGGACGATCCCTGGGCGGGATGGTACGTGTCGGCGCAGGTGGAGCGCGGGGAGGGCGAGCTGACGACGCTCGGGGTGGCGACGCCCTCGGCACGGCGCGCGGTGCCGGGGCCGGTGGCCTACACGCGGGGCTTCATGGACGCGCGCCGCTACAATCGCCTGGGGCCGGGCGCCCAGCTCAACTTCCGCCTGGTGCTCGGCGGCTGGATGTCGGGGGACGAGCTGCCGCTGGAGCGGCGGCTGTCGGTGGACGGGCCCGGGGCGCTCCCCGGCTACGGCTTCCGCGCCCCGCGCGCGACGGAGGAC
>DASWVQ010000347.1:0-4448 GCA_036401195.1 Gemmatimonadaceae bacterium
CCCCGATCGCGGCGGCCTCGGTGGCGCCCCTCCCGGGCGCCACGCCGGCGGCGCCGGCGCCCCAGCTGACCGCGACCCCCGCGGGGTTCGTGAGCTTCCCCGTGGAGAAGCTCCCCGCGCACTTCGTCCCGCAGACCCCGCTCCCCGCCGGGCTGGCGGTGACGCTTGCGGGGGATCCCGCGCGCGGCCGGCAGCTCTTCTCGCAGGGGCAGGGCGCCTGCATCGGGTGCCACACCGTGCGCGGCGTGCCCACCGCGATGGGGGTGGTCGGGCCGAACCTCACGCACGTGGGGTCGCGGCACACGATCGGGGCCGGGCTCTTCCCGAATGACGCGGCGCACCTGACCGCCTGGATCCGGAACGCGCGGGCGATGAAGCCCGGCATCCTGATGCCCACCCTCGGGAAGGGGCAGTACGACCCGATCGCGAAGACGACGCTGCAGGCGGGCCTCGACGACCAGCAGGTCGCCGACATCGCCGCCTGGCTGCTCACGCTGAAGTAACCCGGACCCGGAGACACACCAGCGATGGCAACGACCGCTGCCGCGCCGCTTCACGCCCACGCGACGGAAGCCCCCCGCGGGGGACTCTGGAGCTGGCTCGCGACCACCGACCACAAGAAGATCGGGCAGCTCTACCTGTACACCGCCCTGGCCTTCTTCCTGATCGGCGGGCTCGAGGCGCTGATCATCCGCATGCAGCTCCAGGGGCCGAACGGGCACCTGGTCTCGGCGGAGACCTACAACATGCTGTTCACGATGCACGGCACGACCATGATCTTCCTCGTGGTCATGCCGTTGTCGGCGGCCTTCTTCAACTTCCTGATCCCGCTGCAGATCGGGGCGCGCGACGTGGCGTTCCCCCGGCTGAACGCCTTCAGCTACTGGGTGTACGCGTTCGGCGGCGTGTTCATGAACCTGTCCTGGATCATCCGGGAGGCGCCGAACGGCGGGTGGTTCGGCTACACCCCGCTCACCACGATGCAGTACTCGCCGGGGCTCAACCAGGACTTCTGGGTGGTGGGCCTCCAGATCCTCGGCGTGTCGTCGCTGGCGGCGGCGTTCAACTTCATCACGACGATCATCAACATGCGCGCGCCTGGGATGACCATGATGCGCATGCCGATGTTCACCTGGATGTCGTTCGTCACGCAGTTCCTGCTGATCCTCGCCTTCCCGGTGATCACGATCGCGCTGGTGTTCCTCCAGTTCGACCGCTTCTTCGGGACGCAGTTCTACGAGGTCGCGGCGGGGGGTGACCCGCTCCTCTGGCAGCACCTCTTCTGGATCTTCGGCCACCCGGAGGTCTACATCCTCATCCTGCCGGCCTTCGGGCTGGTGAGCGAGGTGCTCCCCACCTTCTCGCGGAAGCCGCTCTTCGGCTATCCCGTGATGGTGTACTCGGGGATGCTGATCGCCTTCCTCGGCTTCGGCGTGTGGGCCCACCACATGTTCGCCGTGGGGATGGGGCCGATCGCCGACACGGTGTTCGGCGTGACCACGATGCTCATCGCCATCCCCACCGGCGTGAAGATCTTCAACTGGATCTTCACCATGTGGGGCGGGCAGCTGCGCTTCACGACCGCGATGAAGTTCGCCATCGGCCTGGTGGCGCTGTTCACGATCGGCGGCATCTCCGGCGTGATGCACGCGTCGCCGCCGGCCGACCTGCAGCAGACGGACACGTACTTCATCGTCGCGCACTTCCATTACGTGATCTTCGGCGGGTCGTTCATGGGGATCATGGCGGGGGTGTACTACTACTACCCCAAGATGACCGGCCGCCTGCTGAGCGAGCGGTGGGGCAACTGGCACTTCTGGCTCACCTTCGTGGGGATGAACCTCACCTTCTTCCCCATGCACATCTCCGGGCTCGCCGGGATGCCGCGCCGCATCTACACATACGACGCGGGGCAGGGGTGGGAGACGATGAACCTGCTCAGCTCCATCGGCGCGTACGTGCAGGTGCTGGCCGCGCTGGCGCTGGTGATCAACCTGGTGCGGAGCCGGAAGAAGGGGGAGATCGCGGGGAACGACCCGTGGGGCGCCCCCACCCTGGAGTGGTCGATCCCCTCGCCGGTGCCGGAGTACAACTACGCGCGGATCCCCACCGTGACCTCGCGCTACCCGCTGTGGGACCTCACCGCGCCGCACCTCACGCGCGACATCCCGCACACCCACCACGGCGACCGCACGGTCGACGTGAACGTGGGGGGGAAGCACGCGGGCTACGCGCACGTGGGCGACGACAAGGCGGGATCGGCGGTCGCCTCGAAGATGCACATCGAGACGGAGACGAGCACCGCCGCGGCCCTCGGCATCCCCATGCCGAACCCCACGATCAAGCCGCTCCTCACCGGGCTGTTCATGACGGTGATGTTCTCCGGCCTGCTCTTCCTGCACGTCAACAAGCACGGGCTGGCACTGGCCGTGATGCTCGGCGGCGCGGCAGCGATGGTGGCGTTCCTCTACGCCTGGCTGCTGACCCCCGTCGAGGACGCGCACTGAGATCCCGACCTGACCTGATCCCGATTCCGGAGCGCTGACCCAGTGGCCACCGCCGCACACGCCGCCGACCACCCGCACGCGGGGCACCCCCCCACGACCACGGGGCTCGACCACAAGAAGATCGCGATCTGGGCCTTCATCGGCTCGGAGTGCATGCTGTTCGCGACCCTCATCTCCACCTACCTGATCTACAAGGGGCGCTCGGTGAAGGGCCCCTTCCCCCACGAGGCGTGGACCGACCCCGCCACGGGCCGGGTGTTCAAGGAGATCCTGAACATCCCCGTGACCTCGGCCTCCACCTTCGTGCTGCTGATGTCGTCGCTGGCGATGGTGCTGGCGCTCGCCGCGGTGGAGAACCGGGGGAAGCCGATGGCGCCGGGACTCGGGGGCCGCCTCCTCGGCTCCTCCAAGCTCTGGCTGCTCACCACCGCGATCCTCGGCACGATCTTCCTGCTCTTCCAGGCGTACGAGTTCACCTCGTTCGTGCACGAGGGGCTCACCATCCGCACCAACCTGTTCGGGTCGAGCTTCTTCACCCTGACCGGGTTCCACGGGGCGCACGTCACCGCCGGCGTCATCTGGCTGCTCACCCTGCTCTTCATCGACATGAAGCGCGGGCTCGGGCCGCACGAGGCGCTCTGGGTCGACCTCTGCGCGCTGTACTGGCACTTCGTGGACGTGGTCTGGATCGCGATCTTCACCCTCGTCTACCTGATCAAGTAGGAGCCCCCCGACATGGCGCATCACGAGCCGCACGCGCACGGCGCGCTCTCGCAGGAAGACGTGCAGGACATGGGGATCGTGCACGAGCACCCCACCTTCTGGACGTACATCAAGGTGGGGACCTTCCTCACCCTGATCACGATCGTCGAGGTGTGGGCGTACTACATCCCCGCCTGGGTGGCGCACTGGAGCTTCGTCCCGGCGCTGCTGATCATGTCCGCGGTGAAGTTCGCCACGGTCGTGCTCTTCTACATGCACATCCGCTACGACCACCGGCTGTTCAAGGCCCTGTTCACCGGGCCGCTGATCATCGCCTGCGTCACCCTCATCTCGCTGATGTTCCTCTTCGGCCACTTCAGCATCGGCCGGTGAGGGCGGGGAGGGCGGCGTGATGGTGATGGGCCTCGCGGGTCCCGGCCTGCTCCCGGTGCGGCCGCTGCTGCACGCGGTGGCCAGGCTCGAGCTCACCAGCTTCACCGTGCACTGGAGCACGGTGATCGGGCTGGCGGCGCTCGCCGGGGCCTACGAGTGGGCGGCCCGGCGCGCGCCGGGGGGCGCACGACTCACCCCCGGCGATCGCGCGAAGTTCTACGGCGGGCTGCTGGTGATCTTCGGCTCGCTCAACGGCTGGCTGCACGACATGAGCGACGCCTACCTGTTCAGCGCGCACATGGTGCAGCACCTGCTGCTCACCCTCCTCGCCCCGCCGCTCCTCATCGCGGGGACGCCGGGGTGGATGCTCCGCCCCGCCCTCCGCGTGGGCTGGGTGCGCGCCATCGCCGCCCGCGTGAGCCGCGCCACCTGGGGGTTCGCGATCTTCAACCTGACGATCGCCGTGTGGCACCTCCCCATGGTCTACGCCCAGGCGATGCAGTACCACTGGGTGCACATCATCCAGCACCTCTGCTTCATGGTCGCCGCGGTGCTGATGTGGTGGCCCCTGCTCAGCCCCCTCCCCGAGCTGCCGCGGCTGAGCTTCCCGCTCCAGATGCTGTACTGCTTCGTGATGACGATCCCGATGAGCATCATCTCGGTGTACATCGTCTACGCGGACAAGCTCCTCTACACCGCCTACGGCTTCGCCCCGCGCCTCTGGGGGCTCTCCCCCATGCAGGACCAGATGATCGGGGGACTCATCATGTGGATCCCCGGGGGGCTGTTCTTCTACGTGCTCCTGTCGATCGTGTTCTGGAAGTGGCAGGCGGCGGGGGGAGAGGA
>DASWVQ010000348.1:0-3545 GCA_036401195.1 Gemmatimonadaceae bacterium
GGCAGGCGTGCTTCGCGCCGGGCATGGCCAAGAACACGTACGGGACCGGATCGTTCGTCCTCGTCAACATCGGCACCACCCGGCCCGCGCCCGTCGACGGCCTCCTCACCACCGTCGCGTGGCAGTGCGGGACGGAGCCCGCCCGGTACGCGATGGAGGGCGCGATCTTCGTCACCGGCGCCGCGGTCCAGTGGCTGCGCGACGGCCTCGGGCTGATCGAGTCGGCCGCGGAGACGGAGGAGATCGCGGCGAGCCTCGACGGCAACGACGACGTCTACTTCGTCCCCGCCCTGACCGGGCTCGGCTCGCCCTACTGGGACCCCTACGCGCGCGGCACGATCGTCGGCCTCACCCGCGGCAGCGGCCGCGCCCACCTGGCGCGGGCGGCGCTGGAGGCGATCGCCTACCAGACGGTCGACGCGGTCCGGGCGCAGGAGGCGGCCTCCGGTGAGAGCATCCCCTCCCTCAAGGCCGACGGCGGGGCCGTCGCGAACGGGTGGCTGATGCAGTTCCAGGCCGACGTGCTCGGCGTGCCGGTGGAGCGCCCCGCGCTGGTGGAGACCACCGCCCTCGGTGCCGCCGGGCTCGCGGGACTGGCGACCGGGGTGTGGCGCGACGCGGGGGAGTTTCTCGGCGCCCGCGGGGTGCGCACCTTCGAGCCCGGGGCGGGCGCGGCGGCGGCGCGCGACGCAGTGCGCGGGTGGGAGCGCGCGGTGCGCGCGGCGCTCGCGTGGGCCGCGGACGACGCGGGGGCGCGCTGACGCATGCGTCGCCGTGACCTCCCCCAGCTGCTCGAGGTGCACACGCGTGCCCTCACCGCCTGCCGGCACTGCGGGCTGGGGGACGAGGTGCGCCCGATCGTGAACACCACGCGCGACCCGCGCGCGATGCTCGTGGGGCAGGCGCCGGGCAAGGTGGAGCTCGCGGGAGGGAACGCCTTCTCGGGGCGCGCGGGGAAGACCCTCTTCCGCTGGCTCGAGCGCGCGGGGCTCGACGAAGCCACGGCGCGCGACGCGATCTGGTTCGCCGCCGTCACGCGCTGCTACCCCGGGCCCAGTCCCTCGGGGCGCGGCGATCGCGTTCCCTCGCCGCGGGAGCGCGCGCTCTGTGGCAACTGGCTCGACGACGAGCTGCGCATCATCCGCCCCCCGCTGCTCATCCCGGTGGGGCGGCTCGCGCTCGATCGCTTCTTCGGCCCGCGCCCCCTCGACGCGCTGATCGGCCGCGCGCACGAGGTGGACCATGCGGGCGGGCGCTCGCTCGCCATTCCCCTGCCGCATCCCTCGGGGGCGAGCAGCTGGATCCACGCGCCGGGGCACCAGGCGCTGCTCGATGCCGCGCTCGCGCTGCTGCGCGAACGGTTCGTCGCGCTGGGGCTCGTGACGGCGACGCGCGGCCGGAGCGTGGCCTGATGCGCGGCATCGTACTGCTCTTCCTCTGGACCCCCGGCGACCCGAAGCCGGATCGCTGGTTCGCGCCGGACAAGGTGGAGCACTTCGCCATGAGCTTCTTCGTGCAGAGCGCGGCCTACTCGGCGCTGCGCGCGGGCACGAGCCATCGCACGGCCCTCGCGGGAGCGAGCGTGGCCACCGCGGCGGTGGGGATCGGGAAGGAGTGGCATGATCGCGGCACCACCGACTTCAGCGTGAAGGACCTGGTGTGGGATGGGGCCGGCGCCCTCGCCGCGTCGGTGCTGATGGCGCAGACGGACCGCAGGTGATCCTGGCCGGCGAGGTCGCCCTGTGGGTGGCGCTCCTGCTCGCGGGGTGGAGCGCGGTCGTGTCCGCGCTCGCCGCCCGCACGTCGCGCCGCGCGTTCGCCGACAACGGCGCGTGGGCGGCGTATGCGCTCCCGGTCGCATTGCTCCTGGCGTGTGCGGGGCTCGTGTCGGCACTGCTCGGGAATGACTTCGCGCTGCGCCAGGTGGCGGAGCATTCGTCGGTGGCGACGCCTTGGCCATATCGCGTGTCGGCGCTGTGGGCCGGGGAGGGAGGGTCGCTCCTGCTCTGGAGCGTGGCGCTCGCGGTGCATGGCGCGCTGCTTGCCCGCGCGCTGAGGCGTGCACGAGTCCGCGACGACACGGTCGACGCGCTGGCCCCCGCCGCCACCGCGATCGTGTCGACGCTGGTGCTGGCGCTCCTCGCCACCCTCATGCTCGCGCAATATCCCTACGCGCGCCTTCCCTGGCCGGCGCCCGATGGCGCGGGCCTGTCCCCCGAGCTGCGCCATCCGGCGATGGCGGTGCACCCGCCCCTGCTGCACTTCGGCTATGCCGCGCTGGCTGCCCCCTTCGCCCTCGCGATGGCCGCGCTCCTCGTGCGCGACGCGCGCGGCGGGTGGTTCCCCCTCGCGCGCCGCTGGGCGACCGCGTCGTGGACCCTCCTCACCGCCGCCATCCTGCTCGGGATGCGGTGGGCGCTGGTGACGCCGGGGTGGGAGGGACTCTGGCAGTGGGAGCCGGTGCAGTCGCTCGCCTTCCTCGCCTGGGTGGTGGCCGCGCTGCTCGCGCATGCCTCCGTCCTGGCCGCGCGCTGGTCCCCGCTGCGCACGCCGCTGTCGTGGGCCGCGGGCCTCGCGCTGCCGGTCGCCCTCCTCGGCCTCGCCTCCGCGCACGCAGGGGAGAGCGGGGGGCGCCACGCCTTTCGCGGGTCGCCCGCGGAGGCGCCGCTCGTCGCCCTGGTGCTCGTCGTGTCGGCGACGGCGGTGCGCCTCCTGGCCTGGCGGCTGCGCGGCGTCGCCTCCCCCTGGCCGGGCGACGCGAACGCCGCGCGCCCCGAAGGTGCCAACGTGGGCGCCTGGCTCGCGCACGCGGGGCTCGTGCTGCTCGCCGTGGGACTCGGCGCGCGCCTGGGCGCGCGCACCTACGACGTGACGCTGTCGCCCGCGCAGTCGGTGGAGCTCACCGATCCCTTCGGCGGCGTGTGGCGCTTCACCAGCCAGGGGGAGTCACGCGGCCGCGAGGGGAGCGAGGAGGTGACCGCGGTGGGGCTCGCCCTCTCCCGCGACGGGGCGTCGCTCGGCCTCATCGCGCCGGAGATGCGGCAGCAGGCCTCCCCCGACGGCCAGACGGAGGGGCGCGCGGTGCCCGGGGTCGCGATCAGGGAATCGGTGGCGATGGAGATGTCGGTGATGATGACCGACCTCCCGAACCCCGTGGCGCCCTTCCGGGTGGCGTTCCATCCGCTCGGGGTGCTGGTGTGGCTGGGGGGGGCGCTGGCGGTGATCGGGGGGATCACCGCGTTCGTCACCCGGCGCTAGTCCGGCGCCTGCCGCCGACACTTCCCGACCGCAGACGGCCGCTCGGACCTTGACTGGCGTTCGGGACCGACACTTCCGGATACGGAAACGCACAGGTGCGGCTTCGCCGCAGCACAGAAACGCACTGAACGTCCCTTCCGGGATCGAGGTTCGGGCCCACCCGACCCCTGGAGATAATCCTGAGCCAGGGGAGTTGGAGGCTGCCCTGAAGGCATCCCCGAAACACCCTTGCTTCGGGCCCGGCGATCGGGGTCCTGAATGCTCCCGGAGCCATCTGTGCGTTTCTG
>DASWVQ010000349.1:0-8899 GCA_036401195.1 Gemmatimonadaceae bacterium
GTCTCGAGCCCCACGATGCCGTTGGGGGCGTCGGCGAACTCGCGCTCCTTCTCGTCGTAGTGGTGCGGGGCGTGGTCGGTGGCGATCAGGTCGATCGTGCCGTCCTTCACCGCCTCCTGGAGCGCCGCGACGTCGTCCGCGGTGCGCAGCGGGGGGTTCATCTTCGCGTTGGTGTCGTACCCGTCCACCGCCTCCTCGGTGAGGGAGAGGTGGTGCGGGCAGACCTCGGCGGTGACGCGGATGTTGCGGTCCTTCCCCCAGCGGATCAGCTCCACCGAGCCGCGGGTGCTCATGTGGCAGAGGTGGATGTGGCCCCCGGTGCGGCGGGCGAGGAGGATGTCGCGGATGGCCATGATCTCCTCCGCCTCGCTGGGGATCCCCTTGAGGCCGAGCTTCATGGACATGATCCCCTCGTTCATCGCGCCGCCGTGGGCGAGGGTGGGATCCTCGCAGTGGTCCGCGACGGGAATGCCGAAGGTGCGGGCGTACTCGAGGGCGGTGCGCATGAGCTGCGCGCTCACCACCGGCTTGCCGTCGTCGCTCACCGCCACGGCGCCGGCGTGGACCATCTCGCCGAATTCCGCGAGGGTCTCCCCCTTCTGCCTGATGGTGATGGCGCCGATGGGGTACACGCGCGAGGCGCCGGCGCGCTGCGCCTGGCGGATGATGAAGCCGACCGCGGCCTGGTTGTCGGTGACCGGGTCGGTGTTGGGCATCGCGCAGACGGCGGTGAAGCCGCCCGCCGCCGCGGCGCGCGCGCCGGTGGCGATCGTCTCCACGTCCTCGCGGCCGGGCTCGCGCAGGTGGCAGTGCACGTCCACGAAGCCGGGGGCGACCACGAGCCCCGCGCAGTCGATGACCTCCACGCCGTCGCGCGAGGCGCCGGCGCCGACGGGGGCGCCGGCGTGGTCGATCACGCCGTCGACGATGACGACGTCGCCCACGGTGTCGAGGTTCTGGGAGGGGTCGACGACGCGGCCCCCCGTGAGGATGATCGTGGACATCAACGCTCCGCGCCGCCGCGGGCGGCCTCGGCGAGCTCGGGGCGGCCGCCGCTGAGGAGGTAGAGCACCGCCATGCGCACGGCCACGCCGTTGGTCACCTGGTCGAGGATCACGCTGTGCGGGCCGTCGGCGACGTCGGAGTCGATCTCCACGCCGCGGTTCATCGGCCCGGGGTGCAGGATGAGGAGGTCCTTCGGGGCGCGCTCCAGCCGCTCGCGCGTGACGCCGAAGACGCGGTTGTACTCGCGCAGCGAGGGGATGTACCCCGCCGTCATGCGCTCGAGCTGGAGGCGCAGGATGTTGAGCGCGTCGGCCCACTGGATCGCGTCCTCGACGTGGTCGAAGACGGTCACGCCCAGCTCGTCGATCGCGTTGGGGAGGAGGGAGCGCGGGCCGCAGACGCCCACCTCCGCGCCGAGCTTCTTCAGCCCCCAGATGTTGGAGCGGGCCACGCGCGAGTGGAGCACGTCGCCCACGATGCAGACCTTGATCCCCTCGATGCGCTTGAAGTTGTCGCGGAGGGTGAGGAGGTCGAGGAGCCCCTGGGTGGGGTGCTCGTGGGTGCCGTCGCCGGCGTTGATCACGGAGCTCTCGATCCGCTCGGCGAGGAAGCGGGCGGCGCCGCTCGAGCCATGGCGGATCACCACCATGTCGATGCGCATCGCCTCGAGGTTCCGCGCCGTGTCCACCAGCGTCTCCCCCTTGCTCACGCTGGAGCCGCTGGAGGCGATGCTCACCGTGTCGGCGGAGAGGCGCTTCTCGGCGAACTCGAAGGAGACGCGGGTGCGGGTGGAGGCCTCGAAGAACAGGTTCACCACCGTGGCGCCGCGCAGGGCGGGCACCTTCTTGATCTGCCGTTCGCTGATCTCCTTGAACGGCTCGGCGGTGTCGAGGATGAGGGTGATCTGCCCGGGAGTGAGGGGCTCGAGTGCGAGGAGGTCCTTCCCGAGCATGCCGCTCATGCCGTCGATCCTCCGGCGGGGGCGCCGCTCGCCGGCTCCCCGCGGGTGAGCACCACTTCGTCCTTGCCGTCGAGCTCCTTCACGAGGAGGTCGACGCGCTCGCCCTTCGCCACCTCCACCTTCCGCCCCACGATGTCGGCGTGGATGGGAAGCTCGCGGCCCCCGCGGTCCACCAGCACGGCGAGCATGATGCGCGCGGGGCGGCCGAAGTCGGCCAGCTCGTCGAGCGCGGCGCGCACGGTGCGGCCGGTGTAGAGGACGTCGTCGACGATCACCACGCACTTGCCGTCGATCGAACCGGGGATGTGCGTGGGGCCGACGACGGGGCGCGGGCCCACCGTCTGGAGGTCGTCGCGGTAGAGCGTGATGTCGAGGGCGCCGCGCGGGACGTCGACGCTCTCCCGCTCGGCGATCAGGGACACGAGACGCGCCGCGAGCTGGACGCCGCGGCGCTGGATCCCGACGATGACGAGGTGGTCGGTGCCGTCGTTCAGCTCGACGATCTCGTCGGCCATCCGCCGCAGGGTGCGGGCGACGGCGCGGGAGTCGAGCAGGGTGTTGGTGGCGGGCATCGGGGGGAAGTATCGCCCCCGTGGGCCGATTTTTCCAGCGGGGGCGAGCTGCAAGCTGGGCGCTGCGGCAGGAGAGCTGGACGCTGACCGCCGAAGGCTGGATCGCTGCAAGCTTGGGTTCCTGGCGCCAGGGGGAACCCAAGCTTGCAGCGATCCAGCCGTCGAGCTCTCAGCTTTCAGCCGCCGTTCTACCGCTTCGGCCGGTTCTCCTCCCACATGCGCATCACCTCGCGCCCCACCCGCTCCATCGGGTCGGCGATCAGCTTGTTGATCCCTTCCACGGCGCGCGCGGCCATGCCGTGCGCGGTGCCCTCCCCGTGGCCGGTGGCCTCGAGGGTGGAGTGGACCCACTCGTAGTGCTTCTCCTCGTCGGCGGCGGCGCGCTGCACCACGTCGGCCACGTCGGCGGGGAACGGGCGGGTGGCGGCGCGGCGGTACTTGTCGCGCGTCTGCCCCTCGATCGCCTTGAACGCGAGGAGGACGGCGGGATCGCCGGCGGCGAGGGAGCCGGCGGCCCCCACTCCCTGCACCGCGATCTTGAGGAGCCCCGTGGGATGGGGCATCTCGGCGGCCATGCCCCCGCGGAGGCGCACGCAGGCGCCCAGCTCCTCGATGTGCCGCTTGTGGTCGGCCCGGAAGGCGACCAGCTGCTCGCGGTAGGCGTCGCTCTTGAGCGCGTTGATCGCGACCGTGTATCCCTCGACCGCGTCGTGGTCGAGCTGGATCAGGTCATTGAGCTCGGCGACGAGCGCCGGGTCCCGGGGGGGCGTGCTGCCGGTGGCGGTATCCGCTTCCATGACTCCTCCGCATCGCAGGGTGGGACCTGGGGGGCAGGAAAAAAGATACGGTGCTCCCGGGTCGTCTCGGGAGCACCGTACGGAAAACGGACGGGGTGGGATTCGAACCCACGGTACGCTTTTGACGTACACACACTTTCCAGGCGTGCGCCTTAAACCACTCGGCCACCCGTCCCTGGGTCCTGGGGGTCCAACGCACCGGGCGCGGCCGGCTGGAAGGCCGCCGCGCCCGGGGTCCTGCGGGTCCTGCTGCTGTTCCGGAGCCTGCTATCGGTCAGTGCAAGCGGACAGGGTGAGATTCGAACTCACGATACCGTTGCCGGTATGCCGGTTTTCGAGACCGGTGCCTTCAGCCACTCGGCCACCTGTCCGGGTACAGACTCGAAAATTATCCGGTAACGTCCGGTGTGTCAACGCGTTTACGGCGGTCGGCGAAGAAGGCGGCGAGCAGTTCCCCGCCCTCCCGTTCGAGCACCCCGCCGAGGACCTCCGGGCGGTGGTTGAGTCGCGGGTGGCGCAGGAGGTCGCCGACGGACCCGGCCATCCCCGCCTTGTCGTCCCAGGCGGCGAAGACCACGCGATCGACCCGGGCGAGGACGATGGCGCCGGCGCACATGGCGCAGGGCTCGAGCGACACGTAGAGGGTGCACCCGTCGAGCCGCCAGCGGCCGAGGACCGCGGCGGCCTCGCGGATGGCGAGGGTCTCGGCGTGGCCGGTGGGGTCCTGGTCGCGGACCGTGCGGTTCGCGGCGGTGGCGATCACCGCGCCGTCGCGCACGATGACACAGCCCACGGGGACGTCGCCCGCCGCCGCCGCATCGGCGGCGGTGGCGAGGGCGGCGCGCATGAAGGCTTCGTCGAGGGGGGTGGGTTTCATCGTGTCCGGAGCGGCGCGACAGGGAATCTAGCGTGCCGGGCGGAGCACGGTGCGACGGGTTCGTCGCGCAACGGGGTGCGACGGGTTCGTCGCGCAACGGGGTGTGACACGGATGAATCGGATGCCGCGGAAAGTAGCGGTCCCGATGCGGGGGCGAGAGAATCTCATGCCCCTCGGGTTTTGAAATCTTTGGAACGGCCCCGGGACGCGTTGGCTACCCGAGGCAGTTCCCAATCCTTGTGCCGTTGCCTTTTGCTCGGTGAGGCGCCACGGGGCTGGGGCTGCCATCCCGACACCGCGTCATCCGTGAAATCCGGGTCATCCGCGCTGCACCGCGTTGCGCGACGGAGCTCGACGCCACCGCGATCACGACGCGCTACGCCTTCTGGAACACGAGCCTCCCATCGCCGTTCGCGTCCACCACGATGGTGTCGCCGTCGTCGTACTTCCCCTCGAGGACCTCGAGGGCGAGCGGGTTCTGGATCATCCGCTGGATGGCGCGCTTGAGGGGGCGGGCGCCGAAGGCGGGGTCGTAGCCGTCCTCGGCGATCACCCGCTTCGCGGCGGGGGTCACCTGCAGCCCGATCTTGCGGTCGGCGAGCAGCTTCTCGAGGTGCACGAGCTGCAGGTCCACGATGCGCTCGATCTGCGCCTCGCGGAGCGGGCGGAAGACGATCACGTCGTCCACGCGGTTGATGAACTCGGGGCGGAAGTGCTTCCGCAGCTCGTTCAGCACCTGCGTCTCCACCGCGGCCCAGTCGAGCGAGCCGAAGTGCTCGAGGATGTAGGGGCTGCCGATGTTCGACGTCATGATGACGACGGAGTTGCGGAAGTCGACCGTGCGCCCCTGCGAGTCGGTGAGGCGGCCGTCGTCGAGGATCTGGAGGAGGATGTTGAAGACATCCGGATGCGCCTTCTCGATCTCGTCGAACAGGATCACCGCATAGGGGCGGCGCCGCACCGCCTCGGTGAGCTGCCCGCCCTCCTCGTAGCCCACGTAGCCCGGGGGGGCGCCGATGAGGCGCGCCACCGCGTGCTTCTCCATGTACTCCGACATGTCGATGCGCACCATCGCGTGCTCGTCGTCGAAGAGGAACTCGGCGAGGGCGCGCGCGGTCTCCGTCTTCCCCACGCCGGTGGGGCCGAGGAAGATGAAGGAGCCAATGGGGCGGTTGGGATCCTGGAGGCCGGCGCGCGAGCGGCGCACCGCGTTGGCGACCGCCTCCACCGCCTCCTGCTGCCCCACGACGCGCTTCGCCAGCTCCTGGTCGAGCTTCGTCAGCCGCTCGCGCTCCGACTCGAGCATGCGCGTGACGGGGATCCCCGTCCACCGCGCCACCACCTCGGCGATGTCGTCGGCGGCCACCTCCTCCTTGAGGAAGCGGGGGCGCCCGGATTCTCCCTTCGTCCGCTGCTCGCTCTCGGTGAGCTGGCGCTCCAGCTCGGGGATGCGGCCGTAGGTGAGCTCCGCGGCCTTCTGCAGGTCGCCGGTGCGGGTGGCCTGGTCGGCCTCCACGCGGAGCTGGTCGATCTCCTGCTTGATCTTCCCCACCCCGCCCAGCGCCTCCTTCTCCTGCTGCCACTGCGCCTTCATGCCGGCGCTCTTCTCCTTCAGCCCTGCCAGCTCGCGGTCGATCGCCTCGCGCCGCTCCACCGCGCTCGGGTCCTTCTCCTTCTCCAGCGCGGTGCGCTCGATCTGGAGCTGCATGATGCGGCGCTCCACCTCGTCGATCTCCTGCGGCATGGAGTCGATCTCGATGCGCAGCCGCGAGGCCGCCTCGTCGAGCAGGTCGATCGCCTTGTCGGGGAGGAAGCGGTCGCCGATGTAGCGGTTGGAGAGGGTGGCGGCGGCGATGATCGCCCCGTCGGTGATGCGCACGCCATGGTGCGCCTCGTAGCGCTCCTTGAGGCCGCGGAGGATGGCGATGGTGCTCTCCACGCTCGGCTCGCCCACGTACACCGGCTGGAAGCGGCGCTCGAGGGCCGCGTCCTTCTCCACGTGCTGGCGATACTCGTCGAGGGTGGTGGCGCCCACGACGCGCAGCGCCCCGCGCGCGAGCATCGGCTTGAGCATGTTGCCCGCGTCCATTGAACCCTCGGCCTTCCCCGCGCCGACGATGGTGTGCATCTCGTCGATGAAGACGATGAACAGCCCCTCGCCCTCGGTGATCTCCTTGAGCACCGCCTTGAGGCGCTCCTCGAACTCGCCGCGGAACTTCGCCCCGGCGATGAGCGCGCCGAGGTCGAGCGACACGAGGCGCTTGTTCTTGAGCCCCTCGGGGACGTCGCCGTTCACGATGCGCTGCGCGAGCCCCTCGACGATGGCGGTCTTGCCCACGCCGGGCTCGCCGATGAGGACGGGGTTGTTCTTGGTGCGGCGCGAGAGCACCTGCACCACGCGGCGGATCTCCTCGTCGCGGCCGATCACCGGATCGAGCTTGCCGCGGCGCGCGGCGTCGGTGAGGTCGCGGGTGTACTTCTGGAGCGCCTGGTACTGGTTCTCCGGGTTCTGGTCGGTGACCCGGTGCGTCCCGCGCACGGCGGTGAGCGCCTGCGCCAGCTCCTCGTGGGTCGCGCCGGCGCCCGAGAGGATCGTCCGGCTCTCCGTCCCCTTCGTGTCGGCGAGCGCCAGCAGCAGGTGCTCGGTGGAGACGAACTCGTCGCCGAGGCCCTTGGCCTCCTGCTCGGCGCGATCGAACACCGCGTTGAGCTCGCGCGAGAGCGAGGGTTGCGCGTCGGTCTGCTTCGCGAGGCGCGCGGTCTCGCGCTGCACCTGCTCGCGGATGGCGGCGACCGAGGCGCCCACCTTCTGGAGGACGGGGACCACGATCCCCTCGTCCTGCTCGAGGAGCGCGCCGAGCAGGTGGAGGTCGTAGACGAGGGGATTGCCATTGCGGCGCGCGGCCGAGATGGCCTCGTTCAGCGCTTCGGCGGTCTTGACGGTCAGGCGATCGGGATTGATCATGGCCTCATGATGGAGGCAACGGGGGTGCCGCGCGACTGTGCCAGAACGGCAGTTTCGATCGCGGATTCGTTGCGCCGGCCAGACGGGGGTGGGATGAGGGGGGACCACCTGTACCCCCTGATCGCTCCTCTCGGCGTCCGGGATCCTGGCGCCGGACGGTTCGCGTTGGAAAATGGCGATACGAGCGAGAACGACGATAAGACCAGGCAACATCGAGGGGCGGAGTCGTCGCCTTGATGACGTTTTCGCCCTTCTCGCCCTTCTCGCTCTTTTCCAACCCAAACGGCCGGCGCGACGAACGCGGACGCCAGGAGGAACGATCAGGGTTTCCAGGTGGTACCCCCTCATCGTCACCCCGTCTCGCCGGCGCGACGATCCCACCGGCCACGAAAACGAAAGCGCCCCGGCTCTCGCCGGGGCGCTTCCACGTTCGGTTGCATCGATGGTCACTTCGCGACCAGCATCTTCCTGGCGCCGATCCGTCGGCCATCGATCACCAGCTCCCAGAGGTAGACGCCCGAGGCGACCTCCCGGCCGGTGTTCATGAACTTGCCGTCCCAACGCGCCGTGTACGCACCGCAGGTCAACATGAGGTTGACCAGTGGCTGTCCGGCGTTGCCCGAGGACGTTGCGCCCGTCTCCGTGGGCGCCTCCAGCAGTGGAATTCCCACTGGCTGCGCCAGCACGTTGTAGATCCTGACGGTCACCCTGTACAGCCGGCCTGGTTCCGCGCATCCCTCGTCTCCGACGGAGAACGACAACCAGGTCTCAGGATTGAAGGGGTTCGGATAGTTGTGTCCGAGTGCCCCAGCCTTGCGCCCTCGAGGTTCGCTTTGCTGCCCGAATGCCGACTTCGGCATCAGCGCGCACAGGGCGAGCACGAGCGCAAGTGCTGCCCAGCGTTTCATGATGAACTCCTTCAGACGAAGTAAGGTGCTCTGTTCAGTCTCCTGTCGAGCAGTGAACGGTTTGACAGCCCTGTCACCAGATTAGACCCACTCCCCGTCCCCTGTCAAGAAGCGGACAGGGCCGTCGGGAAGGTCTCCGACGAAGATTGGGCTCAGAAACGGAGTATACGGTTGTTTCCCACCCGGGTCGTCACCCCCACCCGGTCACAATATTCCAGCACCGGGATCAGGTACTTCCGGGAGAGGCCGAGCCGTTCCCGCAGCTCGGAGGGGCTGTACTCCCGATCCCTCTCCATTTCGACCCTCAGGAGCTCGACGAGTTCCTCCACCGGACGTTTCGCGAACCACCACCCGTCGGCGACCTGGACCACCTCCCCCTGCCGCTCCAGGTGGCGGAGGACGGGTACCGGGTCGGCCTGAAGGACGAGGGCCAGCTCGGCGGCGGTCGGGGGCTCCAGGCGGGCCGTAACGAGGGACTCGACGACGGCCCCCGCGAGCCGCGCGAGCTCGGGGGTCAGTTCCGGGGCGAAACCGGCTCGGACCACCCCCGCCGGCCCCGGGGCCAGCTCACCGTCCCGGACGAGCGCGGCGACGACCTGGTCGAGGAGGGGGGGCGACGCGGGGGCGAGCGCCCGCAGCGCCGCGGTGGGGACCGCGGGCTCGAGGGGGCGCGCCGCGTGGAACTCCCCGACCGCGGCGAGCACGCGGTCGCGAAGCGCGGCGACGACGCCGGCGTCGAAGAGCCGGTCCCCCACCCGGGCGAGGCCGCTCTCGCGAACGAGGGCCGCCACCGCGGCCGGGCTGGCGCCGAGCC
>DASWVQ010000350.1:0-2709 GCA_036401195.1 Gemmatimonadaceae bacterium
CTCCTCAGCGTCGCGCAGCTCGAGGACCACCTCCCCGCGCTGCTCGCGGGGATCGCGCAGTCGCTGGTCATCCTCGCGGAGACGCCGGGCGATCCGTCGCTCTCGATCCGCGACGGCACCGAGATCCAGCGGCTGGTCGCCGACCGGCATGGCGCGCAGCGCTACCGGATCGGCTGGGCCGAGGACATGGTGCACCGCGAGTACGACCTGCTGCGGCGGATCGTCGCGCAGGGGGTGAGCGCCGCCACGGGGGTGACGCCCGCGTCGCTGCGTGCGCTCAACGAGTTCTTCGACTACGCCGAGCGCACGAGCATCAAGGGCCACCGCCTCGCCAAGGAGGCGATGGAGCGGGAGTAGTCAGCGCACCCGGATGGGGACGCTCAGCTCCTTCCGGGCCCAGCGCAGGGCGAGGGTGCCGCTGTCGCCGCCCTGCGGGGTGAGGAGGATGGTGAAGCGCTCGGTCTCCGGGGCGAGCGACTCGATGAGGGTCACGCGCAGCAGGTCGCGATCGGGGTGGTACTCCGTCCCCCACTGGCCCACCTGCCGGTTCACCACCAGCTCGTAGCCGCCGCGCGCCGCGTGCGTGAAGAGGGTGTAGGTGCCCGCGGGGACGAGCTTCCCGGCGAGCTCGATGTCCTTCGACGTGCGGAACTGGGTCGCGGCGTTGGCGCCGGTGCGCCAGAGGGTGTCGCCGAGGACGCCGTTCTCCCACACGTCGCGCCCGCGGCGCGAGGGACGGCCGTAATCCACCCACAGCTCCGCGCCGCCGATGGTGGCGCGCACGGTGTCGCGCGGAGAGGCGATGCCGAGCGCCTGGCCGGCCGCGTCGCGCGCCGCGAAGGCACGGCCGAGCGTCGCGAGGTCCACCGGCCCGATGCGCCGCGCGTCGACCTTGTTCGTGGTGAGCTCCCCGTTCACCGTCATCACGTGACCCGCGCGATCGAGCGTGAGGCGCACCGGGTCGCCGAAGTACCACACGCGGGCGCTGTCGCGCCCCACCAGCCGCGCGGGGAGCGTCGAGGCATTCGCCGCGCCCGGCGCGAGCAGGGTGATGGCGAGGGAGTCGCGCCCCCCCTGGCGGGCCTGCACGATCGCCTGCTCCCACATCGCGTACGAGCTCGTGAGCCCCGGGAGCGCGCCGCGCGCCGCCGCCCGCCGGGTCACGGTGCTGTCCGCGAGGACGAGGGTCGTGACCACGCTGTCGGCGCCAAAGGTCATCGTCGCCTCGCGTGCGAGGTTCGGGATCATCGTGCCGTCGGGCTTGCGCGTCCGCACCGTCACCGACTGCGCGCTCCCGTCGGGGTTGAGGGTGAGCAGGTAGTGCGTGACGCGCGTGTTCGGCTGCCGCTGGAGGATGTCTCCCTCGATGCGGTTGCCGGACCGGGTGTACTGCTCGATGGCGACGGTGTCGGTGCCGAGGGTGACGAGGAAGGTGCCGCCGGTGGCCGGGTCGGCGATCGGGGTGGGGCGGGGTCCCGCCGGCGCGCGGTGGCAGGCTGCCAGGGCGGCGACGAGGGCGAGGGGGAGCAGGCGGCGCATGGATAATCCTGGATCGGGTCTGCGGGACTCTACACGGCCGACGCGATTGATGGAACGGGGCGGCGCCCGGAGGCCGGCCGGGGCGAAACGAAGTCCAGGCCCTGCTGCGGAGATGCGGGGGCGAGGACGGAAGTGATAAGGGCCCTTATCACTTCCGTCGTGCCCGGCGATCGCAGCAGGGCCTGGACGACCCTGTATCCATAGATTGTCCGGCGGCTCGAACAACCGCTGTACCGGTGCCCTCCGCACCTGCATACCTTTTCAGGGATGCGTGGTCGCGGTGGTTCGAGTTCGCCGGACGCGGACGGGAGGGAACCGACCCAAGCTCCTCCCCGCCCTGATTGTGGCGGGCCTGGCCGACCGACGCACACAACGTGACGACAACGTAAGCGACCGGCCTCAGGGCCACCTCAGACAGACCTCAGATGGCGGAACGCGTTGTCCTCAGGACACTTGGCGCAGTCTACGCTGCCGGGGCGGACGGGGTCCCCCTCGGCGGCGCCGCCGCGCAACGCCGCCTGCTCGCGCTCCTCACCATCCTCGCCGCCGCCGGCAAGGCGGGGGTGAGCCGCGACCGCATCCTCGCCCTCCTCTGGCCCGAGGGCGATCCGGAACGGTCCCGGCACGCACTCACCCAGTCGCTCTACCACGCGCGGCGCAACCTCGGGGCGGACGACCTGATCGTCACCGCGGGGGGCGACCTTCGCCTCAATCCGGATCGCATCGCCTCCGACCTCGACGACCTGGAAGAGGGGGCGAGGGCGGGGGACCACGCCCGCGTCGCCGCCGCCTACCAGGGGCCATTCCTCGACGGGTTCTACCTGGCGGGGGCGCCGGAATTCGAGCGCTGGGCCTCGGAGCAACGCGACCGGCTCGCGCGCCTCGCCGCCGACTCGTTCGACGCGCTGGGCGCCGCGGCGGAAGCGCGGGGGGACTACGCCGAGGCGGCGCAGTGGCGCCGGCGCCGCGTCGCGATCGACCCCCTCGACACGCAGGCCACCCTCCGCCTCCTGGGGACGCTCTCCGCGGCCGGCGACCGGACGGGGGCGCTCCAGCACGCGCGCGTGCACGAGGCGCTGATGCGCGACGAGCTCGACGTCGCCCCCGACCCGGCGGTGGTCGCCGCCGTCGCGCGAATCCGCCGCGAGATGGAAGAAGGCCCGGCGCCGT
>DASWVQ010000351.1:0-4024 GCA_036401195.1 Gemmatimonadaceae bacterium
CCTGCGCGCCCGGGCCAAGCCGCACCGTCGCCTGGGAGGCGCTCGGGACGTAGTACGGCGCCGGCCGGGTGGGGCCGAGCTCCGTCGCGGTGGGGAGCGCGTCGCCGGTGACGCCCGGCGGCGCCACGGTGGCGGCTACCACCGCGTGCTGCCCCTGCAGCCCGCGGATGTAGTTCACGATGTCCCACCGCTCCAGCTCGTCGATCCGGTTGTACGAGGGCATGAGCCCCCGGCCGTTCCGGATCATGCCGAAGATGTAGCCGTCGGAGAGCCCCTTCACGCGATCGTTGACCAGCGCCATGCCGGGCATGCCGTACTTCGTGACGTTCCCGTTCCCCATGCCGCCGGGGCCGTGGCAGATGGCGCAATTGATCTGGTAGCTCTTGCGGCCGTTCTCCAGCGAGCGCGGGTCGGCGGCCACCGGGTTGGCGATCCCCGACATGGAATCGATCGTCGCCGGGAACTGCGCGTGCGACACCAGCAGCGCCGGCACCGCCGACCCGGTGGTGGGGATCGAGAACTGCGGGTTGCCGCGCGGCGGGATGGAATCGGCCGCCGTCTCCCAGGGGTCGATCTTCGGCTGCTGCTTGAAGTCCGTGAACCAGGAGCACCCGGTCACGAACAGCGCGGCGGCCGCGAGGAGGGAGAAGCGGGAGAGGCGCTCAGCGCTCATTCCGCACCTCCGAGGCCCCATGGCTGCGCAGGATCGCGGCGATGGCCTCCGACTGGTCCGGCGCGGAGGGCACCCACACGCCGAAGTGGCCGTGGCTGAAGCGGGGGTCGTACCCGACGGTCATGGTGAGGCGCGGGATCCGCGAAAAGGCGAAGAGGGCGTACACCGTCGCCAGGGAGCCGACGAGCACCATCACCTCGAAGCCGATGATCGTGTACGGGACCCAGCTCGCGATCGGCTTGCCGCCGACGACGAGGGGCCAGTAATCGGACGTCCAGATGGCGATCCAGTAGCCGAAGGTCACGCCGAGGAGGCCGGCGATGAGGGTGACGATGCGGACAGGGCTCTTGGGCGCCTTGAGGACGTCCTCGAACTCGTGCCGGGGAGTCGGCGAGTAGACCGTGATCTCCCGGTGACCCTGCCGCTTGAGGTCCTCGACGGCGTGAACCGCGCCGTCGAGGTGCTCGAATGCCGCGAGGACGCCCGACATCAGTGCGACCCTCCCGAGCGCGGCGGCTCGTTGTTGATGGCGCTCGCCATGCCGCCGTGCTCCAGCGACTGCGAGCTGCCGTGGTGGCCGTGGGCCCCATGCCGCATCTTCGGCAGCAGGACTTCCTTGATCTCCGCGAGCGCGATCACGGGCATCTGCCGGATGAAGAGGAGGAACCACATGAAGAACCAGCCGAACGAGCCGATCAGGATGAAGTAGTCCACCCAGGTGGGCGCGTAGCCGCCCCACTGCCAGGGCTCGAACTCATGGCTCAGCGAGGGGATCACGATCACGAACCGCTCGAACCACATCCCCAGGTTGATGAAGATCGAGAGGATGAACAGCCAGGTGGTGTTGCGGCGCAGCTTCTGGCTGAAGAGCGAGAGGGGGAGGACCATGTTGCAGATCAGCATGATCCAGGCGGCCCAGGCCCACTGGCCGAAGACGCGGTTCCAGAAGAACTCCTGCTCGAAGGCGTTGCCGGAGAGCCAGGCCACCTGGAACTCGGTGAGGTAGGCGAGGCCCACCACGAGGGAGGTGAACAGGCAGAGCTTCGCCGCCGCGTCCAGGTCGTTCAGGGTGATGTAGTGCTCGAGCCGGAAGAACTTCCGCAGCGGGATGCCGATGGTGAACACCATCCCGATCCCCGAGAAGATCGCGCCCGCCACGAAGTACGGGGGAAAGATCGTCGCGTGCCAGCCGGGGGTGAGCGCCATCGCGAAGTCGAACGACACCACCGAGTGCACCGAGAGCACCAGCGGCGTGGCGAAGGCGGCGAGGAACAGGTAGGCGCGGGTAAAGTGGCGCCACTCGCGATCGGAGTTCCGCCAGCCCAGGGAGAGCACGGCGAAGATCCGCTTGCGGACGGGGTTCTTCTCCTGGTCGCGGAGCACCGCGAAGTCCGGGATCAGCCCCACGTACAGGAAGGTCGAGGAGACCGTGAAGTACGTGAGGATCGCGAACACGTCCCACACCAGCGGGCTCTTGAACTGCGGCCAGATCAGCCGCCAGTTCGGGTACGGGATGAGCCAGAAGAACTTCCAGGGGCGCCCCAGGTGCAGGATCGGGAAGAGCCCCGCGGTCATGACGGCGAACACCGTCATGGCCTCGGCCATCCGGTAGATCGAGGTGCGGAAGCCCGCGCGGAACAGGTACAGGATCGCGGAGATCAGCGTCCCCGCGTGGCCGATGCCGACCCAGAACACGAAGGTGACGATGTAGACGCCCCACATCACCGGCGGGTGGTAGCCCGCGGCGCCGAGGCCCTCGTGGATCTGGTAGGTCCAGGCGAAGGCACCGAGCAGGAGGCAGAGGATCGCCGTGCCGAGGGCCGCGAACCACCCGAGGGTGGGGCGCAGCGTCTCCATCACCTCGCGGTCGACCTGCTCGTAGCTCGTGATCGCCGGGAAGCGGACATCCGCGGAGGGAACGTTCGGGCGCTGCCCGACGGGTGCTGCCGACGTGGCCATGTGGCGCGCCCTCCTCAGCTGTGCGCGCCGGCGGCGGCCGGCGACGGATGGTTGACCTTCTTCAAGTAGACCACGGCGGTGAAGGTGTTGAGCTCCTCGAACACGTGGTACGCGCGGCGGTCCTCCACCAGCTTCGTCACGCTCCACGCCGGATCCGCCGCGTCGCCGAAGACGATGGCCCGCGAGGGGCACGCCGAGGCGCAGGCGGTGGTGAACTCGTCGGGGACCAGGTCGCGCTGCTCGAGCGCCGCCCGGTTCTCCGCCTCACGGATGCGCTGCACGCAGAAGGAGCACTTCTCCATCACGCCCTTGCCGCGCACGGTGACGTCGGGGTTCAGCTGCCAGTTGAGCGGCTCGGGGAAGGCGTACTGCTTGCGATCCTCCTCCCCGTACCCGAACCAGTTGAAGTAGCGGACCTTGTAGGGGCAGTTGTTCGAGCAGTAGCGCGTGCCCACGCAGCGGTTGTAGACCTGGACGTTCAGCCCGTCCGGCGCGTGGTAGGTGGCGTACACCGGGCACACCGGCTCGCAGGGCGCGTTGCCGCAGTGCTGGCAGAGCATCGGCACGAACCGCGACTCGAACTCCGGGGTGAACTTCCCGTCCTCGGCGCCCTCGAAGTAGCGCTCGAGGCGGATCCAGTTCATCTCGCGGCCGCGGGTCACGTTGAACCCGGGCTTGGTCGTCGCATAGATCGTGGCGTTCTGCCACGGCGCGCCGACGGTGGGGATGTTGTTCTCCGCGTAGCAGGCGGTCACGCACGCCGAGCACCCGGTGCACTTCGCCAGGTCGATGGTCATCGCCCAGCGACGCTTCGCCATCCCGGTGGGATGGTTGGGGTCGTACATCCCCTTGTCCTTCCCCTGGTCCTTCGACGTGGGGGAGCCGAGCTGGCCCTGCGCGTCGGCGGCCACCGGCGACTTGAGGCCGGGGACGAAGGCGGCGCTGGGGGCGCCGGCGATGTCGTGCCCTTCGTGCTCGCCATGGCCGCCCTGGAGCAGCTCGCCGATCGGCACCGCCTGCGCGATGCCGCGGCCGTGCTGCCGCGCCGACCCCTCGGTCGACACCAGCGTCTCGTTCTCGCCGGTCTTCGACAGCGACGCCTTCATGGCGTTCCAGACGAAGCCGCCGGCGTTGTTCGTGCTCAGCGCGACGGCGTCGAAGGCGTGCGAACCGATCTCACGCGCGTAGCGGCCGTAGCCCCACTGCACGTCGCCGTCCTTCCACTCGTACCACCCCTTCTTGGTGGGGGACCGGTGTCCCTGGCCGAGGGCCATGGCGACGGTGTCGGGGCGAATGCCGAGGTACAGGAAGGCGGGCGCCTTCACCGAGCCGGCGGCGGTCTTCACCTCGACGATGTCGCCGCGCTCGATCCCCATCTTCGCGGCGGTCTCG
>DASWVQ010000352.1:0-6825 GCA_036401195.1 Gemmatimonadaceae bacterium
GTGCAGCGCCGCGTGCGGCCCTTCGCGCGCCGCGGCGGCGAAGCCGATCCCGAGAAGGTTCACCGCGGAGAAGATCGCCGCGGCGACGAGCCATGCCTTGTGATGCCGGATCATCGCGGTCCCCCGCTGGAGTAGGAGACCCTACGCCCCCGGCGGGGCGCGGTTTCAGTGCGCGGGAAAGCCCGTCGGCGTCCAGCGGCGCTGGCCGCGCACGGCGATCGGGAACCAGATCTCCACCTCCCACCGCCCCGTCGCCTCGTCGAAACGGGCCGGGTCGTACACCTCGAAGTCGGGAGTGTCGGCGGGCTGCTCGCCGCTCCCGGGGAGCCACTCCTGCCAGATCGCGTCCCAGGTGGCGCGCAGCCCCTCGATGCGCCCGCGATGCGTGAACACCGCGTACCGCTGCGCGGGAATGCGCATCCGCCCCAGTTCCGCGGGGAGCGCCTCGAAGCCCTCCACCTCGGCGCCGGTCATGTACTCGAACCACCCCTCGCCGGGATCGCTGGCGCAGACGACGCCGTAGCTCACCTCGCCCCGCTGGCCGGGGAGCGCCCCGAGCTGCCGGAAGCTCGCCCACTGCGCGGGGACGCTCTGCGACGCGGCGGCGAAGCGGTGCCGGTGGCGCAGTCCCGCGAGGAGCATCGGCGCGCCGTCGGCGAAGCGGGTGGGCTCGATCGGGGTCATGGGCGCGACGGTGGCGGTGGCTGGCGGGAAGCTCCCGCGTGCGGGTTCGCGACCCGAGCATGCGTCGCGCGGGCGGCGAGGACAAGGGCGGCCATCAGCAGCGCGCCCGCCAGGTCGGGAAGGACGTCGGTGAGGCGGCAGTTGCCCGTCCGGGTGGCGCCCTCCTCGAGCTCCACCAGGAGCCCGAGCCCGCCGGTGGCGAGGATGCTCCACCCGATGACGCGTCGGTCGAGGCGATCGAACTGGAGGACCGTCACGAGGAAGAAGAGGCCGAACAGCACGACGTGCGGCACCTTCGTGAGCGAGCGTTGCGCGTTGGCGAGCGAGAGTCGCGCGTCGCACGCCGGGGGGCGCAGGACGAAGCCGGTGCGCGCGGGGATGCGCGCGATCGCCACGAGCAGGCACGCCAGGTAGACCCAGCGCCGCAGCGCCCACGCACGGGCGAGGAACCGGCGAAGCCGGCTCACGCGGGGAGACGGGTCGCGGGCCGGGCCGCGGCGACTCCCGCGTCCCCCGCGGCGCCGGTGCTCAGAGCCACCGGCGCACGCGGGCGCGATACGCGGCGTACTCTCCGGGAAATGCCGTGGCCAGGTAGCGCTCCTCCCGCGCGATCACCACGCGGTCGATCCCGAGCACCACGAGGGGAAGCACCAGGAGCCCCCACCACGAGTCGAGCCAGGCGGCCCCGGCGGCGTACAGGCACACGAGGCTGACGTACATCGGGTTGCGCGTCCACCGATAAGGCCCGGTGGTCACCACCGCCGCCGCCGGCCGGTTGGGCACGATGGTCGTGCGCGCGCGACGGAAGGCGGCCAGGGCCGTGCCGAACAGGGCGCAATACGCGATCGCAAAGAGCGCCACCGGCACGAGGCGCATGCGCCCCGCCCCAGCGACGATCGGCCAGGAACGCCATCGCTCGAGCCCCCAGGCGATGGCCAGGCCGCCGGCGTACACCAGCGGCGGCGGGAAGGACACTCCGGCGTTCGGCCGGGCGACGGAGGGGGTGACGCCGCCGACGACCGGCGCGCCGGGACGCTCCTGCGACATGGCGGGCCCTCGGGCTGCGTGGGGTCCACCACTCTGCGACGCGACATCCGGACAGTCAAGGCACCGCAGGCGCGGCGCGCCGCGATGACCGCCCATCCCCCGGCGGCCGTGACCTACGCGTCGCCCCCGGGCACGAGGTCCTCACGCTGCCGCAACCGCGCCGCCAGCGTCTGCACCCGCTCGTTCAGCCGGGGGTGCGCCACGAGGTCGAAGCGCGAGAGCACGAGCGGCGAGGACAGCTCCCGGTCCCCCTCCAGCTCCCCCGCCACCTCCTCGGCCAGCGCCGGCCACTGCTCCACCGCGATGGGCCCGCTGGGCCAGCCGTTGTTCCGCGCATCGATCCAGCCGTCCCAGAAGGCGAGCGCGATGTGCAGCTTCGCCAGCTCGGGCGCCGTCCCCGTGGGGAACTGGTGCTCGAGCCGGTCGAAGCGCCGCCCGATGGAGTCGTACTCCCCGCGGCGGTGGATGGCGGCGTCGGCGCGCAGCTCGCGCACGAGGGTGTCGCGTGCAGCGGTGTAGGTCAGCATGCGTTCAACCTACCGCCCCGCGGGCCGCTCCAGCCAGTCGGCGGTCACCGGAGCGGCGTGGACACCACGAGGATGAAACCGTCGGGGTCGGCCACGCGGAAGACGCGTGCACCCCAGGGGGTGTCCTGTGGCTCGGTGATGAAGGGGGTGCCCCGCGCCCGGACCCGCGCGGCGATCGCGTCGATGTCCTGGCGGGTGGTGATCATGAGCGAGAGGCCG
The DNA here is from genome assembly GCA_036401195.1 of Gemmatimonadaceae bacterium. Lineage (GTDB taxonomy): Bacteria > Gemmatimonadota > Gemmatimonadetes > Gemmatimonadales > Gemmatimonadaceae > JACDHQ01. The sequence goes on from DASWVQ010000352.1 coordinate 2,478, forward strand.
GCGCCCTTCGCGCGATCGAGCCCCTTCGCGCCGTCGTCCTGGTTGAGCATCAGGCGCACCGCGCCCGCGCGGATGCCCACCGCGCGCAGCACCCCGTCGCGCTCGATCTCGCGGTCGATCGCGAAGCCGAGGGCGTCGCGGTACCAGTCGCGACTCGCCGCGAGGTCGCGCACCGTGAGCGACGCGCTGAGCGCGTCGGCATCGAGGGGTGTGGTCGCCGGGGATGCCGATGCAGTCGTGGTCATCGAGGAAGTCGCGGGGGATCCGGCGCATCCGTGGCGTGCGCCCGGTGCCGAGGTGATGGCGCAACCTACGTCGCGGCGGCCGCCATCCGCCAACCCGGTTGCCCTGCCCGCGTCGGCCTCGTGCCCGGTGGCCACGTCCCGGGGTTGAGCAGGGGTGGGCCCGGAATCCGGCGCGTTTCTGTACAGCGATCGGTCATCCCGTCCGCGTGAAACGCGCCAACGCGTCCAGCGTACGTCCTTCCGCACGATTTCGTGACGGCCAGCCTTGACCGGACTCTATAGGTAGCCGATAGTGGTCCGGCTACCCCTGACTATCCCCATGCGTACTCCCCTCCGCCTCGCCCTCCTGGCGGGGGCCGTCCTCGCCGGTGTGACCTGCACCGACGCGCCGACCGCCCCGCTCGCGCCCGCCCCCTCCGGCGCGCTCGCCCGGCTCTCGCTCGCCCCCTCCTTCAGCCGCGAGGCGGCCGAGGCGTGGCAGTCGCTCGCCGCCTTCAACCTGGTGGCGAACAACGTCCACGTCGTCCTGAAGCGCCCGGGGCCCCCCGAGTTGGTGCTCAAGGACACCGTCGTGACGATCGCGCCGGGGCAGACGGAGATCTCGATCGAGCTGACGGTGCCGATCAGCGGCCCCGAGGAGCAGCTGGGCGCGACCATCCAGGTGCGTGACGGCACGCAGGTGCTGTTCGAGGGGACCGGCACCGTCGTCGCAGTGCGCGCCGGCACCCCCGGCACCCCGCCCGGTGGCGGCAGCGTGGGGGTCACCCTCACCTACGTGGGGCCCGGCGCCTCGGTGCGCGCGATTCGCATCTCGCCGCGCGACCAGGTGGTGGCCACTGGCGCGAGCATCGCCTTCGGCGTGACCGCGACCGACGGAAATGGCGCGTCGATCGCGCCGCCGCCGATCGCCTGGAGCCTGTCCGACCCCACCCTCGGCACCATCGGGACCGGCGACGGCGCCTTCACCGCCGGGACGAAGCGCGGCACGGTCATCGTGCGCGCCGCCACCCCGTCGGCGATCATCGACCAGGTGACGATCGGCATCGTCCCGCCGGCGCAGCGCATCGTCACCATCGCCGGCGCGGGGCAGAGCGCGAGCGCGGGGAAGGCGGTCGCACAGCCCTTCGTGGTCGAGGTGCAGGCGGCGGACGGCCTCCCGGTGCCCGGCGTGGCCGTGGCCTTCAGCGCGGGCACCGGCGCGAGCGTGACCCCCGCCAGCGCGACGACCGACGCGAATGGCCGGGCCTCCGCCACGATGACGGTGGGCCGCACCGCGGGGAGCTACACCTTCACCGCGGCCGCGGGCACCCTCGGCAGCACCAGCGTCACCGCCACGGCGACGCCGGCGCCCGCGAGCGCGATCGCCGCGGTGTCCGGATCGGGGCAGGGCGGCGCGGTCGGGACCGCCGCCGCGCAGCCGCTGGTGGCGCGCGTGAGCGACGAGTTCGGGGCGCCGGTCGCCGGTGCGACCGTGGCCTGGGCGATCGGGAGCGGCGGCGGCACCCTGTCCGCCGCCTCCTCCGTGACCGACGCCGAGGGGAAGGCGCAGGTGTCGTACAGCTACGGCACGACGCCGGGCGCCGCGACGGTCACTGCCACGGTGACGACCCCCGCCGGCAGCAGCAGCGCGAGCTTCAGCCTCACCGCGACGCCGGCGAGCGTCGCCGCGCTCACGATCGTGAGCGGCAGCGGCCAGGCGGGGGCGCCGAACGCCGTGCTCCTCCCCCTGGTCGTGAAGGCCACCGACGCGCAGGGGAACCCGGCGCCGAACTTCACCATCACCTGGACGACCGCCGGCGGCTCGCTGAGCGACGGCGTCACCACCACGGGCGCCGACGGCACTACCAGCGTGGTGCTCACGCTGGGCTCCGCCGCCGGCCCGGTGCAGGTCACCGCGACCGCCCCCGCGACCGGCGGCACCCCGGGCGCTTCCGTGACCTTCACGGCGACGACCACCGCGGGCGCGCCGGCGAGCATGGCGAAGCATGCCGGCGACGCGCAGTCCGCCACCGCCGGCACCGCGGTGCCGGTCGCCCCCGCGGTGAAGGTGCTCGATGCGTTCGGCAACCGCGTCCCCGGCGCCGTGGTGACCTTCGCCGTCGCGAGTGGCGGCGGCTCCATCACCGGCGGCAGCACGACGACCGACGCGAATGGCGTCGCCACCGTGGGCAGCTGGACCCTGGGGGGCGTGCCGGGCGCGAACACCCTCACCGCCACGAGCGGGACGCTCAACGCGACCTTCACCGCCACCGGGCTGGCCGCCTCCGGGCCTCCCGCGCAGCTCATCGCCCTCAACGGCCCCACGTTCAGTTACGTCGCGGGGGCCACCGTCACCACCTGGCCGCAGGTGAAGGTGGTGGACGCCGCGAGCGCTCCCGTGCCGGGGGCGCCGGTTAGCGTGAGCGTGACCGACCCCTCGGGGGCGGTCACGAGCTTCACCGTCACCACCAACGCGAGCGGCGTCGCCGACCTGCACCCCGCGGGCGTGACCTCCTTCGGCGGCGCCGGCAGCTACACCGGCACCGCGAGCATCGCCGCGGCGACGGCGTCGCCGTTCAACTTCACGATCAGCGTGGCCCCCGGGGCGCTCAGCGCCCTGGTGATCACCACCCTGCCGGCGACGAGCGCCTCGATCGGCGCCCCGCTGTCGCCGCAGCCGGTGGTACGTGCCGTCGACGCCAGCGGGAACGCCATCGCCGGGGTGCCCGTCACCGTGTCCATCGTGAGCGGCGGCGGGGCGTTCACCACCGCGAGCGTCACCACGGTGACCACCGGGACGAACGGGGAGGCGGCCTTCAGCGGCCTCGCCTTCGCCAGCGGGAGCGGCACCCAGTCGCTGCGGTTCACCAGCGGTGCGATCAGCTCCGCGAGCGCCACCGTGACGATCTTCGCCAACGCGCCGGTCGTCGGCGCGCTGGCGGTCACCCCCGCGGTGCTCGTCACCGGCGCGACCGGCACCTGGTCGGCGACGATCGGCAACGGCACCGCCTCGGCGATCGGCAACGTGGTGGTGCAGGGGTGGATCGAGCAGGGCGCCACGCGGACCGCGGCCGGGGGGATGATCCCCACCTGCGGCACCGCGGCGGCGGGGACGCTGGACGCCGGCGCCTCGTGCCCGGTGACCTTCTCGTTCACGGTGCCCGCCGCGTCGGGGCTGGTCACCGGCCCGGCGACCTTCGTGCTGGAGCTGATGAGCGGCACCTCGGTGCTCGCCACCGCGCAGGTGCCGGTGACGGTCTCCACCACCGCGCCCCCCGCCGGCACCACGATCACGTGGACCGGCGCGGTGAGCAGCGACTGGCACACCCCCGCCAACTGGGCGGAGAACCGCGTCCCGAACGCGAGCGACAACGCCTGGATCCCGCAGCAGGCGCCGCTGGGGCTCACCGCGGCCGGCGCCATGAACTACGGCGGGATCACCCTCTCCGCGAACGCGGTGGTGGGCACGATCCGCGCGGTGTCGTACAGCATCGGGATCGACGTGCAGGATTACCAGCTCGAGGTGACGGGCCCCGCGCTCGACATGGGGGGCTCGAGCATCACCTCGTCCACCGGGCTCGGCTCGGTGAAGCTCTCCGGGACGAACCCGCTGCTCAACGTGTACGACATGCCGGCGATGACCGTGCTGCACGGCGCGCACGTGGCCGAGTACGGCGAGCCCTGGGTGAACGGGAACCTCGACATCCTCGGCGGCACCTTCGACGTGGGCAACGGGAACTACCTCGACGTGGACGGCACGCTGCGCATCGAGGGCGCCAGCGCGGCGCTGAAGATGGGCGGCAGCATCGAGTCGGGGAGCAGCGTGTACGTCTACGGCTCCTTCATCGCGGACGGTGCGGCGAGCGACACGACGCTGCTCGGCGGCTACCTGAACGTGGCGGGGAGCCTGCGCCAGTCGGCGACGTACAGCGCGAGGAGCTTCGCCCCGCAGCCGTCGCTGTACGTGGCGCTCGAGCCGGTGGGCGACGCCCGCGTGAGCTTCGCCACGCCGAGCGACTCGAAGTTCCACGACCTCGACATCTCGCTGGGCGTCTCGCCCGCGCCGCTGCGCGCGGCGCCGGCGGGGGTGGCGGCGCCGCTGCCGGCGCGCGTCGCCGCGATGC
>DASWVQ010000353.1:0-2699 GCA_036401195.1 Gemmatimonadaceae bacterium
CAAGGGAGCGCAGCAGGAGCGGATCGGCTTCGAGGCCTCGACCACGATCAACCGCCTCGACTACGGCGTGGCCTGGAACCGCGCGGTCGAGGGGGGCGGGATGACCCTCGGCGACGACGTGAAGATCGACATCAACATCGAAGCCGTCCGCCGCGTCGGCGGCTGACCCCGGCTCCGTCGCGCTGCAAACTGCCAAGTCAGAGAACGGCGAAAACAAGGAAAAGGCGACGTCGCTCCTCTCGCATCCCTGCACGAACCCTCGGTCGAGGAGTCTGGGATGCACGAGGAGCGATTCTCGTTTTCGTCGTTTTCGGTCTTTTCAAACTTGGCAGTTTGCGGCGCAAGGAGCCTAGCCCTGCCGCCGCATCGCCCGCTCGATCTCCGAAAGCGACGCCGCGATCTCGATGGGCCGGTTCGCGCGCGCCGGCGGCGGATCCGTCTCCTGGTGGTACTTCACGAGGATCCCCGGGTCCTTGAGCACGTGCCCCGTGAGCACCGCGACCACCCGCTCGTCGCGGCCGATCACACCGGCGGCCACGAGCTTCCGCACCCCCGCCACGCTCGCCGCGCTCGCCGGCTCGCATCCCACGCCCGCCGCATCGATCACCGCCTTCGCCTCCATGATCTCGTCGTCGGTGGCGTCGGCGACGTAGCCGTCGGTGTCGCGGATGGCGCGCACCCCGCGGTCCCAGCTCGCCGGGTCGCCGATGCGAATCGCCGTCGCCACCGTCTCGGCCCGCACGCTGCGCCTGCTGCGGAACCCCTCGTGAAAGGCCTGCGCGAAGGGCGCGGCCCCAGCCGCCTGCACCGCCAGAAGCCGCGGCATCCGCGCGATCAGCCCCAGCGCGTGCGCCTCGCGCAGTGCCTTCCCCAGCGCCGACACGTTCCCCAGGTTCCCCGCCGACAGCGCGATCCAGTCGGGCGCCTCCCACCGCAGCTGCTCCAGCAGCTCAAAGGCGATCGTCTTCTGCCCCTCGATGCGGAAGGGATTGATCGAGTTCACCAGGTACACGCCGAGCGCCGTCGCCGCCTCGCGCGCCAGCCGCAGGCAGTCGTCGAAGTCGCCGTCCACCAGGAGGGTGCGCGCGCCGTAGGCGAGCGTCTGGGTGAGCTTTCCCAGCGCCACGTTCCCCCGCGGCACCAGCACCAGCGCCGGGATCCCCGCGTTGGCCGCGTACGCCGCGAGCGACGCCGAGGTGTTCCCGGTCGACGCGCACGCCACGGCGCGTGACCCGATGCGCTTCGCCTGCGTCACCCCCACCGTCATCCCGCGATCCTTGAACGACCCGGTGGGGTTGTGCCCCTCGTGCTTGACGAGCAGCGAGCCCACCCCCGCCCAGTCGCGCAACGCCGCGCGCGCGATCAGCGGGGTGTGTCCCTCGGGATGGCTCACGATCTCCCCGTCGCGCACCCCGGGCATCACCAGCTCGCGATAGCGCCACACCCCGGAGACCGCGGCGCCCACGCCGAGCGTCGGCCGGGCGGCGAAGCGGGCCCGGAGCGTGGCCGCGTCGAGCGCGATCGCGTGCTCGCACTCCAGCAGTCCGCCGCAGCGCGGGCAGCTCGCGTCGGGCGCGCGCTCGTCGTACGTGGCGCGGCAATCCGCGCAGCGCTGCACCGTCACCACGCCGCCCGTCGGTGGCACGGCGCCCGCGCCGGTCCCCGCCGCCGTCCCCTCCGCGGCGCTCACGTGAGGACCGCCGCCACCGTGCCGCGGGTGTCGATCTCCGCGACGCGCGTCGTCGCCTCCACCCCCGCCGACGCATAGCCCGCGCGCATCGCCTCGGCCACGAGGAAGGCCTCGTCGTCGCCCGCCGCGAAGGCGAATGCCGTGGGGCCCGCCCCGGAGATGGAGCAGCCGAGCGCCCCGGCCTCGAGCGCTGCCGCCTTGGCGGCGGCGAAGCCGGGGATCAGGGTCGCGCGCGCCGGCTCGGCGATGCGGTCGTCCACCGACCGGCGCAGCAGCTCGAGGTCGCCGCTGGCGAACGCCGCGACCATCGCCGCCACCTGCGCCGCCTGGTGCAGCGCGAGCGCGCGCGGGAGGGTGGCCGGGAGCACGGCGCGCGCCTCGGAGGTGCGCAGCCGTTGGGCGGGGAGGGCGAGCACCACGCGCAGCGTCGCGGGCACCGGCAGCGGGATCACGTCCAGCGGATCCATCGAGCGTACCAGGCAGATCCCGCCCAGCAGGATCGGGGCGATGTTGTCGGCGTGGCGGCCGGAGTTCGCCGACTCCGCCTCCAGCGCGCACTCCAGGAGCGAATTCGTGTCGAGCCCCGCGCCGAGCAGGGCGTCCGCCGCCACCGCCCCCGCCACCGACGACGCGGCGCTTCCGCCCTGGCCTCCGGAGAGCGGCAGCCCCTTTACCAGCCGGATCGCGATCGCCGCGTCGGGGACACCCGCCCGCCGCGCCACCGCCGCGGCGGCGATCGCCGAGGAGTGGCGCCCCGGGTCCGCGGGAATGTCGGGGTGCCCGGCGTCGAGGACGACCACGCCGCGCCCGTCATGCCGCTCGGCGATCACCTCGTCGTGAAGTCCCGTGACGGCGAGCCCCAGGATGTCGAGCCCGGGGCCGATGTTCCCCACGCCACCGGGGGCGATGGCGCGCACGCGGGTCACGGTAGTGGAGGGGGCGGGAACCGGGGAGTGAGCGGTGACTCGCATCGCGTAAAGCTCGCCGGGCGGGAGGAATTCGCAACTGG
>DASWVQ010000354.1:0-8626 GCA_036401195.1 Gemmatimonadaceae bacterium
AGCTTCAGCGACCGCCCGCCGCGCCGTGAGGGCGACGACCGGCCGCCGCGCCGCCCGCGCGCCGAGGGCCCCGCCGGTGACCGCCCCCGCTCCCCGCGCCCCCGGAGGGATCGCGAGTGATCTCCGACGGCTCGTTCGTCAGCACCAGCGGCTGGATCGAGGTGGTGTGCGGCGTGATGTTCAGCGGCAAGAGCGAGGAGCTCATCCGCCGCGTGCGCCGCTCCATGATCGCCCGCCGCAAGGTGCAGGTGTTCAAGTCGCACCTCGATGCGCGCTACGCCGGGATCTACCATGTGTCCAGCCATGACGGCCGGACGGTGGAGGCGGTGCCCGTCGACAACTCGGTGCAGATCGCCGAGCGGATCGAACCCGACACGCAGGTGATCGCGGTGGACGAGGCCCAGTTCCTCGACGCCGGCATCGTGGAGGTCGCGACCGCCCTCGCCGAGCGGGGGCGGCGCGTCATCGTCGCCGGCACCGACACCGACTTCCGCGGGGAACCCTTCGGCGCGATGCCGCAGCTCCTCGCCGTGGCCGAGGTCGTGGATAAGCTCCACGCGATCTGCGTGATCTGCGGCAACCCCGCGAGCCGCAACCAGCGCCTGATCGAGGGCCGTCCCGCGCGCTACGATTCGCCCGTGATCATGGTGGGCAGCGCGGAGTCGTACGAGGCCCGCTGCCGCCACTGCCACTCCGTCCCCCGCCGCGACGAGGACCAGGTCAAGCTCTTCTAGCGATTGGCGAGTCTCCTCGCGCCGGCCGGAAGGAGAGAGACAGCGGCGATATTGGCGAAAGCACCAATGCCCTCATCACGTGCAAGGCCCCGTGCTCCAGGGAGAGCACGGGGCCCTCGTACGTGATGGGACTGATTCCTGTTTTCGTTGTCGTCGCTCGTTTCTCACCCCTCCAGGCCGGCGCGAGGAGGCTGGCTCCCCCGTGCGCGGCCGCGTCAGGGCGCCGGCGCGATCCGCCGGAACAGGGCGGCGATGTCGAAGTTCGTGGGATCGAGCTCGTAGAAGCCGTTGTCCTGGAATCGCCCCGTGGTGGGGAAGTACGGCGGCGGCTTCTCCGCGGCGCAGCGATCGTAGCTGTACCGCTTCACGTAGCCCTCCCCGCTGAGCAGTCCCACCGCGCCTCGCGCCTCCTGGATCACGCCGCCGGTGAGGTACAGGCACCCGCGCCCGTTCGTCGCCCCCTCGCACGACGTCGCGTTGCGCGGCGCATCGGCGAAGTTCTCCACGCGGAACGAGGTGGTGATCGCCATCATGACGCCGTGCACGAAGAGGTCCTTCGTTTCGTCGAGCACCCGGTAGCTGCCCGAGCCAGACGGCTGCTGCGGCGTGTTGATCGCGTTGTCGGCCACCACCACGTCCTTCCCCGCGATCAGGCCGAGGATGTCGTGGCAGCGCCCCGGGCCGGTGAGCGCCGGGTCGGTCATGTAGCGCAGGTCGTCGAGCACCACGATCGTCCCGTTCTCCGCATACAGCGTCACCCCGCCCGCGACCCAGCCGCTCACCCCCACGGTCCCGTTCACGTGGATCACGCCCTTGGCGTTGATGTTGTTCGCCCGGCTCAGGGGGTAGAGGTATCCCGCGTCCCACGGGCGCCGCGCCGCCAGCGCGGCCGATGGCGTCGCGGTGAACTGCCGCCACGCCCCGTACTTCCCCACCGGGGTGAACGTGCGGTCGGTCCCCCCCGACTGGCGGTCGGCCGCCACCGGGTAGTTCGCGGGGAGCCGCTCCGAGGAGGCGAGGCGCGGGTCACCGGCCAGGAGGCATCGCGCTCCCTGCCCCGAGAGGATCGTGGTGGTGCTCGCCGCCCGGTGGGTGGCCGCCGCGGCGTTCGAGTAGCCGTTCGCCCGCAGCAGGGTCTCGAACCAGGCGGTGTTGTGCACCGACACCGGGAAGAACCGCTGCTCCCCCCCGATGGCGTGCCAGTCGCCGCACAGGTCGTTGGGCTGGCCGCCGGTCGGCCAGTCCCCCCGCAGCGCCCACATGTTCCCCGCGTTCGCGGTGTACACGCGGATGAACGCCTCGGTGGCCTCCGTCGAGTCCCCGTTCCCGTTCAGGTCCACGGTGAGGAACTCGATGCGCATCCGGACCGAGGTCTCGCTCCCGCTGGTCGGGGCGTTGAACGACAGCCCCGCCGCCGACGCGTAGCCCGCCAGCCGCGCGAGCCGGCTGTTCGAGGGGAGGTCGATCCGCGGCTGCCGGATCTTGTATCCCTTCGAGAAGCTCCCGTAGCTCACCCCGCTGATCGTGGAGGCGGTGCCCACCTCGTCGTGGAAGGTGGCCCGGCTCGACGCGATGCTGATCTGGTCGTTCGACCACACCGGTCCCCACAGCTCGTCGTCGTTGCCGAAGTAGATGGTGGAGCCGCTGTTGCTCTCGCGGTTGGACCAGTAGGCGAACTTGGCGAAGCTCTCCTGCGTGAGCTCGAGCCGCCGCACGAAGCGCGCGCCCGAGGCGTCGTGCGCCTCCGACACGATGCTCGCGAACCGGCCATACTGCCCGGTGCCGATCCCCGAGGGGCCCACGTACACGCTGGCCTCGAGCCCGCGGATCGGCTGCCCCGACGCGTCGTTCAGCGCCGCCGAGGCGAGCACGGTGCGATAGCCGGTGTCGGGGAGGGTCGCGGGCACGCGATCGAGCCGGCTCCGGCCGATGGCGAGCGCCTCGTCCGCCGCGTAGCGCAGGTCGCGCTCGTGCTCCGCGGCGCGCGCCGCGAGCCCCGCGTTCGAGCCGAGGTAGATCGACGCCAGCGCCAGCGCCGCCATCACACTGAGCATCAGCAGGGCGGTGATCAGCGCGATCCCGCGGCGCGGCCGCCTCGTGAAGGATGTCATGGGATCGTCACGGTTGAGGAAAGCCCGGCCGCGGAGGTGGCCGGGGTGCAGTCCTGCGACGCCACCCCGTACACCCACTGCTGCCCCGACTGCACGTCGGAATCCACGAACGAGTAGGTGGACGGCCCCGCGGGGATGCTGGCGAGCGGGTTGGTGAACGCGGCGGCCGTCGAGAGGCGGCGGTAGATCACGTAGCGCTGCACGTCCCTCTCACCCCCCCCGTCGTCCAGGTCGCGCCCCCAGAGCACGCGCACCACCGTGGCGCCGCTCGCGGTCACCGCCGACGCCGTGACCTGCACGCCGAAGGGCGCCTCGCCGCAGGTGGTGCGTCCCGCCACCGCGGAATTCATGATGCGCACCGTCGCCTGCGAGCGGCGCAGCGATTCCCCGCCCTTCGGGTCGCGGGCCCGGGTCTGGATCGTCACCTGCACCACGCGCACGCTGTCGGGCCGGATCGAGGCGCCGCTGTCCGCCGTCGCCCCGTGCACCGTCGCGCGGTGCACGAGCGGCAGGGTGGAGGAGGCGAACTGCCGGAGCACCCCCAGGCTGTCGGGGCGGAAGTACCGGAAGACGGTGTCGGCGTCGCCCAGCACGATCCCCCGCGCCAGCACCTCCGCCTCCGCCGCGTTCACCCGGCGGTACAGGATGTACTCGTCGTCGCGCGGGCTCGCCGAGTCCGGCGCCACCCAGAAGGCGATGGTCTCCGCCGACCCGGGCACGCTCCCCGACTCGTAGTACGTCGACTCCGGATAGGCCAGCGCCGACGCCGGCAGCTCGAGCGCGTCGGCCGAGTGCCACACGGCAATCGCCGCCGAATCGGCATCCGGATTCACGTACGCGGCGAAGGGGTCGTGCTCGAGCGTCGACACCAGGTCGGTGTTGAACACGATGGAGCGCGGCCCGCCCTCCACCAGCAGCGGCTGCCCCGCCGCGAGGTTCGCCCCCGCCACGCGCAGCTCCCGCTCGATCGTGTTCACCGCGGCCCGCGCGCCGTGCAGCGCCACCTGCCGCCCCGCCTCGCGCGTCACCGCCCGACCCTGGGTCTGCACCGCGCTCGCGGCCATCCCCATGAACACCATCAGCACCACCATCGAGATCAGCAGCTCCAGGATGGTGAAGCCGGAGCGCCGCCCGGGTCCTGCCTGCCGCATGTGCATGCTCAGCTCCTCAGAAGGCGGGAATCGCCAGCGTCTTCCGCACGCTGTCGCGCAGCGCCAGCGGCCGCACCGTCACCGTCACCAGCTTGTAGTCCACGCTGTCGGCCGCCTGCTGCCCGCCGACGCGGCGCACCGTCGTCGTGCGCCGGAATCCCCGGATGCCTTCCGGGGCGGTTTCCGTCCCCGCGAGCCCGTCCAGCGCGGCGTACGTCGCGCTGTTCCGGGCCTGCTCGAGCTTCGACACCGCCAGCTCGGTCGCGGTGATCGTCGCCCTCGACCGCGCCCCCGCGCTCGCGAACCGCACCGTCATCCCCATGAGGGCCATGAGCCCCACCGTGAGGATGGCGATGGCCACCATCACCTCGACGAGCGTGAAGCCGCGCCGCGCCCGCCGCGCGGTCCGCCGGCGGCGGGCGCTCACGGGGCCCCCCGCTTCCAGGACCCGTCGCCGTACCGGTACCACTCGGCATGCGCCGTGGCCCGCGGCAGCACCACCGCCCGGTGCTCGACGGTCTTCCCGGTCACGGTGAGGTAGAACTCCGCGGCGACGCTCGCCGAGCCATCGCGGCGGAAGTGGATCGCAGGGAGCGCGGTCACGGTGTCGAAGCCCGTGCCCACGATCGCCCCGGCCGCCATCGTCCCATCCACGCGGACCGGCGGATCCTCGAAGCGCACCTGCTCGCCGAGAGGGATCCACCGCGCACGCTCCCCGGCGGTCAGCTCCCCGTCACCGTCACGGTCCTCGACGAGCCGGACCCGGCGACCGCCGCTGTCGAGCAGCGCGAGCACCTGCTGCTGCGTCGCCAGCGCCGTCCGCTGCGCCTCCTCGAGCGCGAGGGTGAGCTGGATCGCGGCGGCGTCGGCCTGGCGCGGCACCACGCGCATCCGCGGCGCGGCGATCGCCAGGATCACCCCCATCATCGTCAGGACCGTCACGAGCTCGAGGAAGCTCGCCCCGCTGCGCATCGCCAGCCGCATGACTGCTCCCGGGTGTGGATCGAAGGGCGGCGCCCCGATGGCGTCGCGCTGTCCACAGGATGACCGGGCGGGGGGTGGCGGTTATCACAGTCCGGGCACGGACCATAATCTTGTGTCAGTCCAGCCCGGCCCGATGACGAAACCATGGCCCCGCCGGCCCCCCGCCCCCCCGCCGAGTGCGGTGCCCACCTCGACCCCCGCGCCCCGCCCACAGCGCAATCGGGCGGTTTCCCATCCATCGTCACTTTTCCGGCACGGATCGTCATCTTGTATCAAACCGACCCTTGCCGGTGACCCAAATCACCCGCACCGTGCGGGAAGCACCCTCCCCCTGTCGGTCTCCCCCCCCGCCACCCCCATGGGCGTCCTCGCGACCCTGCTCACCGATCCGGCGCGCATCCAGCGCCTGCGTCTCGGCATCCGCGATCGCCACCAGATCGTCCCCTGCACGACCTGGGAGGCGTTCGCGGAAACCTGCGAGGCGCTCCCGGTGCGCGTGGCGGTCGTCGACCTGTTCGCCGACGGGCAGGCCAACTTCGAGCGGGTGCGGCGCGTGCGGCAGCGCAACCCGCGCCTGGCGCTGATCGCCTACGTCTCCCCCGCCCCGGACCGGATGCACGACATCTTCGACGCGGGGCGCTACGGCTTCGACGCCCTGGTCCTCGCCGGACGCGACGACGAGCCCCGCGGGCTCCTCGCCGCCGTCGAGCAGGCGGAGGCGCGGGCCCTCACCGGGCTCCTGCGCGACCTCCTGGGCGAGCTCACCCCCCCGGGGCGCGACGCCATCCTCCTCGCCGTGACCCGCGCGCACGAGCGCCTCTCCGTGAGCGGCCTCACGCGCCTCCTCGCCATTCCCGCGCGCTCGCTCGCCAAGCGGCTCGCCGAGGACCGGCTTCCCCCTCCGCGCCGCCTCCTCACCTGGGGGCGCCTCATCGTGGCGGGGCACATGCTCGAGGACCCGCATCGCAGCGCCGATCGCATCGCCAGCTCCCTTGCCTTTCCCTCGGGGAGCGCCTTCCGCAACACCTGCCAGCGGTACCTGCACGCCACCCCCGGCGACATCCGCCGCCGGGGCGGTGCCACGTATGTCGTGAAGGTGCTCCTCCGGCAGCGCTCCTCCTCCCTCCCCCAACCCGTCCTTCCCACCGCGCGCCTTCCGCGCCGGCTGCCGGCCGTCGCCATCTGACGCGGCCCCAACCCCGCCACTCATGCCACGTACGCCGACCTTCCCCCTCGCGGCCGTCTTCGGCGCGATCCTCTCCCTCGGCCTTGGCTGCAGCGCCGAGCGCACCACGGCCCCCGGCGCGGACGCGCGCGCCGTCGTGGCCCCCTCCGCCACCGCCAGTCATTACGATCGCACCGACCATCCCGCGCGGCTCGTGGCGTGCAGCCGCCGCCCCGAGGCCTCCGACACGGAGCTGGTCGGCCGCCGCGGCGGCACCCTCCGATTCGGCGGCAACTCCCTCACGATCCCCGAGGGCGCGCTCGACCACACCGTGCGCATCACCGCCCGCGTGGTCCCGAACCTCGACTACCTGCTCGTGGAGTTCGAGCCGAGCGGGCTGCACTTCGACCGCCCCGCCACCCTCTCGCTGAACGTCGCCGGCTGCGCCCTCCCCCATGGCAGCGACCCCGACGTGGTGTACGTCGGCCACGACGGGCGGATCCTCGAGCGGATCGAGGCGGTGTTCTCCCGGTGGTGGCAGCGGGTGTCCGCGCCCATCGCGCACTTCTCCGGCTACTCCATCGCGCTCTGACCGAGAGCTCACACGCTCCCCTCCACCCCCTCCCCGATCGTGGCTGCTGCCGAGGCATTGCAGGCAGGTGAAGCGGCCGAGCTGACGGGCGATTTCGCAGTCGCGGCACATCAGTACGCGCTCGTTCTCGACGATGGGGACGCTCACGAGGCCGCGGAGGCCCGGTTCCGGCTCGCCCGCATTGCGTTCCGCCAGGGGCAGTTCGATCGCGCCCTGGCGGAGTTCGAGCGCGCCCGCGCGCAGGCGATGTCGCTCGACGACGCCGACCTGCGCGCCCGCGCGGAGAACGGCATCGGCGCCGTGCACTACGCGCGGGGCGAGTACGCGCTCGCCCGCTCCGCGTACGAGCTGGCGATGCAGCTCAGCGGCGACGACAACCTCCGCGCCAAGGCCCTGCTCAATCTCGGGGTGATCGCCACGATCGAGGGACGCACCGCCGACGCGCGCGCCATCTACAACCGGAGCCGCGCCCTCTTCGTCGGCACCGGGGACGGGCGGGGCGAGGCGATGGCGATGCACAACCTGGGGATGCTGCTCGCCGACTGCTCGGAGTTCGAGGCCGCCGACGAGTGCTACCGGCGCTGCCTGCACCTCGCCGAGGCCCATGGCGACCGGCAGCTCATGGCGGCGGTGATCGTGGACCGCACGGAGCTGCACTGCGCGGCCGGCCGCTTCGAGGAGGGAATCTCGGGGTGCGACATGGCGCTCCTCATCTCCGCCGAGCTGGGCGACGAGGTGACCCGCGCCGAGGCGCTGCGGTGGAAGGGCGCGGCCCTCATCCCCCTCGGGCAGCTCGAGGGCGCGTCGTCCGCCCTCGCGGAGGCCCGGAAGCTCTCGGGCCGCTTCGGCCTCCAGCTCCTCGCCGCCGAGGTGGCCCGCGAGATGGCGCGCCTCCGCGAGGCCGAGGGAGATCGCGTGGGCGCGGTGGCGGAAGCGGTTGCCGCGCGGGACGGCTTCGCCGCGCTCGGGGCGTCGCGGGATGCCGCTGAGGCTGCTGCCATGGTGGAGCGCCTCCAGCGCGGCCTCACCGTTCGTTGACCGGAACGCCTTCGCGCCGTACTTTCGCGCACATGCTCCTCGTCGGCCTCACCGGGAACATCGCCAGCGGCAAGTCCACCGTCGCCCGTCTCTTCGCGGAGTACGGGGCGACGATCATCGATGCCGACCTTCTCGCTCGGGATGCCGTGGAGCCCGGGACGGAGGCGCTCCGGAAGATCCGCGAGCGGTGGGGCTACGACATCCTCACCCCCGATGGCTCCCTCGACCGGGCGGCCCTCCGCCACGAGGTGTTCTCCGATCCCGAGGAGCTCGAGGCGCTCAACGCCATCGTGCATCCCGAGGTGGAGCGCCTGCGTCGCGAGGCGATCGAGGCGGCGCGCGCCCGCGGCGACCGCATCGTGGTGTGCGACATCCCGCTGCTCCTCGAGAAGGGGCTCGCGGGGCACTTCGACCGCCTCGTGCTCGTGGACGCCCCGCGCGCCATGCGCCTGGACCGCCTGGTGCACGAGCGCCGCCTCCCCACCGACGAGGCGATGGCGATGATCGCCGCGCAGATGCCGGCGGAGCTCAAGCGCGCCCGCGCGGACATCGTGATCGACAACGACGGCACCCTCGAGGCCCTCGCCGCGCGGGCCACCGAGGCGTGGACCACCCTCGACGCCGCCGCCGACACCGCCCTCGCGGTTCCTTGATTCCCTCCCCGGGAAGCGGTAGACTCCGGCAGTTTTTCTTCCTCCCGGAGAGCGGAACGTGTCGAGCATCCCGCAGGAACTGCACTATACCGAGGACCACGAGTACGTGAAGCCCGCGGGCGACGCGGGGGTGGTCACCGTCGGCATCACGGATTACGCGCAGGGCGAGCTCGGGGACATCGTGTACGTCGAGCTCCC
>DASWVQ010000355.1:0-1638 GCA_036401195.1 Gemmatimonadaceae bacterium
GGTGGCCGAGGGGGTGTTCCGCGCGGGGGGGCGCCTCTTCTACGCGGGGGCGGGCACCTCGGGGCGGCTCGGCGTGCTCGACGCGGCCGAGTGCCCCCCCACCTTCGGCACCGACCCCGAGCAGGTGCAGGGGCTGATCGCCGGGGGTGAGGCGGCGATGTGGCGCGCGCAGGAGGGGGCGGAGGACCGTACCGACACCGCCGCGGGGGACCTCGACGCGCGCGGCTTCCGCGCGGGCGACTTCCTCGTGGGGATCGCCGCGTCGGGGACGACGCCGTACGTGCGCGCGGCGCTGGAGCACGCGAAGGCGGTGGGTGGGCGCACCGCGATCGTGGCCTGCTCGCCGCCCCCCCCGGCGACGCTCGCCGCGGCCGACATCCACATCGTGGTGGTGACGGGGCCTGAGGCGGTGACGGGCTCCACGCGCATGAAGGCGGGGACGGCGACGAAGCTGGTGCTGAACATGATCACCACCGGCGCGATGATCCGGCTCGGCAAGACCTTCGGCAACCTGATGGTCGACCTGCGCGCGACGAACCTGAAGCTGAAGGATCGCAGCGAGCGGATCGTGATGGAGGTGTGCGAGGTGGAGCGCGCGCGCGCGCAGGAGCTGCTGGAGCACGCGGGCGGCATCGTGAAGTACGCGATCGTGATGCACTTCCTCGGCGTGGACCGCGACGAGGCGGAGCGGCGGCTCGACGCGGGGGGCGGGGTGATCCGGCGCGTCGTGGGGCGGGAGCCGCCGCCGGTTCACGCGTGAGTGGGCGCGAGGGTCGTACCGTGGGCGGAGGCGAGGAGCCCCTCCCGGGGACCGGACGGCGCGTCTCCGACGCGCACGGTCCCCGAGAGGGGCTCCTCGCCTCCGCCCCTGAGGGCCCGCGCGGAGGCGCCGGTGTCCCCCGGGGGACCGTGCGAGCCGCAGGCGAGCCGTCCGGTCCCCCGGGGGACACCGGCGCCGACCCCACGCGAGCGTTCGTGGGCCTGATGTCCGGCACCTCGCTCGACGGGATCTCGGCGGCGATCTGCCGGTTCCATGCGCGCGAGGACGGCGGCGTCGACACCGAGCTGCTCGGCTTCTCGGTGAAGGAGTACGACAACGCGCAGCGCGAGCGGCTGCGCGCGGCGATGACGCAGGGATCCGCGCGCGAGTACTGCATGCTGGCGTTCGACCTGGGCGGGTGGCTCGCCGAGGCGGCGGCGCAGGTGATCAACGAGGCGGGGGTGCCGCGCGACGAGATCGCGGCGATCGGCTCGCACGGGCAGACCCTCTGGCACGAGCCCCCGCACTCCACCTGGCAGCTCGGCGAGGCCGCGGTGATCGCGGAGCGCACCGGGATCGCGGTGGTGAGCGACTTCCGCGTGCGCGACGTCGCCGCGGGCGGGCAGGGGGCGCCGCTCGTGCCGATCGCGGATGCGCTGCTCTTCCGTGGCGCGGGATGGCGCGCGCTCCAGAACATCGGCGGGATCGGCAACGTGACCGTCGTGCCGCCCAACGGCGACCTGCGCGCGCTGCGCGCCTTCGACACGGGGCCCGGCGTCGCCGTGCTCGATGGCGTCGTGCGCGAGCTCACCGGGGAGCGCTTCGACCGCGACGGGGCGCTCGCGTCGGCCGGCACCGCGATCGCGCCGGTGGTGGAC
>DASWVQ010000356.1:0-11964 GCA_036401195.1 Gemmatimonadaceae bacterium
CGTTCCGAGGAGCCCATGAAGCTGATCACCGCGATCGTCCGGCCCGAGCGACTCCCCGAGGTGAAGGCTGCCCTCTTCCGCGCGGGGGTCACGGGGATGACCCTCTCCCGCGTGAGCGGGCACGGCGGTGAGCACGAAGTCGTCCAGCGGTACCGGGGGGAGTCGCTGCTCCTCGAGTTCCACGAGAAGGTCCGCATCGAGATGGCGTGCAGCGAGCCCTTCGTGGAGCCCACCATCCAGGCGATCCTCGGGTCGGCGCGCACCGGCGAGGTGGGCGACGGGAAGATCTTCGTGCAGCCGATCGAGGAGGTGATCCGGATCCGCACCGGGGAGCGCGACAACCAGGCGCTCACCGCGGTGAACGCGGACGAAGTGCAGCGGGCCGCGCGGGCCGAGTTCGCGGCCACCGGCCCCGCCACCGGCGCGACGGGGGGCGACGCATGACCGCCACCGCCATCTCCGGCGCCGACACCGGCTGGGTGCTCCTCGCCGCCGCGCTGGTCATGCTCATGATCCCGGGGCTCGCCCTCTTCTACGGCGGCCTCGTTCGCAGCAAGGCGTCGCTCAACACGCTGATGATGAGCATCGCCCCCGCCGGGGTCGTCACCCTCCAGTGGGTGCTCGGCGGCTACTCGCTCGCCTTCGCCCCCGGGAACGGCGCGATCGGCGGCCTGTCGTGGTGGGGGTTCCAAGGGGTGGGGGGCGCCCCCAACGCGACCTACGCGGCGACGATCCCGCACCAGGCCTTCGCCATCTACCAGGCGATGTTCGCCGCGATCACCGTCGCGCTCATCGCGGGCGCGGTGGTGGAACGGCTGCGCTTTCGCGCCTACCTCCTGCTCGCGGTGGCGTGGACGACGCTGGTGTACGATCCCCTCGCGCACTGGGTGTGGGGCGAGGGGGGCTGGCTCCGCACCCTCGGGGCGCTCGACTTCGCGGGGGGCACGGTGGTGCACGTGAGCGCCGGCGTCTCCGCGCTGGTGGCCGCGCTGGTGCTCGGCCGCCGGCGCGACGCGGGGCGCGCGCCGATGGTGCCGCACAACGTCCCGTTCACCCTCCTCGGCGCGGGGATCCTCTGGTTCGGGTGGTTCGGCTTCAACGCCGGCTCGGCGCTCGGGATCAACGCCATCGCGGCGAACGCCTTCGTGACGACGCACGCCGCGGCGGCGAGCGCGCTCACCGCCTGGATGGTGCTCGACCTCGTCATGACGGGGCGCGCCACGGCGGTGGGCGCCGCGACCGGGGCGGTGGTGGGGCTGGTGACGATCACCCCCGCCGCCGGCTTCGTGACCCCGCTCGCCGCGGTCATCATGGGGGCGCTGGGCGCGGGGGCGAGCTTCGCGGCGATCCAGCTTCGGGCGCGCACGCGGGTGGACGACGCGCTCGACGTCTTCGCCTGCCATGGGGTCGGCGGCATCGTGGGGGCGCTGCTCACCGGGGTGTTCGCGTCGAAGGCGGTGAACCCCGCCGGCGCTGATGGGCTGCTGCACGGCAACGCGCACCAGCTCGTGGTGCAGCTCTACGCGGTGGGGGCGACGGTGCTGCTGGCGGGCGCGGCGACCGCGGGGATTCTATATGCGCTCGGGCTGACCGTCGGGCTGCGCGTCACGCTGGCGGACGAGCTGCGCGGCGTGGACGTGAGCGAGCACGGGGAGGAGGCGTACCACGGCGGCGACATCGGCGAGCTGGCGGGGCGGCGGCTGCCGATCGGGGAAGGGATCATCCTCTCGGCCCACGAGCTGCGCGGGGCGGCGGCGATGCCGGGGGACTGAACTCTGGCCCTGGTGCACCGGCCGTCCTTGTAAGAAAAGAGCGATACCAACGATACCAACAATACTCCCCCAGCATTCGAGCCCCCGGTCCCTTCGGGGCACGAGCACTCGAGTTACCTGTCGATCGATTCGTTGGTATCGTAGGTATCGCCCTTTTCCAACCAGACTGTCCGGTGCATCGGAGCCGGACCGTCGGTTCGCTCGGGATGACGGCGCTACTTGCGCCGCTTCCTCGGGGCGCCCGCGAGCGCGGGCTCGGCCTCGTCGGCGGCGGAGGCGGAGTCGAGGAGCTCGCGCGCGTGCGCGCGGCTCACGCCGGACTCGGGATCGCCGCCGAGCATGCGCGCCACCTCGGTGACGCGGCCATCGCCCTCGAGGATGGTGACGTCGGCGGCGGTGACCCCGCCGCGCGCCCCCTTGCTCACCAGGATGTGGTGGTGCGCGCGCGCGGCGATCTGCGGCAGGTGCGAGATCGCGAACACCTGGTGATAGGCGGCGACGCGGCGCATCGTCTCCCCCACCTGCAGGCCCACGCGCCCGCCGATCCCCGCGTCCACCTCGTCGAAGACGAGCGTCGGCACGCGATCGAGCCGCGCGAGGATCGTCTTGAGCGCGAGCATCACGCGCGAGAGCTCCCCGCCCGACGCCACGCGCGCGAGCGCCCGCGCCTCGTGTCCCACGTTGAGCGCCACGCAGAACTCCACCGACTCGGCGCCGATCGACGCGACCTCGGCGAGCGGGACCAGCCGCGCGAGGAAGTGCCCGTCGGGCATGCCGAGGTCGGGCAGCCGCTCGTCCACCGCCGCCGCCAGCCGCGACGCGGCCTCGGCGCGCTGCGCGGTGAGCTGCGCGGCCAGCGCCGCGAGCCGATCGCGCGCCTCGCGCTCGCGCGCCGCGAGCTGCCGGATGTCGAGCCCCGCGGAATCCACGAGGTCGAGCTCCGCCCGCGAGGCGCGCCCGGTCTCGATGACGTCCGCGAGGGTGGGGCCGTACTTCTTGGTGAGGCGGAAGAGCAGGTCGCGCCGGCGGCGCACCTCCTCCAGCCGCTCGGGGTCGAGCTCCACCGCTCCCTGGTACTCCTCCAGCTCGCGCGCGAGCGCCTCGAGGTTGTAGAACGCGGCGTCGTACAGCTCCTGGAGCTTCTGGAGCGAGGGGTCGATGCGCGCGATGTGCTGGAGCTGCCGCTCGACCGCCGCGAGGCGATGCAGGAGCGCCTCGTCGTCCCCCTCCAGCGCCGCGGTGATCGCCGCGGCTCCCCCGCGCAGCTCCTCCGCGTGCTCGAGGCGGCGCGCCTCCTCCTCGAGGCGCACGTCCTCGCCCTCGGCGAGCTTCGCCTCCTCGACCTCCTTCACGACGTGGCGCAGCCAGTCGGCGCGCTTCTCCGCGTCGGCGCGACGGGCCTCCAGCGTCGCGATGTCGCGCTTCGCGTGGGCCCACGCGGCGTGGGCCGCGGCCACCTGCTCCGCGAGCGCGGTGGCGCCGGCGAAGGCGTCGAGGATCCCGCGCTGCGCGTCGGGATCCAGCAGCGTCTGCGCCTCGTGCTGCCCGTGCAGGTTCACCAGGTGCCGCCCGATCTCCGCGAGCTGGGTCGCGCTCACGGCGGTGCCGTTCACCCAGGCGCGCGCCCGTCCCGCCGCCACCTCGCGCTTGAGCACCACCAGCGACTCCTCGGCGTCGATCCCGCGCTCGTCGAGGAGGGTCACCAGCTCGGGACGGTCGGCGATGTCGAACACCCCCTCCACGCTCGCCTTGTCGGCGCCGGTGCGGATGAGGTCCGAGCTGGCGCGCTCGCCGAGCAGGAGGCCGAGCGCGCCGACGATGATCGACTTCCCCGCGCCGGTCTCGCCGGACAGCACGTTGAACCCCTTCGCCAGGGGGAGCGTGAGGGACTCGATGATCGCGAAGTTCCGGATGCGCAGCTCGGTCAGCATGCTCCCTGTCTCAGCGCGAGCCGCGATCGCCCCGGTCGAGCAGCCCGCCCCACCCCAGCTTCCGCCGCATGGTGGCGAAGAAGCGCTGCCCGGGGAAGCGCACGACCACCACGCGGTGCGCCGCCCGGCGCACCACGAGCGTCTCGCCCGGGAGGAAGCTGGTGCCCTCCTGCCCGTCCACCGTCACCATAAGCTCCGACGGCCCATCCTGCGCCTGCACGGCGACCGTGGCCGAGGGGGGGAGCACCAGGGGGCGGATGGCGAGGGTGTGCGCCGAGACGGGGGTGACCACGATCGTCTCGAGGGTGGGATACACCACCGGGCCGCCGGCCGACAGGGAGTACGCGGTGGACCCGGTGGGGGTGGAGATCACGATCCCGTCGGCGGCGTACGTCGCCACCTCCTCGCCATTCGCCTCGACCTGGAGGTGCACGACGCGGGCGAAGCCCCCCTTGTGCAGCACCACGTCGTTGAGGGCGTTCCATTGCGCACGCTCGCTGCCGCTCGCGTCCACCACGCGCGCGTCGAGCACCAGGCGCGCCTCCGCGTCGTACTCCCCGGCGGCGAAGCGGATGAGGGCGGCGCGCAGCTCCGAGCCGGGGCAGCAGGTGAGGAAGCCGAGCCGGCCGAGGTTGACGCCGATGATTGGCACCACGTGCGACCCGAGCCGCCGCGCCGCGCGCAGCAGGGTGCCGTCGCCGCCCAGGGAAAGCATCGCGTCGAGCTGCGAGGGATCCCCCAGCGGCCGCGCGCTGGGCAGGTGCTCGAGCATCTCGGGCTCGGCGTAGAGCTCGAGCCCCAGCGGGCCGCGCAGCTCGTCGACCGTGCACAGCACGTCGGCGAGCTCCGGGTAGCCCGAGTTGCCGACGACGCCGAGGCGGATCACCCGGCGACCGCCTCGCTCTCGAGGAGGGCGCGGACGCGGTGGGCGATGCCGGCGGGATCGAGGCCGCAGTGCGCGAGCTGCCGCGTGCGCGACGCGGCGTGGATCATCTGGTCGGGAACGCCGTGCACGTCCACGCGCACCGAGGGATCGTGGCGCTCGATCACGGCGCTCATGAAGGCGCCGAACCCGTTCACCACGGTGCCTTCCTCCACGAGGAGGAGGTGACGATGATGGGCGAGGATCGCGGCGAGGGTGACCTCGTCGTAGGGCTTGAGGAAGCGGCAGTTCACCACCGTGACATCCAGCCCGTCCTGCGCGAGCGATTCCGCGGCGGCCATCGCCTGGCCGACCATCGTGCCCACGGCGAGGATGGCCACGTCGCGCCCCTGCCGGAGCACCTCCCACGACCCGAAGGGGAGCGTGGGGATGTCGAGGGTGGGGCCGACGGTGTCGGGCACCAGGTCGCGGGGATAGCGCAGGCAGAAGGGGCCGCGCCCGTCCTGGATCGCGGTGCGCAGCAGGGCGAGCATCTCCGTGCCGTCCTTCGGCGCGGTGACCGTCATCCCGGGCACGGCGAGCATGTAGGCGATGTCGTACAGCCCCATGTGCGTCTCGCCATCCTCGCCCACGAGCCCCGCGCGGTCCATGCAGAACGTGACCGGGAGCGACTGGAGGGCCACGTCGTGGATGACGTTGTCGTAGCCGCGCTGCAGGAAGGTGGAGTAGATGGCGACGACGGGACGCAGCCCGCGCGTCGCCATCCCCGCGGCGAAGGTGACGGCGTGCCCCTCGGCGATGCCCACGTCGAAGAAGCGATCGGGGAAGGCCTTCGCCATCGCGCCGGTGCCGGTGCCGCTGGGCATCGCGGCGGTGATGGCGACGACGCGCCGGTCCACGCGGGCGATGTCCACCAGCCCGTTGCCGAAGACGGTGGTGTAGTTGGGATTCCCCGCGCTCGCCTTGCGCTGCTTGCCCGTCGCGGGATCGTGCCCCGGCGGGAGGGCGTGCCACTTCTCCACGTGCTCCCCCGCGGGGAAGCCGCGCCCCTTCTGCGTGACGACGTGCACCAGGCGCGGGCCCTTCATCTCGCGCACGGCGGCGAAGGTGTCCACCAGCGCGTCGATGTCGTGGCCGTCGATCGGGCCGAAGTAGCGGAAGCCGAACTCCTCGAAGAGCACCCCCGGCGTGAGGAAGGACTTCATGCTCTCCTCCCACTTCCGCACGAGGGTGCCCACGGGGCCCATGGCGTCGGCGATGTCGCCGATCGCGGAGCGCACGCGGTTGTACAGCGGGTTGCGCTGCACGGAGTTCAGGTACTTCGACATCGCGCCCACGTTGGGGGCGATGGACATCTCATTGTCGTTGAGGACGACGACGATGTCGCGGTCGGAGTGCCCCGCGTTGTTCATCGCCTCGTAGGCGAGGCCGGAGGTCATCGAGCCGTCGCCGATGATCGCGACCACCTTGAAGTCGTCGCCCAGGATGTCGCGCCCGGCGGCCATGCCGAGGGCGGCGGAGATCGAGGTGGCGGCGTGGCCGGCGCCGAAGGCGTCGTACTCGCTCTCGGTGCGCTTGAGGAAGCCCGAGACCCCGCCTTCCTGCCGCAGCGTCTCCAGCCGGTCGCCGCGCCCGGTGAGGAGCTTGTGCGGGTAGCCCTGGTGGCCCACGTCCCACACGAGCTGGTCGCGCGGGGTGTCGAAGGCGGTGTGCAGGGCGATCGTGAGCTCGACCACGCCGAGGCCGGCGCCGATGTGCCCCCCCGTCCGTGAGCAGACGTCGATCAGGCGCGCGCGCACCTCGGCGGCGAGGGTCTTCAGCTCCTCGCGGGAGAGGGGCTTGAGGTCCTTCGGGGAGTGGATCCGGTCGAGCAAGCGGGTGTCAGTCACGATCCGTCAATTTACCATGGGAGCGGGGGGCATTGCGACTGCTGCCGGGGCGGGGAGGGAGGGATTGGCGGCGGGGCGTGGCGTGGGGACGGGGGATGAGGGATTGGCAGCGGGGCGAAGGGGATGGCGACTGGCGACTGGGGCCGGGCGAGACCTCCAGCCGCCGGGCCACGGCGCCGGTGGCGTCGCAAGTCCCCAGTCGCCAGTCGCGAGCCCCTCCGCCCCGCTGCCAACCCCCAATCGCCCACCCCCCAATCAGTACCCGCGGGAGACCGTGTATCTCGCAATCCCCTCGAGCTCCGGCGTGAGGAGTTCCTGGGCCGCGAGGGCACCGAGCCCCTCCTCGATGAGCGCCTGGGCCCGTTCCCTGGCGCCGTCGATCCCGAGGAGCGCGGGGTAGGTCCCCTTCCGCGTCGCCACGTCCTTGCCGGCGGTCTTGCCGAGCGCCTCGCTGGTGGCGGTGACGTCGAGGAGGTCGTCGGCGATCTGGAAGGCGAGGCCGATCGCGGCGCCGAAGCGGTCGAGCGCCTCCACGCGCGCCGGGGGCGCCCCCGCGGCCTCACCGCCGAGGCGCGCGGCGACGGCGATCAGCGCGCCCGTCTTGGCGCGGTGGATCCGCTCCAGCCCGTCCACGGCGTGGTCCTTCCCTTCCCCCTCCAGGTCGAGCAGCTGCCCGCCGATCATCCCCCCGGCGCCCGAGGCGCGCATGAGGGCGCGGGTGATCGCGGCGGCGCGCGCCTCGTCGAGGCCGAGCGCCGCGGCGGCGTCGAGGGCGCCGAGCGCCGCGAGTGGCACCATCGCGAGTCCGGCGAGGGTCGCGGTGCCCACGTCGAAGGCGCGGTGCACGGTGGGGCGGCCGCGACGCAGCGCGTCGTCGTCCATGCAGGGGAGGTCGTCGTGCACCAGGGAGTACGCGTGCACGATCTCCACCGCCGCGGCGAGGCGGGTGGCGTCGCCCCGGCCGCCGGCGGCGCGGTACGACGCGAGCAGCAGCCGCCCGCGCACCCGCTTCCCCCCGCTGGCAAGGGCGTACCCGATCGCGTCGCCGGTGCGCGACACGCCGGCGGGCACGTGGCGCTCCACGATCGCGGCGAGCGCCGCGTCGATGGCCTCGCGCTCGCCACCTGACGCGCCACCAGAGGCGCCACCGGGCGCGCCATCGGGCGCGTGCCGGGGGATAGCGTCAGCCGCCAAGGTCGGCGACGTCGAAGGTGCCGTCGGCTTTTTCGACCAGGCGCTGCACCTGGCCCTCGGCCTTGCCCAGCTCTGCCGCCGCGCCGCGCAGGCACTCGACCCCCTCCTCGAACAAGGCCAGGGCGCGCGCCAGCTCGAGGGGCTCTCCCTCCAGCTCCGCGACGATCTCCTCCAGGCGCCGGAGGGCGCTCTCGAACGACATGATCAGGCCTCGGTGATGGTGCGGGCGCGCAGCGAGCCGTCGCGGAGCACGAGCTCGAACGCCTGGTCCGCGGCGAAGTCGCGCACGCTGGTGAGGGCACGCCCGTCGCCGGCGTCGCGGGCCACCGCATAGCCGCGCGAGAGGGTGGCGAGGGGACTGAGCGCGTGCAGCCGCCCCGCGAGGTTCTGGAGCCGCGACTGCCGGCGTTCCACCCCGCGCTCGGCGGCGGTGGCCATGGCGCGGCTCGCGCGATGCAGCCGCTCGCGCGCGTCGGCCACCTGCATGGTGGCGGCGGTGGAGAGGCGCATGGCGAGCTTGCGCAGGTCGCCTCCCACTTCCTCGAAGGCGCGCACCGCCATCTCCGCCGCGGCGGAGGGGGTGGGCGCGCGCCAGTCGGCGACGAGGTCGCAGACGGTGACGTCCACCTCGTGCCCGACCGCGGAGATGGTGGGAATGGGCGAGCGGGCGATGGCGCGGGCGACCTCCTCGTGGTTGAAGGCCCACAGGTCCTCGCGTCCCCCGCCCCCGCGCCCGATGATGAGCGTGTCCGCCGCGTTCCAGCGGGCGGCGAGCTGCAGTGCCGCCACCAGCTCGCGGGGCGCGTTCTCTCCCTGCACGGCGGCGGGGATGACCACGACTTCCACCGCGGGGGCGCGGCGCCGGAGCACGGCGACGATGTCGTGCAGCGCGGCGCCGTCGGGGCTCGTGATCACCGCGATCCGCCGGGGGTAGCGCGGGAGGGCGCGCTTCCGCTCGGGGGCGAGCAGCCCCTCGTCGGTGAGGCGCCGGACCGTCTGCTCGAGCGCCTTGCGCCAGAGCCCCTCCCCCTCGGCCTCCATGCGCCGCACCACGAGCTGCATCTCCCCGCGCTGCGCGTACACGGTGAGCTGGCCGAAGGCGGCGAGCTGCATCCCGTCGTCGGGCATCGCGGGGATGCCGCGCGTGTCGCGCGACCACACCACGCAGCGGACCTGCGAGTCGCCGTCGCGCAGGCAGAAGTACCAGTGGCCGTTGCGGTGGCGCTTGAAGTCGGAGACCTCGCCGCGCACCCAGAGCGGGAAGAGCGCGCCCTCGAGGAGGTCCTTCGCCGTGCGGGTGAGGGTGCCCACCGACACCGCGCTCGCCACCGAGGCGCCGGGGAAGGTGGTGCCGGCGAGGGTTTCCTCGTCCTCGCTCGGCGCGCGGCGGCGGCGCTCGGGCTGGGCGGGGGTGGAGACCGGGGTCTCGCGGAGGAGCTGGTCGAGGCGTTCGATGGGGTCCTGCGCCGACGTCATCCCGAGCGCGGCCGCAGTCATCCCGAGCGCATGTGAGGGATCTGGCCCGGGCGCACCGGGGCCAGGTCCTTCGCTGCGCTCAGGATGACTGCGAACGGGCGCGCCGGGGCCAGATCCGTCGCTGCGCTCAGGATGACTGCGAACGGGCGCACCGGAGCCAGATCCTTCGCTGCGCTCAGGATGACTGCCGTCGAGAAAGCCGAAGAGGTCCGGGTTCTCCGGGGGGACCTGGCCCTTCCGGCGGCTCACGCCCCGGCCTGCCCCACGGTGCGCTCGGCCGCGCGCAGGGTGTTGGCGAGGAGCATGGCGATCGTCATGGGACCCACGCCCCCGGGGACGGGAGTGACCGCCGAGGCCACCTCGCGCACGCTCGCGTAGTCCACGTCGCCCACCAGCCGCTTGCCGCTCTTCGTCGTGGGATCGTCGATGCGGTTCATGCCCACGTCGATCACCACCGCGCCGGGCTTGAGCATCTCGCCGGTGACCAGCTTCGCGCGCCCCACCGCGGCGATCACCACGTCCGCGCGGCGCAGGTGCGCGGCGAGGTCGCGGGTGCGGCTGTGGCACACCGTGACGGTCGCGTCGACGCCGGCCTGCACGAGCAGCGCCGCCATCGGCTTCCCCACGATGTTGCTGCGGCCGATCACCACCACCTCGGCGCCGGCCAGCTTCACCCCGTACTCGCGCAGCAGCACCATCACCCCCGCGGGGGTGCAGGGGGCGAAGCCGTCGCTGTCGCCGATGAGGAGCTTCCCCACGTTTACCGGGTGGAAGCCGTCCACGTCCTTCTCCGGCCGGATGCGGTGGATCACCGCCCCCGCGTCGAGCTGCTTCGGGAGGGGCATCTGGACGAGGATCCCGTGCACGGCGGGGTCGGCGTTGAGCCGGTCCACCACCGCGATCAGCTCCTCCTGCGTGGTGCTCGCCGGCATGCGGATCGTCTCGCCGCGGAAGCCCACCTCGGCGGCCGAGCGCTCCTTGTTCGCGACGTAGACCGCGCTCGCCGGGTCGTCGCCCACCAGCACCACGCTGAGCCCGGGAACCACGCCGCGCGCGGCGAGGGCGCGCGCGCCCTCCGCCACCTGCGCGCGCACCTTCTTCGCGACGGCGGCGCCGTCGATCACCGTGGCCTGCGCCACCGCCTCCTCCTGCATCGTGGACTCAGCGGGCATAGTCCACCGCCCGCGTCTCGCGAATGAGCACGACCTTGATCTGCCCCGGGTACTGGAGCTCCGCCTCGATGCGACGGGCGATCTCCTCGGAGAGGGAGTTCATGCGCGCGTCGTCCACGTCCTCGGGAAGCACGATGGCGCGCACCTCGCGGCCGGCCTGGATGGCGAACACCTTCTCCACCCCCTTGTAGCTGGAGGCGATCTTCTCCAGCCCCTCGAGCCGCTTCACGTAGGTCTCGAAGGCCTCGCGGCGGGCGCCGGGGCGGGAGCCGGAGATGGCGTCGGCCGCCTGCACCAGCACGGAGATCTCGCTCTCGTGCGGGACGTCGTCGTGGTGCGCGGCGATGCAGTTCACCACGATCGGGTTCTCGCCGTAGCGCGTCGCGACCTCCACGCCGAGCTGCACGTGCGTCCCCTCGTGCTCGTGCGTGAGCACCTTGCCCACGTCGTGCAGGAGGGCGCCGCGCTTCGCCATCACCGCGTCGAGGCCGAGCTCGGCCGCCATGATCCCGGCGAGCCAGGCGACTTCCTTGGAATGCTGGAGGATGTTCTGGCCGTAGCTGGTGCGCCAGCGCATGCGTCCCACCAGCTTCACCAGCTCGGGGTGCAGCCCGTGGACGCCCACGTCGTAGCAGGCCTGCTCCCCCACCTCGACGATCTGGGTCTCGACTTCCTTCCGCGACTTGTTGACGACCTCCTCGATGCGCCCCGGATGGATGCGCCCGTCGGCGACGAGCTTTTCCAGGGCGAGGCGGGCGGTCTCGCGGCGGATCGGGTCGAAGCAGGAGACGACGACGGTGTCCGGGGTGTCGTCGATGATGACGTCCACCCCGGTGGCCAGCTCGAAGGCGCGGATGTTCCGCCCCTCGCGCCCGATGATGCGCCCCTTCATTTCGTCGTTCGGCAGGGCGACGGCCGACACCGTGGACTCCGCGGTGTGGTCGGCGGCGATGCGCTGGATGGCGAGGGCGACGATCTTCTTCGCCTCGCGCTCGGCGTTCCGCTTCGCGTTCTCGCGGATCTCGCGGATGGCGTTGGCCGCGTCGGCCTGCGCCTCCTCCTCGAGCCGGCGGATCAGCTCGGCCTTCGCCTCGGTGGCGGAGATCCCGGCGAGGGTCTCCAGCTTCTTCCGCTCCTCGGCGATGAGGCGGTCGAGCTCC
The DNA here is from genome assembly GCA_036401195.1 of Gemmatimonadaceae bacterium. Lineage (GTDB taxonomy): Bacteria > Gemmatimonadota > Gemmatimonadetes > Gemmatimonadales > Gemmatimonadaceae > JACDHQ01. Next base: position 11,478 of record DASWVQ010000356.1, read on the forward strand.
TCCTCGCGGGTGGTGACCCCCTTCTCGCGGCGCCCGAAGTCGCTGGCCCGGCGCGACAGCTCCCGGTCCCGCTGGTCGAGCGACTCGCTCTTCCGGTCGAGGGAGCCCTCCCGGTCGGCGAGGCGGCGCTCCTCGCGCTCGATCTCCTCGCGGCGGGAACGGGTGTCGGTCTCGAAGGCCTCGCGGAGCCTGATCAGCTCCTCCTTCCCCGAGACGACGGCGCTCTTCCGGATGGTCTCGGACTCGCGCTCGGCTTCGGCGATGATCCGCTTCGCCGTGTCCTCGGCGGTGGCCTTGGCGGCGACCTGGCGGCGGAGCTCCCCCGCCGCGCCGCTTCGGCGTCCTGCAATGAAAAGCGCCGGCAGGGCGACAATGAGCGCGCCGAGCACGGCGTAGAGTGCGGTAGCAGTCATGGATCTATGCCCCACCGCGGCTCGCGCCGCGTGAAAATGGGTAACACGGCGCCGCACCGCAGGGTCGCCCAGGG
>DASWVQ010000357.1:0-2608 GCA_036401195.1 Gemmatimonadaceae bacterium
GAGGCGCCGAGGGGCCAGGGTCGCGCGCGCCGCGGCGGTTGCGGGTCGGTGACCACGCCGCCGCCGATGGTACCCAGCGGCGCGGGGGCGCGGAGGACGAAGCGGTCGCCCGCGCGCGCCACGAGGGGCTCGTCGAGGGCGATGCGTACCGCGACCGGGGAGCCATCGCGCGGGATCTCCCCCCGCGCGACGAGGCGCGCGGGCACCTCGCTGGTGCCGAGGTGCAGCTGCACCCGGGTGCGCGGCGTGATGCGCACGTCGGCCGCATGCAGCCGCACCTCGGCGCGCAGCAGCGGCGATGCCGCCCACCCGTCGCCCCCCAGGAGCACCGCGCCGCGGGAAAGCTCCGCGAGATCGGCGCCGCCGATGGCGACGGCGACGCGTGCGCCCGCGAGCGCCACGTCCACCGCGGCGCCGTGCTGCTGGAGCCCGCGTACGCGCACGACGCGATCGCCGGGGTGAAGGTGGAGTGGGTCATCGCGATGCAGCGCCCCGCTCCAGAGGGTGCCCGTCACCACGGTGCCGGTGCCGCGCACCGTGAATGCCCGATCGACCGGCAGCCGCGCGAGGTCGCCGGTGTCGCGCGAGGGGAGTGCGGACGCGGCGGATGCCAGCGCGGCACGGAGCGCGGGAATTCCCTCCCCCGTGCGCGCGGACACCGCGATCACCGGCGACTCGCGGAGCGCGGTGGCGGCGAGGGTCTCGCGCACGTCCTCGGCCGCGAGGGCGAGCCACTCGTCGTCCACGAGGTCCCGCTTCGTGAGCGCGACGACGGCGCGCGTGACGCCGAGGAGCCCGAGCACCGCCAGGTGCTCGCGCGTCTGCGGCATCACTCCCTCGTCGGCGGCGATGACGAGGAGGGCGATGTCGATCCCGGTGGCCCCGGCCACCATGGTGCGCACGAAGGCCTCGTGGCCGGGGACGTCGACGATGCCGACCGTCCCGACTCCCTCGAGCGCGAGCGGCGCGAAACCGAGGTCGATGGTGATGCCGCGGCGCCGCTCCTCGGGGAGGCGGTCGGTATCGACGCCGGTGAGCGCGCGCACGAGCGCGGTCTTGCCGTGGTCGATGTGCCCCGCGGTGCCGATGATCATGCGGTCAGCCGGCGGGCTCGATGGCGGGAGCGGCGGCGCTCCAGGGCTCGTGCTCCCAGACGGCGAAGGCCTGGAGGGGGCGATCGTCGGCGAGGTGCTCGCGCACGAACTCGCGCAGCAACCGCTGGTGCGCGCGCCCGGACGCTTCGTCGAGGCGCACGGGGGCGGGGGCGGGAGCGGCGGCGCCGTTGGCGAGCCAGCCGATGATGGCGAGCCGCGCATCGGGGGGGAGCAGGCGCCCGGTGTGCAGCCCCGCGCAACGCTGGCAGAGCACTCCACCCGCGGGATGGCTGAAGAGCGCGGGGTCACCGGCGCCGAGCGCGGTGTGGCAGTCCGCGCAGCCCTCGAGGACGGGAGCGAATCCCAGCTCGCCCACCAGCCGCCAGGCGGCGGCGAGGGCCACGGTGAGCACGACGTGCGCGGGGGCGCGCGCGAGCTGCTCCAGGGCGTCGGCCATGGCGTCGTAGAGGCCCTCGTCGGCGGCGTCGCGACCGAAGCGGAGCACCAGCTCGGCGAGCATCGAGGCCCCGGTGAACTTCGCGAGGTCGGCGGCGAGGGCGACGGCGGGGCGCGCGTCGTCGAAGCTGGCGAGGGTATCGAGGTCGCGGCCGGGCTTCGTGTAGAAGCTGGCGGTGCCGCGGGAGAAGAGGTCCACGGCGCCGCCGTATCGGCGGGCGGACTTGCGGAGCCCCTTCGCGAGCACGGAGCGGACGCCGGCGTCCCGGGTCACGAGGCGGAGGATCCGGCTCGATTCCAGGTAGTCGAACGCGTGCAGGACGATGGCGTCGCTCGAGACGAGGGGCATTGCCTGAAAGTTAGCGACGAGCAAGGGGAACTGACGGCTGGGGCCCTCGGCTCTCGGCCCTCGGCTCTCGGCTTTGGAATCGGAAGCGCGCCTGGGCGGCTGCGCCGCCCTTTAGCGCGCAAACCGCATGGGGTCGAACTGCGCCGGATAAGGAAGATCGGCGCGCGCGACCCCGCGCGCCGCTCGCTTCCGCATTCGTGCCGAGGGCCGAGGGCCGAGGGCCGAGAGCCGGCGGCCGTCAGTGGCCGTTCACCGCCCGAACGCCGCCCTCGCCCCCACCAAGATCATCCGGCGGGGCGCATCGTAGCCGGCCACCGTGCGGTACTTCGTGTCCGCGAGGTTGTCCACCCGCAGGGTGAGGGCGGCGGCGCGGGTGAGGGGGAGCTCGGCGGAGAGGTCGAGCCGGGTGTACGCGGGCAGCGAGATGGGGCGCGAGTACGGATCGGCGTAGAGGAACTCGACGTCGCTGCGCCGGCCGGTGTAAGCGGCGCGGAGGTCGGCGGTGACGCGGCCGCGATAGCCCGCGCCGGCGGTGATCACGTGCATGGGACGGCGGATGAGCCGCGAACCCTGCGCCATGCTCCCGGTGAGCCCGGCGCTCAGCACGCGGGTGTCCACGTAGCTCGCGCTCGCGTCCACTACCCAGTGGGCGGCGGGAAACGCGGTGGCCGTCACCTCGGCGCCGTTGGCGCGCGCGGTGGCGACGTTC
>DASWVQ010000358.1:0-11151 GCA_036401195.1 Gemmatimonadaceae bacterium
GCCGCGTCGCCGCCGGGGGCGCCGGGCGCGACGGGCGGGGCGATGCCCCAGGCCGCCGGTGGGCCGCGTCCGCGCCTCGTGGTCCTCCTGGTGGTGGACCAGTTCCGGGCCGACTACCTGGATCGCTTCGCCGCGCAGCTCGACGGCGGGCTGGCCCGCCTCGCGCGCGAGGGGGCCTGGTTCAGCAACGCGCGCCACGACCACGGGCTGACCGAGACGGCGCCAGGACATGCCACCCTCCTCTCGGGCCGATTCCCGCGCTCCACCGGGATCGTGGCGAACTGGGTGGGGGTGGAAGACGATTCCGCGCCCCTCGTTGGCGGGGTCCCCGGGCCCGGCGCCTCCCCACGGCGCTTCCAGGGGACGACGCTGGTGGACTGGATGCGCGACGCCGATGGCGGCTCCCGCGCGCTCTCGATCTCCGGCAAGGACCGCGGCGCCATCCTGACGATCGGGCGCTCGCGCGCGACCGTCTTCTGGGTCGCGACCGACGGGGAGCTCACCACCAGCAGCTATTACGCGCGCGAGCTTCCCGCGTGGGTGCGCCGCGTGAATGCGCGCGAGGAGCTGCGCCGCCTCGCGGGCTCCGCGTGGACCCTCCTGCGCCCCGCGTCGGACTACCCGGAGCCGGACACGGTGGTGTTCGAGAACTCGGGGGTGGACGTCACCTTCCCGCACGCCATCCCCGCCGACAGCGAGCACGCGGCGGTCTACGCGCGCGCCACCCCGGCGCTCGACCGCGTGGTGCTCGGCGCCGCGCTGGAGGGCGTGCACGAGATGCGGCTCGGCGCGGGACGGAGCACCGACCTGCTGAGCGTCTCCCTCTCGTCCACGGACCTGATCGGCCATCGCTTCGGCCCCGATTCGCGCGAGATCCACGACCAGGTGCTGCAGCTCGACCGCATGCTGGGCAGCTTCCTCGACTCGCTCTTCCGGCTGCGCGATCCGCGCGAGGTGGTGGTGGTGCTCACCTCCGACCACGGGATCGGCTCCATGCCCGAACTGGCGCCGGCGAGCGTGCACCCACGGCCGGTGCGCGCGGAGACGCGTCGCGCCGTGCGCGCCGCGCAGGACGGGCTGCGGCAGGCGGGCGTGGACCCGGAACTGATCGCCATCGACGGCCCCTTCGTGCTCATGGCGCACGCCCCGCTGCGCCGGGCGGGGGTGAAGGTGGACTCGCTCTCGCGCGCGATCGCGGAGGCGCTGCGCGCCACCCCGGGCGTGCTGCGGGTGGACCGGCTGCGCGACCTCGCGCGGGACTCCGCCCGCGACAGCGTCGCCCGCCGCTGGGTGCACCAGTTGCCGGCAGGCGCCGACGTGGTGGAGCTGGTGGTGACGCTCACCCCGCTCACGATCGAGGAAAGCCGCCTGTCCGCCACGCACGGCATGCCCTTCGACGACGACACGCGCGTGCCGATGATCTTCTGGGGGGCGCCCTTCCGCGCCGCGCGGCACGACGCCGCGGTGCGCACCGTGGACCTCGCCCCCACGCTCGCGCGCGTGCTGGGGGTCCGCGCCGGGGGGGCGGGGGGCGAGCGCCTCGATGGCGTGCCGCTGCGCGAGGCGTTCGCGCTTGACAACGCCGGCACGCGGCCGTAGCCTGAATCCATGACCCGCGCCCTCCCCGGCAGCAGCTACCGCTATTACTACGCGATCCGGTCCACCGGTCGCGGGGTGTCGCGCACGCGCTGACGAGCTGACGCGAGCTGACCCCGGGCGACCTGTGGATCTTCCACCGGTCGCCCGTTTTGCGTTCGCCCCCTTCGCCCTCCCTCCAGGCCCGATCCATGATCATCGTCACCCGCCCCGGCATCACCGACGCGGAGCTGGACCACATCCGCGAGCGCATCGAGGCCGCCGGCATGCGCACCCACCTCTCCCGCGGCGAGCAGCGCACGATCATCGGCTGCATCGGTGACGAGGCGCACCTCGAAGAGGTGCCGCTCCGCTCCCTCCCGGGGGTGGAGAGCGTGACCCCGGTGCTCAAGCCGTACAAGCTGGCGTCGCGCGAGTTCGCGGTGGGGCGCACCCTGGTGCACGTGGGCGGGCGCGACGGGGGCGCCACCTTCGGCGGGGAGTCCCTCGCGGTGATCGCGGGGCCCTGCTCCGTGGAGGACCGCGCGATGCTCGGCGAGACCGCCCGCGCGGTGAAGGCCGCCGGGGCGGTGATGCTGCGCGGGGGGGCGTTCAAGCCGCGCACCTCCCCGTACGCCTTCCAGGGGCTGGGGGAGGAGGCGCTGCGCCTGCTCACCGAGGTGCGCGCGGAGACGGGGCTCCCGGTGGTGACGGAGGTGATGGACACGCGGCAGGTGGAGCTGATCGCCGGGCACGCCGACATGCTCCAGGTGGGCGCGCGCAACATGCAGAACTTCGCACTGCTCGCCGAACTCGGGCGGATGCAGCGCCCCGTGCTGCTCAAGCGCGGCCTCTCGGCCACCGTGAAGGAGCTGCTCATGGCGGCCGAGTACATCATGGCGAACGGGAACCACCAGGTGGTGTTGTGCGAACGGGGGATCCGCACCTACGAGACCGCCACCCGCAACACCCTCGACGTGGCGGCGATCCCCGTGCTCAAGCGGGAGACGCACCTGCCGGTGATCGTGGACCCGAGCCACGCCGGGGGCGACGCGGCGCTCGTGGCCCCCCTCGCGTTCGCCGCGATCGCCGCCGGCGCCGACGGGCTGATCGTGGAGGTGCACCCCGCCCCCGACCGGGCGCTCTCGGACGGGGACCAGTCGCTCGACCCGGCCCGATTTGCGCAGATGATGACCCAGGCCGCCCTGTTCGCGGCGGCGGCGGGCCGGACCATGCCAGGCACGGACACCCAACGGAGGGCGGTCGCATGAGCGGTGGCGCGGTGGGAGGCGGTGGGGCGGGTGGCAATGGGGGAGGCACGGGTGCCTCCCTCGAGGAGCTGGCGCGCTGCCGCGACGAGATCGAGCGCATCGACACGCAGTTGATCGCGCTGCTGGAGGAGCGGCTCGCCCTGGGGAAGCGCATCGGGGAGCTGAAGCGCGCGGTGGGGCTCCCGATCCTCGATCCGGAGCGCGAGGCGGTGATCATCCGCCGCGCCGCCACCCTCGCGCGCGGGGCGGGAATCCCCAGCGAGCCGGTGCGCGAGATGTTCTGGCAGATCGTGGGGATGTCGCGACGGGCGCAGGAGGGGAAGGAATGACGCGTCCCCCCGGCGCGGCGGGACTGCCGTCGCGCGCCGCGGTGCTCGGGCTGGGGCTGATCGGCGGGTCGGTCGCCCGGGAGCTGGCCGCCGCCGGGGTGCAGGTGTGCGGCTACGACCGTGACCCCGGGCAACTGCGCGCGGCGCTCGACGCGGGGTGCGTCGAGGTCGCGCTCACGGAGCGCCTGGAAGGCCTCGAGGCATGCGACCTGGTGGTGCTGGCGGTGCCGGTGGACGTGGCGCCCGCGCTGCTCGCCCGCGTCGCCCCCCTGCTCGGCGCGGAGGCGGTGATCACCGACACCGGGAGCACGAAGCAGCCCATCGTGGACGAGGCGCGGCGCCTCGGGCTGGGCGCGCGATTCGTGGGATCGCACCCCCTCGCCGGGGATCACCGCTCGGGATGGGGCGCGTCGCGCGCCGGGCTGTTCGAGGATGCGCGCGTGTTCCTCTGCGCGGCGGATGGTGACGGCGACGCGGGCGACGCGAGCGACTCACGCGATGTGCGCGACGTGCGCGACGTGCGGGACGCTGGTGCCGCGATCCAGCGGGTGTCGGCGATGTGGCGCGCCTTCGGGGCGCATCCCGAGCTCACCGACGCGGCGCGACACGACCGCCAGCTCGCCTGGTCGAGCCACCTCCCGCACTTCCTGGCGGGGTCGCTCGCCCTCGCCCTCTCGGGGGCGGGGATCGGCCGCGGGCAGCTCGGCCCGGGGGGCCGCGACATGACGCGGCTCGCGGGAAGCTCCCCCGCGCTCTGGGCGGCCGTTGCCCGCCAGAACGCCGACGCCATCGCCGACGCGCTCGCCGCCGCCGAGTCCGAGCTCGCCGCGTTCCGCGAGGCGCTGCGCGGCGGCGACAGCGCCACCCTCCAGGCGCGCCTCGCCACCTCGCGCGCCTGGTTCGAGGCGGGGCCCTAGGAGCAGCGCGAGGAAACGCCGACTGGCCGCCGCCGCCCGCGGGGGATAAGATCGCGCAGCAGTGCGCCCCCTCATCCCCCCGCCCATGCGCCTCGCCAGGCCGATTCCCTCCCTCCTCCTCGCCGCCGCGCTCCTCGCGCCCGCGGCGTCCCTCACCGCGCAGGGCTTCGGCGCCCCGACCGCCGAGGAGCTCGCGCGCCGCGCCCAGGTGCGCGCCGAGCTCGATTCCCTCGCCGTCATCGATCGCAAGGTGATGATGCCGATGCGCGACGGCGTGCGCCTCGCCACCGACATCTACCGGCCGAAGCGCGCGGCCCCGGGGAGCGTGCCCACCATCTTCGTGCGCACCCCGTACAACTTCAACTACTGGGACGTGCGCAACGGCGTCGAGCGCGACATGACCACCGTGCTGAACGCCGTGAAGCGCGGGTATGCGTACGTGAACCAGAACGAGCGAGGCCGCTTCTTCTCCGAGGGGGAGTGGGACATCCTCGGCCCCCCGGTCACCGACGGCGTGGACGCCCTCGAGTGGCTCTCGAAGCAGCCCTGGTCCAACGGGAAGGTGGGCACCCTCGGTTGCTCCTCCACCGCCGAGTGGCAGATGGCCGTCGCGGCGCAGGGGCACCCCGCCCTGGCGGCGATGGTGCCGCAGGGCTTCGGCGCGGGCGTGGGCCGGGTGGGGAAGTGGTACGAGCAGGGGAACTGGTACCGCGGCGGCGCGGTGCAGATGCTGTTCATCGCCTGGCTCGAGACCAACCAGAACAACCAGCGCCCCATGTTCCCCGCCGGCACCTCCCAGGAGGACCTGGTGCGGCTGTCGAAGTACTTCGACCTCGCCCCGCAGTTCCCGCGCGTGGACTGGGCGCAGGCGCTCTGGCACCTCCCCGAGCAGGACATCATCAAGGCGGTGGATGGCCCGCGCGGCGTCTTCGCCGACGCGGTGAACGCGGGCACCGGCGGGCGCATGATCCAGCGCACCCCCAACGATCCCGCCTGGTACACCGGGGGGCTGTACCACGACGACAAGCCGATCAACGTCCCGTCGATGTGGTTCATGTCGTGGTACGACGTGTCGGTGGGGCCGAACCTGGCCCTCTTCAACCACGTGCGGCAGACCGCGCGGAAGGACGTGGCCGACCGGCAGTACGCGGTGATCGCCCCCACCCTGCACTGCGCCTACACCCGCGCCACCGAGAACACGGTCGTGGGGGAGCGCAGCATGGGCGACGCCCGGCTCGACTACGACGCCCTCCTCTACGGCTGGTTCGACTCGCAGCTCAAGGGGCTCGACAACGGGCTGCTCGACACCCTGCCGAAGGTGCGCTACTTCACGATGGGGATGAACCGGTGGCAGTCGTCCGACAGCTGGCCGCCGCGCGGGGCGAAGCCCTGGACGCTGTACCTGGCGAGCGGGGGCAAGGCGAACACCGGCGCCGGCGACGGCCGCCTCCTCACCACGCGCCCGAAGGGCGACGCGGTGGACCGGTTCACCTACGACCCGATGCACCCCGTCATGTCGTACGGCGGGAACGTGTGCTGCACGGGGAACGCGATCCCCGGCAACGGGGGGTCGCTCGACCAGCGCCCGCGCGAGGTGCGCGACGACATCCTCGTCTACACGAGCGACCCGCTCACCGAGGGAGTCGAGGTGAGCGGCCCGATCGAGGTCACCCTGTTCGTGGAGTCCGACGCGAAGGACACCGACTTCACGGTGAAGCTGATCGACGTGTATCCCGACGGCCGGGCCTACAACCTCGACGAGTCGATCCAGCGCATGCGCTGGCGCGAGGGGTACGACAAGCCGCCGGTTTGGATGGAGCCGGGGAAGGTGGCGAAGGTGGCGATCGGCCCCCTCACCACCTCGAACTTCTTCGAGAAGGGGCACCGCATCCGCGTCGAGGTGTCGTCCTCGAACTTCCCCCGCTTCGACCGAAACCTGAACACCGGCGGGAACAACTACGACGAGGCGAAGGGCGTGGTGGCGCACAACGCCGTGCACCACTCCGCGAAGTATCCCTCCTCGGTCACGCTCTCCGTGGTGCGGCGGTAGGTCGGGCCTCCTCGCGCGGGGCCGCTGGAACCCACGACGCAGCGGATCGAGCGGATGAAAGCGGAAACGGCAACCCCCGAAGCACTGGGGGTTGCCGTTTCCGCTTTCATCCGCTGGATCCGCTGCGTCGTCAGTGCGGGCCGTTGACGTTGCTCTTCGAACGGTGAGGGCTACCGCCGCCGGTCGCTGTCGTCGTCGTCGTGCTCGCGGCCGTCGTGGTCACGGTCCTTGTAGGCGTGGAACGAGGCGCGGATCGCGTTGCGCACGCTGTTCAGCAGCGACCGGTCGTCCTGGAGCCGGCGCGGGTCGAGGACCGTGCCGTCGCGCACGAACCACTGCGGCACGTTCACGTTCACCGTCACGTTGGCCGAGTCGGTCGCCGAGCCCACCACCAGCGGCGGGGCGATGCGCAGCTGCAGGTGCAGGTTCACCGGCAGCGTCACGTCGAAGGGCTGCGCATCGTACGTCCCCTTCACCCGCAGGTAGTCGGCGTCGAGCCGCAGGCGGTTGTACGTGCCCTGCGGGACCTGGCTCGTGAAGGGGGTGATCACCCCGCTGTCGAGGGGGAGGGCGATGGTCGTCGCCCCCATGCGGACGGTCGCCGCGTCCTTCCGGTCGCTGTCCGACTCGTTGTCGGAGTCCCCTTCCGAGAACGCGGAGTCGCCCGCCGGCTTGAGCGTCACGCGGCTCACGACCACCTCGGCGCTGGTGATGTCGAGCGTGTGCCCGCCCTGCGTCACGGGAATGACCGCGGCCGAGAGGTTCGCGCTGCCCATGCTCCCCGCGGTGGTGCGCGCGGCCTGGAACGACACCGACGTGCGGGCATTCGCCCCGCCGGTGCCCGTGGCATCGGCACAGGCGCCGAGCATGAGCGCCGCGGTGGCGCCCGCGGCGACGAGCGCGATGCGCCACGCAGGGTGGGCGCGACTCACTGAGATGTCCTGGTGCATCAGTCCTGCTCCTTCGTGAACGGGTGGCGGGGCGGCACGACTGGCCGGCTCCCGGCGCCCCCGGGTGCAAGAGCGGTGCACGAGTCCCGCGTTTACGCGTGATCGGCGTGGTGATCTTCCTCACCACGCGCGCGAACGCGCGTCAGAAGGCGACGAGTGTGTCCGCGCGCACATCATCCGCGTGCGCCTCGTCACCAATCGCGGCGCGCCGGCGATCGGGGCCGAACGAATACACCGACAGCGTGCGACCCACGTCACCGTCGCGCGTGCGCACCCAGTACGCCGTCCCCCAGGGATCGACGCCGAAGGCGCGCCGGCGGGAGGCCTCGGCGTCCCCGGGACAGGACACCGCGGCGAGCGCACGGAGGACATCTGCGTCGACCTCCGCATCCTGCCAGAGCGACCAGAGCCGCCGGTGCACCCGTCCCTCGCGCAGGAAGGGGGCGCCGCTCCGGAGCAGCGCGTCGCGCAGCGCCCGCGCCTCCGCCCGCGCGCACGCCACCTGCGCGCGCATCGCGGGGGAGTTCGCGCGCGTGATCCCGTTCACCTGCTCCAGCCCGAGCGCGGCGATCGCGCTGGCCGCCGCGGCGACCGCCATCCACCGGCCCGAGGGCGCGAGCGCGACGAGGAAGAGCCCCGCCGACAGCGCCTCCACCCACTCGCCGGTGAAGTCCACGGGGTACCACACGAGGATCCCGACCGCCGCCGCGAACCAGGGGAGGAGTTCCACCGGTGGCGCCGTGAAGCGCACGCGATCGGCGAGCCGCCGCAGCGCGGGGACACGAACGGCGAGCGGCGCGACCACGCCGAAGGCGAGCAGGATGGCGACCAGCGTCCACTTCGGCTGGCCGAAAGCCTCGACCAGGTTGTGGAGGTTCGCCTCCTGCTGCGCATTGCGCTCGAGGAAGAGCGGGGGAGGGAGGTAGCCGAAGAGGCGCTGCCCCCAGCTGATCTCCTCGCCGGCCGCGGTCACGCAGAAGAGCGCCACGAGCAGGTCGCCGAACCGCCGCCCGCGCAGGGCACGCGCGAGCCCGGCCACCGCCGCCGCGGCGAAGAGGGTGAAGGTCCACCACTCCACCACGCGGTCCTCCTGCACCAGTGGCTCGTAGTGCGCGGGCGCCAGCCAGGCCAGCGCCAGCATCCCCGCGACCCACGCGCCCAGGACGAGGTGCACGACCATCGGCGGCCGTGGGCGACGCGGCGCGCCGGCCGGGTGATCGCGACCGGGCAACGTCATCGCGGCCTGAGCATCCGGCCGCAGCCGTGGACGGCGCGGCCCCCGAAGCTCACCGCCACGGTGTGCGTCATCTGCTCGCCGCTCATCCCGTCGGCGCAGGCGCGGGCCTCGGCGGTGATCCCGATCGTCCCCGACGCGGTCGTGGCCAGCCAGGTGGTGGTCCCGGCGGCGTCGGTCGCCGGCGCCGTGGGGGCCGCCAGCACCCGTTCCTCCCCGTACTGCCCGATGTAGCGAATGCCGCGCGTGGGGTGCACGAGCACCATCCACCCCGGCTCCTGCCCCACGGCGCGGAAGGTGGCGCCGAGCGCCGCGGCTTCCTCCCAGACCGAGCCCACCGGCGCCCCGGCGCATCCCTCGTGGATCGTCGCCCCGTGGCGGAAGGAGGCGCTGTCCCCCTGGATCCGTACGGTGGCGCCCGGGCCGGTGTAGCGCGATCCCGCGCCCGACCGGCCCACCACTGCCTCGTTCTCCACCCAGAACAGGGCGAGGGAATCCCCGCGCGGCCGGGGGCGCGCGCTGAAGCGGAAGTCCTCGGCGCCGGGGCAGCGGTAGACCGTCGCGAAGGTGCGCGGCACCGAATCCGGGCCCGAACCGTTCGTCTCGCCGGCGGCGCCGGGCGCGGGCCGCGCCGGCCCCGTGCCCTCCTCCGCCGCGAGAGCGTCCATCCCCAGGGAATCGGGGAGGGTGGTGTCGGCCAGCCGGGACCGGGGTTCGGGCCCGCAGGCCGCCAGCGCCGCGGCCAGGAGCCCGGCGGCGAGGAGCGTTCGTGTCAGGGGCATCCCCAATACTGGCACTCGGGGCGCGCGAAGGCGACCTTGACCAAGCCGCAGGATGTCAGTAAATTCCTATATAGGTATTCATTCTCGTATCGGAGCGAGGGCACACTACTCCATGGGCAAGATCGCGCTGACCCCCGAGGTCCTCATGCTCGTCGCCGAACGATTCAAGGCACTCGCCGAACCGGTGCGGCTCCAGCTCCTCCAGTGCCTCCGCGACAAGCCGAAGACGGTGTCGGAACTGGTCGAGGAGACCGGCTTCGGCCAGGCGAACGTCTCCAAGCACCTCCAGATCCTCAACGGGCTCGGCTTCCTCGATCGCAAGAAGGAAGGGCTGTACGTCACCTACTCCCTCGCCGACCGCTCCGTCTTTCAGCTCTGTGACATCATGTGCGGCCGCCTCGAAGCCGAGGCGAAGCAGCGGACGCGGGCGCTCGCCGGATAAGTAGCTGCCGCGGCGCCCGGCGCCTCGCGTCTCCACTCCGTTCCTGGAGCTCGCGATGTTCCGGATCAATGAAGGCGGGATCGACCGCGCCCTGCGCATCGTGCTGGGGCTCGCGCTCGTCTCCCTCGTGTTCGTGGGACCGAAGACGCCGTGGGGATGGATCGGCCTCGTCCCCATCGTGACCGGCGCCGTCGGCTTCTGTCCCCTCTATCGGCTGCTCGGCGTCTCCACCTGCCCCATGAAACGGCCCCCCGCCCCGGGCGGGGTGGCGAGCAGGTAGGTCGCGGCCGCGCGCCGCTGCGCCTCCGGCAGGGAGAGCGGCGGCATGAGCCCCCACCGCGCGCGCATCATGCCCGGGAGGAGCGACCGCTCCGCCGAGGGCGCCGCGATCCACTCCGTGATCCGCTGCACCGCCGCCGCGCTGTCTCCCGCGTGGCGGCGGTAGTGCATCACCACCATGCGGAAGGGGGGCGCCGCCTTCGGGGGCCCGTGCATCGTGTGGCAGGCGAGGCAGACCGTCTCCACCACCTGCCGCCCGCGCGCCAGCTGCGACGTGTCCGCCGCGGCGCCCTGCTGCGCCACCAGTGGCGACGCGAGCGCCCCGGCCAGCGCCGCCGCCTCCGCCATCATGCGTCGCCCTGTCGTCATGACTCCCCCCGCGACCTCTCCGGCGGCATCCCGCCACGCACCGAGCACCCCGGGAATCCCACGAACCCGAGGATGCGCTCGAGCGGACAGAAATTGGTGAAGCTCGACTGCAGCAGGTTCAACCCCACGAAGGCGGTGAAGGCGAACCAGAGGGGATTCACCCACACCCCGAGTGCCACCGACAGCAGGATGAACACGCCGGCGAACCGGCGGATGATTTCGTCACGACACATGCAGCCTCCAGTTTGAGATTTGCGGGCCCGATACGCCGGGCCGCCGTTACGATCCCACGGCGTCAGAAGAACGTTTCCGTCGGCACCACCGCCGCGTGCAGTCGCTCGCCGGAGGGGAGCCCCTCCGCCTCGCGGCGCAGGGCGTCCACCAGGTCGTCGGCGGTCGGCGCCGGCACGACGCTCACCCAGAGCCGCGATTCACCCGGCCATGCCCGCGTCCCCTCGTGGCGGCCGCTGCTCCCCACGCCGTGGCCCCCGGAAAACTCGGTGTAGCCCCCCGCGTGGTGCCCATCAAGCAGTGACGAGATCCGCTTCGGGTTCGGGCCACTGTACACCACCATCAGCATCTTCATGAGGCATCTCTCCCGGTGAATGCGCCGGCTCGGCGCGCCGCTGCAGCTCCCAGTAGAGCAGGGGCACCACGATCATCGTGAGCAGGGTGGCCACCACGGCGCCGCTCATCAGCGCCACCGCGAGCCCCTGGAAGATCGGGTCGAGCACCATCACGATCCCGCCCACCACCACCGCCGCGGCAGTGAGGGCGATCGGGCGGAAGCGCACCGCCCCCGCCTCCAGCACCGCCTCGCGCAGCGTGCGCCCGCGCTCCTCGGCGAGCTGGATGAAGTCCACCAGCAGGATCGAGTTGCGCACGATGATCCCCGCCAGCGCGATCATCCCGATCATCGACGTCGCCGTGAAGAAGGCGCCGGAGATCGCGTG
>DASWVQ010000359.1:0-9322 GCA_036401195.1 Gemmatimonadaceae bacterium
AGCTGGTCCTGCTCGGCGATCCCCTCGCCGCGGTCCTCCACCTCCAGCAGCGCCCCGCCGTCGTCGCGCGCGCGGACGCGCACGTCGATCGGCTTCCCGTTGCCGAACTTGATCGCGTTGGAGAGGAGGTTGAGCAGGATCTGCCGGATGCGCCGCGGGTCGGAGGTGATGCGGAAGGCGTCCGACTGCATGTCGAGGGTGAGCGGCGAGCCGTGCGCGTCGGCGAGCGGGCGCACGGTCACGAACAGGTCCTCGACCAGCCCCGGGAAGTTCACGGGCTGGATGCGCAGGTCGAACTTCCCCGCCTCGATCTTGGAGAGGTCGAGCACGTCGTTGACCAGCTCCAGGAGGTGCTTGGCCGCCTTGTTGGTGCGCTGGATCCCCTCGACCTGCTTGTCGTTCAGCGGGCCGTAGATGTTCTCGAGGAGCAGGGTGCTGTAGCCGAGGATCGCGTTGATCGGCGTGCGCAGCTCGTGGCTCATCGAGGCGTAGAAGCGGGAGCGGGCGGTCATCGCCTTCTCCAGGTCCATCTGCCGGCGTTCCAGCTCGTCGTTCAGCTCCTTGAGCTCGCGCGCGGAGCGTTCGAGGGTCTCCGCCTGCCGCTGGAGGGCGCGCTCGTTGGCGACGCGCTCGGAGATGTCGCGGACGATCAGCGTGTACGCGCGGCCCTCGTCGGCGCCGATCGTGCTCGCGGTGAACTCGATCGGGAACTCGTCGCCGGTGGTGGCGCGGCGGCCGGTGAGCTGCGCGGGGGCAGCGGCCGGCGTGCTCGCCGGCAGCGCGTCGGCGCACGCGGGATCGGGCTCGCCCTGCACCGCGCAGCGCAGCCGGTGGAGGGTGCCGGGCGCATCGGCGTCGCCCCCGGCGAAGAGCCGCGCCACCGGGCCCCCGATCGCTTCCTCGGGCCCGAGGCAGAACATGCGTTCCGCCGCCGCGTTGAAGCTCGTGATCACCCCGTCCGCATTGAAGACGACGATCGCGTCCATCGCCGTGCGCACCACGTCGGCGAAGCGGGCCTCCGACTCCCACAGCTCGCGCATGTGGCGCAGCTCGAGCTCGCGGCGCTCGTGCTCGCGGAGCCGCTGCTCCTGCTCCCCCAGCTGGCGCTGCTTGAGCGCGAGGTCCACGAACACCGCCACCTTGGAGCGGAGGATGTCCGGCTGGAAGGGCTTGAACAGGTAGTCCACCGCCCCCACCGAGTAGCCGCGGAAGACGTACTCCTCCTCCTTGGAGATCGCGGTGAGGAAGATGATGGGGATGAACTTCGAGCGCTCGCGCGACTTGATCATCTCGGCGGTCTCGAATCCGTTCATCCCCGGCATCTGCACGTCGAGCAGGATCACCGCCACGTCGCGCGTGAGGAGGATGCGCAACGCTTCCTCGCCCGAGTGGGCGCGGATCACCCGCTGCTCGAGGGGCTCGAGGATGGCCTCGAGCGCCAGGAGGTTCTCCTGCCGGTCGTCGACGATGAGGATCTCGACCGGGTCCGAGCCCTCGAGCCCCTCCAGGCGGTGCTGGGTCATCGGCGCCCCGCCTCGACGTCGCGCGCCATCTCCCCCAGCACCTGCCCGATCTCCGGCAGGGTGAGCACCTGCGCCCCGGGGACCGCGTCCAGCGCGGCGCGCGGCATCACCGGGCTCTCCGCCGTCTCCGGGGCCTGGACGATCGCCGTCCCCCCCCGCTCGACGATGCGCGCCAGCCCCGCGGCGCCGTCGGCGTTCGCACCGGTGAGCACCACGCCCACCGCCCCCGTGCCGAAGGAATCGGCCGCGGAAACGAAGGTCACGTCGATCGAGGGCCGCGAGTAGCGCACCGGCTCGTCCACCGAGAGGGAGAAGTGCCCGTCCTCCACCAGCAGGTGGTAGTCGGCGGGCGCGAGGAACAGGTAGTCGGGCAGGATCGGCTGCTTGTCCTCCACCTCGCACACGATCATGGTCGTGTGCTCCTGGAGGAGGGTCCGGAGCAGCCCGTCGGACTGCCGGTGGCGATGCTGGACGATCACCGTGGGCACCCGGTAGTCCGCGGGGAGCGCGGACACGAGGGTCCGGAGGGCATGGAGCCCGCCCCACGAGGTCCCGATGACCACGATCTCCGCCGCTGGTCTGCCGTGCATCGCTCCATGAGGCTAGCGAACCTTCCGGTAGATCTTCTCCGTCCGATCCAGCCTCTCGTAGCAAGGCTCGTACTTCGAGAAGCGCAGCGACTCCTTGGCACCGAGCACGAGCACGCCAAAAGTCACCAGGGAATCATAGAACAGGTTGTGCACCCGGTTCTGCAGCTCGCGGTCGAAATAGATGAGCACGTTGCGGCAGAAGATGACCGTGAATTCCGCGAAGGAGCGGTCGGTGACCAGGTTGTGCTGCGCGAACACCACGTTCCGGGTCAGGGCGGGGCTGAACAGGGCCCCGTCGTACATGGCCGTATAGTACTCGGAGAAGGCCCGCTTTCCGCCGGCGCGGATGTAATTCTCCGTGTATTCCTGCATCCGGTCGAGGGGAAAGATCCCCGCCCGGGCCTTCTGCAGCACGGCGTCGTTGATGTCGGTGGCGTAGATGCGCGTCCGGTCGAGCAGCCCCTCCTCCTCGAGGAGGATGGCGGTGGAATACACCTCCTCCCCCGTGGAACAGCCCGCGTGCCAGATGCGGATGAAGGGGTAGGTGCGCAGCAGCGGCACCACCTGTTCCCGGAAGGCCACGTAGAAGCCCGGGTCGCGGAACATCGACGTGACGCTCACCGAGAGGTCGAGGAGCAGCCGCTCCATCGCCTCCGGCACGTGCAGCACGAGCGCCTGCAGCTCCGACACCGACGACAGCCCCTCGGCCTGGATCCGCTTCCACAGCCGGCGGCGGATGGACGAGTAGGCGTACTCCCGGAAGTCGAATCCGTAGTGACGGAAGACGCCTTCCAGGAGCAGCTCGATCTCGATGCGCTCGAGATCGGGGTTGTAGGCGGACGGGGGCGCGGGCAGCCCGCGCCCCTGGCCGCTTACCGATACAGCCATACGCGCATGAGGCTCACGAGCTGCTCGACGTCCACCGGCTTGGTGATGTAGTCCGACGCGCCGGCGGCGATCGCCTTCTCCCGGTCCCCCTTCATCGCCTTCGCCGTGAGGGCGATGATGGGAAGGTTCCGCAGCTCGGGCATCCCGCGGATGGCACGGGTGGTCTCGTAGCCGTCCATCTCGGGCATCATGATGTCCATGAGCACGAGGTCCACCTCGCCCGGCCGCTCCTCGAGCAGGCGGATGGCGTCGCGCCCGTTCTCGGCGAACGACACCACCATCCCGTGGTCCTCGAGGACGCTGGTCAGGGAGAAGATGTTCCGCACGTCGTCGTCCACGACCAGGACCCGCTTGCCGGCGAAGGTCGCGTCCTCGTTGTGCAGCCGCTCGAGCATGCGGCGCTTCTGCTCCGGCAGCTTCGACTCCACGCGGTGCAGGAAGAGGGCGGTCTCGTCGAGCAGCCGCTCGGGGCTCTTCACGTCCTTGATGATGATCGTCTCCGCGTCCTGCCGGAGCCGGGTCTCCTCCTGCGGGGTGAGCTCGCGGCCGGTGTAGATGATCACCGGCAGCTCGCGCAGCGCCGCGTCGGCCTTGATCCGGTCGAGCAGCTCGAAGCCGGAGATGTCCTTGAGCCCCAGGTCGAGCACCATGCAGTCGTAGTGGTTGGCCTGGAGCCGTTCCAGCGCCTCGGCCCCCGTCCCCACCGCGTCGATCTCCACGTCCTCGTGCGCGACGAGCTCGACGATGCTGCTCCGCTGCACCGCGTCGTCCTCGACCACGAGGAGGCGGCGCACCTGCTGGTCGATGAAGCCCGAGATCTTCGAGAACGACTCGTCGAGGGCCTCCTTGTCGACCGGCTTCTGGAGGAAGGCGATGGCGCCCGCCTTCAGCCCCTGCGTGCGCTCCTGCACCCCGCTGATGATGTGCACGGGGATGTGGCGCGTCGCCGGGTGGTGCTTCAGGCGGTTGAGGACCTCCCAGCCGTCCATGCCCGGCATGTCGATGTCGAGGGTGATGGCGTCGGGCTCGAAGGCGTGGGCCAGCTGCAGCCCCGCCTCGCCGTCGAGGGCGACGAGCCCGCGGAACCCCTTCTCCCGCGCCATGTCGAGGAGGACGCGGGCGAAGGTGGCGTCGTTCTCGATCACCAGCACCACCCGGTCGCCGGGCTCGATGCCGTCGCGGTCATCGTCGAAGCCGACCGGGCGCGGGAGCTCGGCCACGGGGACCGGCGGGGGCGCCGGCATCGGCTCCTCCTCCACCGCGGTGTCGATGTCGAAGCTCCACGCCGGCGACCAGGCGTCGTTCACCGCCGGCGCCGCGGGACGCGCGGGCGCGCCCCCCTGCTGGTAGGTCGCGCGGACGTTGCCGATTCGGCGCGCCGGGTCCACCTCGCGCCGCTGGTTGCGCCGCTCGGCCGCCGACTGCCCCGGGCGCTCCTGCAGCGGCTCCTGCTCCACGAAGTGCACCGGGAGGAAGAGGGTGAAGGTGCTCCCCTTCCCTTCCACGCTCTCCACGCGGATCTCGCCGCCGAGGAGGCGGGCGATCTCGCGCGAGATGGAGAGCCCGAGCCCCGTGCCCCCGTACTTCCGGCTCGTGGTCCCGTCGGCCTGCTGGAAGGCCTCGAAGATCAGCTGCTGCTTGTCGCGGGCGATGCCGATCCCCGTGTCCTGCACCGCGAACGCCACCACCTCGTCGGCCTGGTCGAGGATGCGGTTGGCGAAGCGCTTCCCCTTGTCGGCGCGGCGCATGACGAGGGTCACCCCGCCGCGCTCGGTGAACTTCAGCGCGTTCGACAGCAGGTTCTTGAGGATCTGCTGCAGGCGCTGGCCGTCGGTGAAGATCGGCGAGGGCGCGTCGGGGGTGATCTCGACCTGCAGCGCGAGCCCCTTCTGCTCCGCCACCGGCTGGAAGGTGCGCTCCACGTAGTCGCGCACCTCGGTCAGCGGCATGTCGGCGGGGTTCACCTCCATCTTCCCCGCCTCCACCTTCGACAGGTCGAGGATGTCGTTGATCAGGTTGAGGAGGTCGGTGCCCGACGAGAGGATCGTCTGGGCAAACTCCACCTGCTTCGCCGACAGGTTGCCGTCCTTGTTGTCGCTGAGGAGGCGGGCGAGGATGAGCAGCGAGTTGAGCGGGGTGCGCAGCTCGTGCGACATATTCGCCAGGAACTCGCTCTTGTACTTGGAGCTGAGCGCCAGCTGCGACGCCTTCTCCTCCAGCGCCTGGCGGGCCGCCTCCACCTCGCGGTTCTTCTGCTCGACCTTCGCGTTCTGCTCGGCGAGCAGCGAGGCCTTCTCCTCCAGCTCCTCGTTGACCTGCTGCAGCTCCTCCTGCTGCTCCTTGAGCAGCTCCTCGGACTGCCGCAGCGAGCGCGCCTGCTGCTCCAGCTCCGAGTTGGACTTCTTCAGCTCGTCCTGCTGGCGGCGCAGCTCCTCGGACTGGCTCTGCAGCTCCTGGGTGAGCTTCTGCGACTGCTCCAGCAGCTCCTCGGTGCGCATGTTCGCCTGGATCATGTTCAGGACGACGCCGATGGACTCGGCGAGCTGGTCGAGGAAGGTCTGGTGGATCTGGCTGAAGGGGAGGAAGCTCGCCAGCTCGATGACCGCCTTCACCTCGCCCTCGAAGAGGATGGGGAGGACGATGATGTTGCGCGGCGGCGCCTCGCCGAGGCCCGAGGTGATCTGGATGTAGTCGTCGGGGACGTTCTGGAGGAGGATCGGCTCCTTCTCCAGCGCCGCCTGGCCCACCAGCCCTTCACCCAGCCCGAAGCGGTTGGCGATGTGCTTGCGCGCCCGGTAGGCGTAGCTGGCGATCAGCTTGAGCGAGGCGCCCTGCTGCAGCGAGTCGCCGTCCATGATGAAGAAGGCGCCGTGGTGTGCCGAGACCAGCGGCGTGAGCTCGCTCATGATGAGGCGCGACACGGACTCGAGGTCCTTCTGCCCCTGCATCATGCGGCTGAACTTCGCCAGGTTGGTCTTGAGCCAGTCCTGCTCCTGGTTCCGCTCGGTGGTCTCGCGCAGGTTGCCGATCATCTGGTTGATGTTCGTCTTGAGCTCGTCGAGCTCCCCCTGCGCCTCCACGGTGATCTGCCGGGTGAGGTCACCCTTGGTCACCGCGGTGGCCACGTCGGCGATGTTGCGCACCTGCACGGTGAGCGAGTTCGCCATCGCGTTCACCGAGTCGGTGAGGTCCTTCCAGGTGCCGGCCACGCCCGGCACGTCGGCCTGGCCGCCCAGCTTGCCCTCGGTGCCCACTTCCTTCGCCACGCGCGTCACTTCGTCGGCGAACACGCGGAGCTTGTCCACCATGATGTTCAGCGTGTTCTTGAGCGAGAGCACCTCGCCCTGCGCCTCCACGGTGATCTTCTGCGAGAGGTCGCCGTTGGCCACCGCGGTGGCCACGTCGGCGATGTTTCGCACCTGCCCCGTGAGGTTCTGCGCCATGGCGTTCACGTTGTCGGTGAGGTCGCGCCACACGCCGGCCACGCCCGTCACCTTCGCCTGCCCGCCCAGCTTCCCTTCCGTGCCCACTTCGCGGGCCACGCGGGTCACCTCGCCGGCGAAGGCATTGAGCTGGTCCACCATCGTATTGATGGTGTTCTTGAGCTCGAGCACCTCGCCGCGCACCTCCACCGTCACCTTGCGCGACAGGTCGCCGCGCGCCACCGCCGTGGTCACGTCGGCGATGTTACGCACCTGCGTGGTGAGGTTGGAGGCCATGTAGTTCACGTTGTCCGTGAGGTCCTTCCAGGTGCCGGCCACCCCAGGCACGTTCGCCTGGCCGCCCAGCCGCCCTTCCGTGCCCACCTCGCGGGCCACGCGCGTCACTTCGTCGGCGAAGATCCGGAGCTTCTCCACCATCGTGTTGATGGTGTCCTTCAGCTCCAGCACCTCGCCGCGCACCTCGACGGTGATCTTCTGCGAGAGGTCGCCGTTGGCCACCGCCGTGGTCACCACCGCGATGCTTCGCACCTGCGTGGTGAGGTTGGCGGCCATGAAGTTCACCGAGTCGGTGAGGTCCTTCCAGGTGCCGGCGACGCCCGGCACGTTCGCCTGGCCGCCGAGGATCCCTTCCGTGCCCACCTCGCGGGCCACGCGCGTCACTTCCGCCGCGAAGCCGGAGAGCTGGTCCACCATCGTGTTGATGGTGTTCTTGAGGGCGAGCACCTCGCCCTTCGCCTCCACGGTGATCTTCCGCGACAGGTCGCCCTTCGCCACCGCGGTGGTCACGTCCGCGATGTTTCGCACCTGGTTGGTCAGGTTCTCGGCCATCGCGTTCACGTTCTCGGTCAGCGACTTCCAGGTGCCGGCCACGCCGGGCACGTTCGCCTGGCCGCCGAGCACCCCCTCGGTGCCCACCTCACGCGCCACGCGGATGACTTCCCCCGCGAACGCGTTCAGCTGGTCCACCATCCGGTTGATCACTTCCTTGATCTGCAGGATCTCGCCGCGCACTTCCACGGTGATCTTGCGGGTCAGGTCGCCGTTCGCGATCGCGGTCGCCACCGCCGACACGTCGCGCAGCTGCACCGTGAGGTTGCCGGCCATCTGGTTCACGTTCTCGGTGAGGTCGCGCCACACCCCGGCGACCCCCTCGACGCGCGCCTGGCCGCCCAGCCGCCCTTCCGTCCCCACTTCCTTGGCGACGCGGGTCACCTCGCTCGCGAAGGCGTTCAGCTGGTCCACCATGGTGTTGATGGTGTTCTTCAGCTCGAGCACCTCGCCCTTCGCCTCCACGGTGATCTTCCGCGACAGGTCGCCCTTCGCCACCGCGGTGGTCACGTCGGCGATGTTGCGCACCTGGTTCGTCAGGTTCTGCGCCATCGCGTTCACGTTGTCGGTGAGCCCCTTCCAGGTGCCGCTCACCCCCTCCACGCGGGCCTGCCCGCCGAGGACGCCTTCCGTGCCCACTTCCTTCGCCACGCGGGTCACTTCGTCCGCGAAGACGCGGAGGCGGTCCACCATGTCGTTGATGGTGTTCGCCAGCGCGGCCACCTCGCCCTTCGCCTCCACGGTGATCTTCTGCGAGAGGTCGCCGTTCGCGATCGCGGTCGCGACGTCGGCGATGTTTCGCACCTGGCCCGTGAGGTTCGAGGCCATGAAGTTCACGCTGTCGGTCAGGTCCTTCCAGGTGCCGGCGACGTTGGGCACGTTCGCCTGGCCCCCCAGGATCCCTTCCGTGCCCACTTCGCGGGCCACGCGCGTCACTTCCGCGGCGAAGGCGGAGAGCTGGTCGACCATCCGGTTCAGCACTTCCTTCACCTGGAGGATCTCGCCCTGCGCCTCGACGGTGATCTTGCGCGTCAGGTCGCCGTTCGCGATCGCCGTCGCCACCGCGCTCACGTCGCGGAGCTGCACGGTGAGGTTCGACGCCATCGCGTTCACGTTCTCGGTCAGGTCGCGCCAGGTGCCGCTCACCCCCTCGACGCGTGCCTGGCCGCCCAGCTTTCCTTCCGTTCCCACTTCGCGCGCCACGCGCGTCACTTCGCTCGCGAAGGCGTTCAGCTGGTCCACCATGATGTTGATGGTGTCCTTCAGCTCGAGCACCTCGCCGCGCGCCTCCACCGTGATCTTCTGCGAGAGGTCGCCGTTGGCGACCGCCGTCGTCACGAGGGCGATGTTCCGCACCTGGTTCGTCAGGTTCGCGGCCATCGCGTTCACCGAGTCGGTGAGGTCCTTCCAGGTGCCGCTCGCGCCGGGCACGTCGGCCTGCCCCCCCAGCACCCCCTCCGTGCCCACTTCGCGCGCCACGCGCGTCACTTCCGAGGCGAAGGAGTTGAGCTGGTCCACCATCCGGTTCACGGTCGAGCCGATCTTGTAGAACTCGCCCTGCACCCGCTTCCCCTCGATCTCCAGCTCGAACTTCTGCGTCAGGTCGCCGCGGGCCACCGCCTCGATCACGCGGGCCACCTCGGAGGTGGGCTGCGCCAGGTCGGTGATGAGGTTGTTGAGCGCGTCCACGGTCGCGCCCCACCCCCCCTGCATCCCCTCGACGATCGCGCGCTCGCGGAGGCGTCCCTCGCGGCCGATCGCCACGCTCAGCCGGTGGAGCTCCCCGGTGAAGCGCTGGTGCTTGTCGGCCACGCGGTTGTAGGTCTCGAAGATCTCCGCGATGAGCGGATCGCCCTCGGGGGAGAGGCGGGTCCCGAAGTCCCCGTTCTCGATCGCCCGGAGGGCGCCGAGGAGCTGGCGGAGGGAGTGCTCGTTGGAGCCGCCGCCCCCACCGCCACCACCCCCGCCCCCGCGCGCGGGGCGCGAGCCGCCGCGGGCGCGGCCGGTGCCCGTGGGGAGGTCCGCGATCTCGACCTCGGCGTTGGCCCCG
>DASWVQ010000360.1:0-6702 GCA_036401195.1 Gemmatimonadaceae bacterium
CCGCGCCGACCGCCGCGGGGCGGGCCACGGCGCCCCCCGCCCCCACGCCCGCCCCCCACGCCCCGAGCCCGCGATGAGCGCTCCCCCACTGATCGTCGCCGACGGCCTCACGAAGCGGTACGGCAAGGTCGTCGCCCTCGATGGCGTGAGCTTCGCCATCTCCGACGGCGTCACCGGCATCCTCGGGGAGAACGGGGCGGGGAAGAGCACCGCCATCCGCACCTTCCTCGGGTTGCTCCGCCCCACCGCGGGCTCCGTCACGGTGCTCGGCGGGGACCCCGTGCGGAGCGTGTCGGTGCGGCAGCGGCTCGGGTACATGCCGGAGCACGACTGCCTCCCCACCCAGGTGAGTGCCGCCGAGTTCCTCACGCACATGGCCGAGGTGAGCGGGCTCCCCCCGCGCGCGGCGCGGACCCGCGCCGCCGACATCCTGCGGCACGTGGGGATGTTCGAGGAGCGCTACCGTGCGATCGGCGGCTACTCCACCGGGATGAAGCAGCGGGTGAAGCTCGCGCAGGCGCTGGTGCACGATCCCGCCTTCGTCCTGCTCGACGAGCCCACCGCGGGGCTCGACCCGCTCGGGCGCGAGGAGATGCTGGCGCTGGTGCGGAAGACGCACCGCGAGTTCGGCATCAGCGTCCTCCTCTCCTCGCACCTCATGGCCGACGTGGAGCGCACCTGCGACCGCATCGTGGTGATCCGCGCCGGCCAGCTGGTGCACGCGGGGGAGGTGGGGCAGTTCACCACCGACACGGAGACGGTCTTCCTCGAGGTCGACGCGCCCCCCGAGGCGCTGGTGCAGGCGCTCGGCCGGCGCGGGGTCGCGGTGACCGCCGCCCAAGGGGGGCTCCTCATCCGCGGCGACGATGAATCCGTGTACGACCTGGTGCGCGACGCGCTCGTGGAATCCCGGACGCCGCTGCGCCGCATGGCGCCGCGCCGCCACGCGCTCACCGAACTCTTCGAGCGGGAGGGCGCATGACCGGCATCGTCTTCGACATCGGCTACCGGAACTACACGGGGGCACGCGAGGGGCGGATGCGGGGGCGCGCCGCGATCTTCAAGGATGGGGTGCGCACGGCGCTGGGGATCGGCCGGGGGCCGCGTGCGAAGGTGCTCCCCTGGTTCTTCATCGTGCTGCTCTCGGGGATCGCCCTCATCATGGCGATGATCGCGGGCGCGGCCGAGCGCATGGGGGGGCCGGGAACGGCGCAGAAGGCGGGGCTCCCCTCGCACGCGGACTACTACGGCATCGCCTCGATCCTGCTCTTCGTGTTCGGGGCGCTGGTGGCGCCGGAGCTGCTCTGCCGCGACCGGCGCGACGGGGTGATCCAGCTGTACCTCGTCCGGCCGGTCACCGCCACCGACTACATCGCGTCGCGGTGGGCCGCGTTCTTCACCGTCACGCTGGCGGCGGCGTGGGCGCCGCAGGTGATCCTCTTCCTCGGGCTCTGGATGGGGGCACCCGCGCCCGCCGCGTACCTGGCGGCGCACTGGGTCGACGTGCCGCGCTTCCTGCTGAGCGGGGTGGTGATGGCCGCGTACACCACCACGCTCGCGATGCTCGCCGCGTCGTTCACCACGCGCCGCGCCTATGCCGCGGTCTTCCTCGTGGGGCTCTTCGTCATCACCACCCCGTTCACCGTGGGGATGGCGGACGAGGTGAAGGGGTCCGCCGGCGCCTGGATCTCGATGTTCAACCTCACCAACATCCCCGTCCACGTGAACGACATCATCTTCGGCGAGGTGAGCGAGATCGCCAAGGATGCGCCGGCGCGCCGGCTCGGAGCCCGCGTGCTGGTGAGCTGGTACCTCGGCTGGACCCTGGTGCCGGGCGCCCTGCTCTGGTGGCGCTACCGGAGGCTCCCGCGATGACGGCTACGGCGACACAGGCGCACGCACGCGGCATGGAGGAATCCACCGGCGCCGCCGACGTGACCGCTCCCGTGATCCGCGTGGAGGGGGTCTCCCGCTGGTTCGGAAACGTGGTGGCGGTGAGCGAGGTGAGCTTCGAGGTGCGCCCGGGGATCACCGGGCTGCTCGGCCCCAACGGGGCGGGGAAGACGACGCTGCTCCGCATGATGACGGGGCTCGCGGCGACGTCCACCGGCACGATCACCATGTTCGGGGAACCGGTGCGCGACAATCCGCCGCTCTACCGGCGGATCGGCGTGATGTCGGAGCACGAGACGGTGTACCCCTCGATGACCGGGCGCGCCTTCGTGCGCATGATGGCGCAGATCCGTGGCGTGCCCGACCTGGACGCCGCGGTGGACCGCGCGATCGGGCTGGTGGAGCTGCTCGACGCGCAGCACCGCCCCATGGACGGCTACTCGCGCGGGATGCGCCAGCGCATGCGGCTGGCGGCGACGATCGTGCACGACCCCGAGGTGCTCGTGCTCGACGAGCCCCTGAACGGCGCCGACCCGCGCCAGCGCGTGCACTTCAAGCGGTTGCTGCTGCAGCTCGCGGAGGGGGGCCGGACGATCGTCCTCTCCTCGCACATCCTCGAGGAGGTGGAGGAGCTGGCCGACACCGTGCTGCTGGTGGTGAACGGCAAGCTCGCCGCCTCCGGCGGGTTCCGCGCGATCCGGGCGGCGCTCGACCAGCGCCCGTACCATGTGCGCGTGCTGTGCGATGCGCCCCGCCAGCTCGCGTCGGCGGTCGTGGCGCTCCCGTCGGTGGACGCGGTGCACATCGACCCCGACGGCGCGGTGGTGGTGCTGAGCCGGAGCGTGCGGGACCTGCAGGTGGAACTTCCCCGGCTCGCGCAGGAGGCCTCGATCCGGCTCCGCCGCGTGGAGCCCCTCGACGACTCGCTCGAGAGCGTGTTCGGCTACCTGGTGGAGGGCTGACGATGGGCGCGATCTACCTGGCCACCCTGCAGCAGCTCACCGGCCGCTGGCGGTTGCTCGTGATGCTGGTGCTGGCGGCGATGCCGGTGCTGGTGACGGCGGCGATGCTCGGGAACGCGCACGCGCCCGCGGTGCGGAACTTCGAGATGGCGGTGCTCAGCGCGATGCTCGCCGGCTCCATCGCCCCCCTGGTGGTGCTGGCGATCGCCGCTCCCGCCTTCGGGAACGAGGTGGAGGACCGCACCCTGGCGAACCTCGTCCTCTCCCCCCTCCCGCGGTGGCAAATCGTCGTGCCCAAGCTGCTGGCGACGCTGAGCATCGCGGGTCCCTTCGTGCTGGCGAGCGCGCTGGTCACGAGCTGGATGGCGTATCTCGGCGACCCGCGCGCGATGCTCGCGGTCTCGCTGGCGTGCCTCGCCGCGGTGGCGCTGTACGCGGCCGCCTTCCTCTGGCTCGGGCTCTCCTCGCCCCAGGCGATCGGGCTGGGACTGCTCTACGTCGTGCTCTGGGAGGGGTTCTTCTCCGGCTTCGTGGCGGGGGTGCGCGCGCTGAGCATCCGGTATCACGCCATCTCGCTCATGCACGCGATCGACCCCCGCCGCTTCGCCGACGCGAAGGCGGAGCCCCCGAGCGTGGCCGTGGCGGGCGCGATCGCCCTCCTCGTGCTCGCCGGCTTCCTCCTCCTCACCGTGCGGAAGCTGCGGCGGATGGACGTGCCCTGACCGGAGGGCGTGGGTCGCCCCCCGGTCCTCAGATCGTGAACCCCAGCGCGCGCGCGATCGCCGGGGTCACGATCCCATCCGCGGCCCCGTTGTCGCGCGCCTGCTGCCACGCGATCAGCGCGGCCACCGTCTGCGGCCCCATGCTGCCGTCGGTCGCGAGTCGCCCGTTGCCCGGGAGCTTGCGCAGCGCCGATTGCAGGGCGATCACCGCCGGCCCGGACGACCCGAAGCGAAGTCGCGACATCGCCGGCTGGCTCGCGCCGCCCGCGACCCGGAACTCCCGCGCACCGAGCAGGATGTACGACACGCTCGTCCCGTCGTTCGCGGAGGGGTGGGCGTTGTCGAAGCCCAGCGCCTCGCGGAAGGCGGCCCAGTCCCCGGTGAAGCGCCCGTTCGCGTAGTCGCCGGGAACCGTCTGGCAGCCGGCGGAGGAGAAGTCCGGGGTGGTGCTCGGCGGCGCGTGGATGCTCGTGCGGGCCGGGTGCACGTTGTCGCCCTGCCACCCATGGTCCCAGAAATCGGTCACGGTGTAGGTGAGGTCGTCGCGCGTGCGCAGGACCACCCGTGGCTCGTCCTGGAGGAGGCATCCGGGGACCGCGCCGTCCGTCCCCGGGCGATGGGTGCCGACGCGGAAGCTGTGCAGCCCGGTCACGAGCATGTTCGCCTTGTCGGTGCCCTGCCGGTACTTCTCCATGTAGACCCAGTTCGGCACGGTCGACGCATGGAAGGCGATCACCCGGTGATCGTCGCGGTTCCACACCCCGATGAGGCAGCAGTTGTCGAAGTGGTTGGGGAGGTCTTCCTCCACCGCGAGCTGGCGGGTCCAGCCCGGCGCGCCGTGCAGGCGGCACCCGCGCAGGGCGAACACCACGCGGCGGTGCGCCGCGGGGAGCGCGAAGTGGTTCAGGAAGACCGCGTTCGCCAGCGATGCCTCGTCGATGCCGAATTCCACGCTCACGCCGGCGGCCGCCACGTGGCGGAGGTCCGGATTGACCGCGTCGTCGGCCCATCGGGCATCGGCGGCGCCCATGGGGGGAGGCGCGGCTGCGGCGATGGCCAGCCCCATCTCGCGCGCGTTGACCACGCCGCGCGGGGCGAGCTCGGGATGCAGGGGCTCCCCGTCGCCGGGGTCCCCGCGCCCATCGAGTGCCGCGGCGATGGCGAGCGACCGCGCCCCCTGCGCCGAGCGCACGATCGCCATGTGCACGTCGCGCGGGAAGTGGATCACCTCCACCCGCGATCGCGGCGATTGCGCGAGCGCGGCGGCGCCGAGCGCCGCGAGGGTCATCGTGGCGGTGCCGCCGGTGGCCGGATCGATGACGTCGAGCTGCGTCGCGTCGGGGGTGGGCCCGCCGCGCAGCCCGGTGACCACGCGGCTGAAGATCCCGGAGGCGCTCCCATCCCAATGCTCGGTGGTCACCCAGAGCGAGCCGTACTCCCGCAGCAGTGCCGCCCACCGCACGGGAATGGCCGTGCTCGCGAGCTCGGCCAGCAGGCCGCAGCCGGCGAGGAAGGCGGCCTTCTCCCGGTCGGCGATCGGGCGTGCCTCGTCGACGCGCGGGAGGAAGCGCCCCGGGATTCCCGGGCGCAGGCGTCCCTCCGCGTGGCGCGCGCGCCAGCCGAGGAGCATCAGCGCGGACGCGTGCCAGCGGAGCTCCGGGACGCGCTCGCGGATCGCGGGTACCACGCCCGGCACCTGGACCGCGAGGCCGCCGCCGCGCACGGGGGGCGGCGGCGCGGGCGCGGCGGGTGGGGCGGGCGGGGGCGCGGCCTGCAGCCGCTGGAGCTCGAGCAGGGAGCTGGACATGGACGTGCTCCTCGATCAGTACGTCATGGGGAGGTCGTTGAGCCGCTCGCGAATGGGCGTGCCAAACTTCAGCGCGATCATGACGCGGATCGCCTCGTAGATGACCGCGTTGTCGAGCGTGTCGGCGGTGATCTTCTTCTCCGCCTTGCTGAACCACTTCTTCCGGATCGCCTCCTTCGCGACGTCCTTCACCAGGTCCTTCACGTCGTCGAAGGTGGGGTACACCTTGTACAGCGTCTTCTTCGCCAGGTACTCGATGATCGAGTAGTCGTGCGAGGCCTCCAGCGCCTCGAGCACCAGCGCCTGCGCGAACTCGCGGTCGGCGAGCGTGATGGCCCCGAGCTGGGTCAGGTCCTTCTCCGGCCAGAAGAAGCGGAAGACCTTCCTGGCCTGGTCCTCCGAGACCACCGTTTCCTCCGGCTTGAAGTGCCGGAGGTACGGGCTCAGCTCGAGCGCCGCGGAGACGAGGGCCTGCGCCTCCGAGGGCTCCCCGTCCGAGGCGGCGGGGCTCATCGACGACACGTCGCGCAGCAGCACCTCGTCCGGCACCTCCGGGGCGGGCGGGAGGGGGAGCGCGGCGGCGATCCCCGCCATCGGCGATGCCGCCGCCGCGGCCGATGCCCTCGCGCGGGCACGATCCCGGCCGCGATCGCGCGCATCGAGCTCGCGGTCGAGCTCCGAGAAGAGGCGCTGCACCGCGACCGGGGGAAGCCGGAACTCCGTCGCGTAGGCCATCCCCTGCGCCATCTCGTCGAACACGCGGTGCCCACCGCTCGGCGCCGGCGCGGGCTGCACCGGGGGCGCGTAGGGACTGCCCTCCTCCATCTCGCGCGCGGCGGGCCCCTCCGCGCCTCCGGGCGCGGGCGGGGTGAGCTGCCGGGCGAGCTCCGCCAGGTCGCGTTCCACCGCCGCCATGGCCGCCGCGCTCGCGGGGGAGACGCTGGTCGCGCGCGACGATTCCTCCGCGAGCCGATAGGGCGTTTCCTCCGGCGCGCCGGTGCCCTCGTCCTCCGGCGTCTCCTCGTCGAGGTGATCGAGCCCCTCCCCCGCGTCGCCCGTGCCGTCCCCGAGCGACTCGGTGTCGTCGTCGCTGAAGGGCTCCACGCGCACCACGCCTCCCGCCCCGAAGGCGCGTGCGCCGGCGCTGAAGGCCCCTGGACTCGCGCTCCCCCGATAGGGTGCCGACGCGACCACCGGGAAGCCGAAGTCGAACGACTTCGCCACCACCGCCGGGGTCGCGTCCTTCGCGGCGGGAGCCGGCCCCCCGCGCGCGGCCGGCGGGGGGACCACGCGCACCGGCGCGCCAGGAGGCGTCCCC
>DASWVQ010000361.1:0-2047 GCA_036401195.1 Gemmatimonadaceae bacterium
GAGGTCCTCGTTGCCGTCGTTGGAGGTGAAGACGTCCTTCTGCACCCCGCGCGGCGAGGTGGAGAAGCGGAAGGCGGTGCGCCGGTCGTGGTAGGAGTCGATGATCAGGTGCACCCAGTCGGTGTAGATCCCCGTCGCCGCGGTCGCGTCGCGACGCGCCAGCCCCGCCGCGATCGAGTCCGGGTGCGCGTCGAACATGCGGATGCCGACGTAGAGCGCCTCGTCGTCGTAGAGCACGCGCACTTCCGTCTGGTCCCCCGCCGGCTGGCCCGGCTTGGGATAGGACTGGGTGAAGCCGCTGCTCGGTGCCGCCGAGTCCCAGGCCGCGTCGTCGAGCTTTCCGTCGATTGCGATCGGGCCCGTGCGTCGCACCGCCTGCATGGTGCGCGGCGGGGCGGCGTTCGCGGCGGACCGGGCGGGGGTGGACGCGGACTGCTGCGCGACGGCGGGGGCGGGGGCGGGGAGCAGCGCGGCGCACAGGGCAAGCGCGACGGGAAGGCGCATGTCGTGGTGGGGGGCAGGGGAGGACGCGGCGGTGGGCCGTGGGGGCCCATCGGGGCGATTCGTTATTGGACACCCGCCGCCCGGGAAAGGTTGGCGGGTGTCATTCCGAGCGGCAGCGAGGAATCTTCCTTCCCGCCCGTAGGGGCCACGACCGCCGGGTGAGCGGACTCCTCGGTCGCTCTGCGACCTCGGAATGACAAGAGGCGCTACGCCACCGCGCCCGCACTCCGCTCCAGGTATTCGTCGTACGCCTCGAGCACTTCTTCCGGCGTCACCGTGGCCGCGCCGAGCTTCCCCACCTCCACCCCGGCGGCATAGTTCGCGATCACCGCGGCCTCGGCCACCGTCCCACCCGCGGCGAGCGCCGTCGCCAGGTATGCGGTGACCGTGTCTCCCGCGCCCACCACGTCGTACACCTCGCGCGCCACGGTGGGCACGCGTCGCACCGACTCCGTGGCCGAGAGGAGCGCCATGCCGCGCTCGCCGAGGGTGAGGAGGAGGTAGTCCACCCCGAGGCGTTCCAGCGTCTGCGGCAGCGCCTCGGGATGCTCCAGGTCGACCGCCGCCCCCAGCGCCGCCTCCAGCTCCCGCCGGTTCGGCTTGAACACCGTGGCCCCGCGGTAGAGGAAGAAGTTCCGGTACTTGGGGTCCACGATCACCGGGAGGTTCCGCGCGCGGGCGGCGGCGATCGTCTCGGTGATCACCCGGGGAACGAGCACCCCCTTGTTGTAGTCCTCGAGCACCAGGGCGTCGGCGCCGGCGACCGCGTCGCGGGCCGCTTCCAGCAGCCGCTCGATCTCGACGCCTTCGAGGTCCGCGTCCTCCTCCTCGTCCACCCGGACGACCTGCTGCGAGCGGGCCACGATCCGGGTCTTCACCGTGGTGGGGCGCTCCACCGTCACCAGGGTGTCCCGGTCGGCGCCGATCTCGCGGAGCATCGTCCGGAGGGTCTCCCCCCCGCGGTCGTCCCCGATCGCCGCCACCAGGTCGCACCGGGCCCCCACAGCGGCCACGTTCTGGGCGACGTTGGCCGCCCCCCCCAGGGCGTGCTTCCGCTCCCGGACCCGGACCACCGGGACGGGGGCCTCGGGGGAGATCCGGTCCACGTCCCCCCGGAGGTAGACGTCCAGCATGGCGTCGCCCACGACGACGATCCGGCGGCCGCGGGCCCCCTCGAGGAGCTCCGCCAGCCGGTGACGGGAAATGGACAGGGGCATGGCGCGGAAGCTAGGGAGCCCCAATGACTCGGTCAACGCGACGGCTGGGTGCGGCACGGCGCTTGCCCCTTACCGGGCGCGACACGCGGTGCGTCACCTCGCACGGAACCCCATTGCCAGCGCTTCTCTCCCGCCTCGGTACCGCGGCGAAGTCGCGGTTGCGGACCCTCCAGGAGTATTTCACTCTCGCTGGCAAGTCCCTCCGCTTCATCTTCGCCCGCCCGTTCTATTACCAGGATCTCGTCCAGCAGATGGAGGAGATCGGGGTGCGCTCGCTCGGCATCGTGCTCCTCACGGGGTTCTTCACCGGGATGGTGCTCGCCCTC
>DASWVQ010000362.1:0-12115 GCA_036401195.1 Gemmatimonadaceae bacterium
GGCCGCCCGCGCCCCGCGCCGGCGCCGGGCACCGATCCGCTCCGCGGGATCGGGGCGCGGCACCACCACCCGCGCGAGCTGCACCGCCCCGACCACCACCGACAGCGTGACCAGCGAGAGCGCGAGCGCGGTCACCTTGACCACGTTGCGCACCGCGTCGCCCCCCCCGCCGCGCCCGGTGCCGGAGAGCACGTGCGGCGCGAAGGCGGTGAGCGCCGCGGCGATGAGCCAGCCGGTGAACCACAGGGCGCCAAGGATCCCCAGGGCGATCCCCGCCTGCCGCAGCGCCAGCCCCCATCGGGCTTCCGCGCGGCGCCCGCGCGCGGTGAGCACCGCCGCGCGCACCGGCATGAGCAGCGCGCTCACCACGTAGAAGATCCCGCCGATCCCCACCCCGGGAAGGCCCGCCGTCATCTCAGTGCCCCTTCTCGTAGGTGTGGAAGCTCCGGCGCATCACCCACTCCGACCAGGCCGCCCGCAGGAAGAAGAGCGCGTTCACGGTGCGCAGCACGAGGAAGGCGGGGAGCGACGCCAGCGCCCGCCCCACCTCGCCGCGCTTTGCCGCGCCCACCAGCACCGGCACCGCCACCGCGGGCGCGTCGATCACGTAGCCCAGCAGCAGCCAGGGATTCCGGAAGGCGATGGCGAGCACCGGGAGGAGCACCAGGTACACCAGCGCCGCGAGCGTCGCGTCCCAGAGGGAGACGGCGACCGCGGAACGCAGGTAGGGGACGTCGAGCAGCCCCCGCCAGTGCACGGCCACGTTCTGCACGAAGCCGTGCGACCAGCGCCGCAGCTGCTTCGAGAGGAAATTCCAGTCGTGCGGCTCGATGGGGTGGCACACCGCGTCGGGAATGAAGCGCACCTGCCAGCCGCTCTCGTAGAAGCTCCAGGTGAGGTCCATGTCCTCGGCGAGGGTCCGCGTCCCCCACCCCCCGTGGGCGCGCAGCACCTCGGTGCGGTACGCGGAGAAGCACCCCGAGGCGATGAGCGGCCGCTGGTAGTAGTCCTGCACCTGCTTGTAGAAGGTGAAGGCGAACAGGTACTCGATGTATCGCCCGCGCTCCCACACCGACCCCACGTGGCGCGGGATCACGAAGCCGCAGGCGGCGGCGACGTCGTCGCGCTCCAGGGCGGGCATGAGCCGCTCGATCGCGTCCGGCGCCAGCGTCGTGTCGGCATCGATCGCCATCGTGTACGCGGTGCGCACCTGCTGGAGGGCGAAGTTCTGCGCCCCCGCCTTCGAGCCGGTGTTGCGCGGCGGGCGGAGGACGCGGACGCCGAGCGCGGTGGCGACCGCCGCCGTGTCGTCGGTGGAGCAGTCGTCGATGACCAGGATCTCCGCCGGCGGCGTGGTCTGCGCGAGCAGCGACCGGATCGTGTCGCCGAGGCTCGCCCCCTCGTTGTAGGCGGGCACGAGCACGGTGAGCTGCGTCGCCAGCGGGCGCTTCGCCGCGGGGAGCTCGCCGGCATGCGGCCGCAGCGCGCCGTGCGGGCGCGCCAGGGCACGGCCGGAGGCGGTGCGCCAGTGGGCCGGCCGCGTCGCCGGCGTCACGTCGTCGGTTGATTTCGTCACGGGTTGATCCTACACCAAAGGGTGCGCCGGAATTCCATTTTCCGCGCGTGATCTTCCTCACAGGGAACTTCCCCGACGGCGGCCTGTGGCCTGTGGGGAGGAGACGCCGATGGCGGGGTCACGTTAAGCGGGAAAGATTCCCGGCGTGGTTTCGCATGTCCGGATGAGAAATTTCCTCCCCCGCATTCCCCCGCCATGACCGATGCCCCGCGCCGGGCGGCCGCGATCGCGCTGGCCGCCCTCTCCCTCCCCGTCGCCGCACAGGCCCAGGGCGCCCCGCCCCCCGCCGGCGCGCCGGTCACCTGGACCGCCACGCTTCGCACGCGCGCGGAGAGCTGGGACTGGTTCGACAGCACCGCCGCGGGGCGCTACGCGTTCCTCGGCGCCCAGGCGCGGCTCGGGCTCGCGCAGCAGCGCCCGCGGCTCGGCTGGCGGGTGGAGCTCGAGGCCCCGCTCCTCGCGGGGCTCCCGGAGGATGCCACGCGCCCCGCCCCGCAGGGGCAGCTCGGGCTCGGGCCCTCGTATTACGCCGCGAACGACGCGAAGCGCAGCGTCGCCAGCGTCTTCCTCAAGCAGGCCTTCCTGCGCCTCGGCGCACGGCCGGGAGCGCACGGGCACGCGCTCCGGCTCGGCCGCATGGAGTTCGCGGAGGGCGCGGAGGTGACACCGGCGAACGCCACCCTCGCCGCGGTCAAGCGCGACCGGATCGCGCAACGGCTGGTGGGGCCCTTCGGCTTCTCGCACGTGGGGCGCGCCTTCGACGGCGCGCACTACAGCTGGGACGGCGGGCGCACCAACGTGACCGCCACCGCCTTCCGTCCGGGCGAGGGGGTGTTCCAGGTGGATGGATGGGGCTCGCTCGACTACGACCTGGGCTACGCCGCGGTTACCCGGCAGCTCGGCGCCGCGAGGGTCCCGGGTGAGGCGCGGCTGTTCGCGCTCTACAGCGCCGACCACCGCGCGCTGGGGAAGGTGGACAACCGCCCCGCCGCGCAGCGCGGTGCGGACCTCGGCGACATCCGCATCGCGACAGTGGGCGCGCACTACCTGCGCGTGCTCGCGACGCGAGCGGGCGCGTTCGACGCGACGCTCTGGGGCGCGGGGCAGTCCGGGGACTGGGGCGCACTTGCGCACCGTGCGTGGGCGGGTGCTGCGGAGGCCGGGTGGCAGCCCGCGCTGCTGCCGAAGCTCCGTCCCTGGATTCGTGCCGGGTACTTCCGCAGCTCGGGGGATGGCGACGCGGGCGACACGCGGCATGGAACCTTCTACCAGGTGCTCCCCACGCCGCGGGTGTACGCCCGCACGCCCTTCTACAACCTCATGAACTCGGAAGACCTCTTCGCCAGTGTGCTGCTGCGCCCCGGCACCCGCTGGACGCTGCGCGCCGACGCGCGCAGGTTACGCCTCGCCGAGGCGGCCGATTTGTGGTACGCGGGGGGCGGTCCGTTCGAGAAGACGACGGCGGGATACGCGGGGCGCCCCTCGAACGGCGGCGTGGCCGGCCGCGCGGGGAGCCGCGCGCTCGCGGCGATGGCCGACCTGGGCGCGGAATTCCGCTGGACACCGCGGGTGACGGTGACGGCGTACAGCGGCCATGCCGCGGGAGGCACGGTGGCGGAGAACATCTATCCGGGGAGCGAGCGGCTCCGCCTCACCTACCTGGAGCTGGAGCTGCGCCGGTGATCCGGCGCCGCACCCTCGCGCTCACCGCGGCCGCCCTGCTCGGGGCGGCGATCGGGCTGGGCGCGTACACCTTTGGCTATGCGAAGGGCTACTCCTACCTGGGGCACGATCCCGCGGCCTGCGCGAACTGCCACGTGATGCAGGAGCACTTCTCCGCGTGGGAAAAGGGGAGCCATCGCGCCGTGGCCACCTGCAACGACTGCCACACGCCGCACAACGTCGTGGGCAAGTACGCGGTGAAGGCGAACAACGGCTTCTGGCACTCCTTCTACTTCACGACCGGCAACTTCCCCGACCCGATCCGCATCACGCCGCGCAACCACCGGGTCACCGAGAACGCGTGCCGGCACTGTCACGCCGGGATCACCGACGCGATCGAGCACGGCGGGCGGGCGGACGACGCGCGAGGGAACGAGGAGTTCTCCTGCGTGCGCTGCCACCGCCACGTGGGCCACTGGGTGCGGTGATCCACGCCGCCCCGACGAACCGAGAGCCATGACCACTCCACAGACTCCTGAGCCGCGCCGGCGGCGCTTCGGCACCGGCACCCTCGTCACCGCGGTGGTGATCACGGCGCTGCTCGCCGCGGGGATCGCCGCCCTCCTCACCAACATCTTCCAGCACCAGCAGGAGGCTCGGAACCCCTTCTACCGCGTGGTGCAGCTCACCGACACCACCGAGGACCCGGCGGTGTGGGGGAAGAACTTCCCCCTCCAGTACGACGACTACCTGCGCACGGCCGACATGGTGCGCACGCGCTACGGCGGGAGCGAGGCGATGCCGCGCGACCCGAGCGCGACCGACCCGCGCGACACGGTGGCGCAGTCGCGCCTCGTGGAGGACCCGCGGCTGGTGGAGTTCTGGAGCGGCTACGCCTTCTCCAAGGACTTCCGCGAGGAGCGGGGGCACGCCTACGTCCTCGTGGACCAGGAGTTCACGGAGCGGCAGCTGGTCACGAAGCAGCCGGGAACCTGCCTGCACTGCCACGCGTCGGTATACGTCCCCTACAAGCGGGTGGGCGGGGGCGACCTGATGAAGGGCTTCGACCTCATGAACCAGCGCCCGTACGCCGAGGCGCGGAAGGAGGTGAAGCACCCGGTGGCCTGCATCGACTGCCACGACCCCGGCACGATGGCGCTCCGCGTCACCCGCCCCGGCTTCATGGAGGGGATCGCGGCGCTCAAGGCGTCGCAGGGGGTGCAGGGGTACGACGTGAACCGCGACGCCAGCCGGCAGGAGATGCGCACGTACGTCTGCGGCCAGTGCCACGTGGAGTACTACTTCCGCGGCAAGGAGAAGCGGCTCGTGTACCCCTGGGCGAAGGGGCTCCAGGTGGACAGCATCATGGCCTACTACGACTCGGTGGGGCACAAGGACTTCACCCACCAGGTGAGCGGTGCCCCGGTGCTCAAGGCGCAGCATCCCGAGTTCGAGATGTACAACCAGGGGATCCACGCGCGCAGCGGGGTCGCCTGCGCCGACTGCCACATGGCCTTCAAGCGGGTGGGGGCGATGAAGATCTCCGATCACCACGTGCAGAGCCCCCTGCTCAACATCAACCGCGCCTGCCAGACCTGCCACAAGTGGAGCGAGGACGAGCTGCGGCAGCGGGTGCACACGATCCAGGACCGCACGTACGAGATGCGGAACGTCGCGCTCGACGCGGTGCTCCAGCTCACGCGCGACATCGCGGCGCAGGTGAAGGCGGACTCGGTGGCCGCGGCATCGCGCATCAAGGCGGCGCGCGACTTCCAGCGGAAGGCGCAGTTCTACACCGACTTCATCGAGGCGGAGAACTCGATGGGCTTCCACGCCGACCAGGAGGCGGCGCGCATCCTCGGCCACGCGATCGACTTCGCGCGTCGGGGGCAGCTGGCCCTCCAGGGGGTGACGGCGCTGGAGACGAAGAACGTGCACAAGCCGGAGACGGTGGTGTCGCCGGGGGTGGCGCCGAAGGGATCGCGATAGCGGGACTCGGCACGGCAACTGACGGCCGTCGGCTCTCGGCCCTCGGCCCTCGGCTCTCGGCACGGAATCGGAAGCGGCGTGAGCGCCCTGCGGGCGCCACGCCGATTTCCTTTGCTCCTTCACGGAATTCCGGGACTTCTCACGCTCCGCTGCGGCCCGACGCTCCGTGCGCAACGAGGTCTTGCGCGGATGACGCTGGTGATGCGGATGACGCGGTGTCGGGATGGCAGTCCCACCGCCGTCGCGCCTCACCGAGCAAGAGTCAACCGCCAGGAACTTTGGAATGGCCCCAGGATGCCTTGGCATCCCAGGGTCGTTCACAAGCGCCCCCGAACTCCAGGGGCATGAGATTCTCGCCGCCGCCACATCGGGACCGCGTCATCGGCGTCATTCGTGCCATCCGCGAAAAACAGCATTGCGCGTGAGGCCCCGGCGTACCCCGGAGCCACCCGCACGTCGGCGCGCGGGGGCGCGCGCGCTCGATCTTCCTTACCTGGCGCAGGTCAAACTCGATGCGGTTTGCGCGCGAAAGGGCGGCGCAGCCGCCCAGGCGCGCTTCCGATTCCGGAGCCGAGGGCCGAGGGCCAGCGGCCGTCAGTGGCCGTTGACGTTCACCCGTCAGCGCGCCGGAACACGGGAACCACCATCGCGAGCAGCCCCACCGCCGCGAGCAGCCCGCCGGCGAACGCCGCGCGGAGGAGCGCGGTCACGTCCACCCCCTGCCCCGCCACCACCCCGCCGAACGCGGGCCACCCCATCGCCACCAGCGACAGGAGCATCACCACCAGCCCCGCGATCAGCGCCGCCACCGCCCAGAAGGCGCGCGTCGCGAGCCCCAGCCCCACCAGCAGCACCGGCGTCACCACCCCCACCAGCACCAGGTGCAGCCAGGCGATCACGACCGGCGGGGAGCGCAGGAGCGCGGCGCCCACCCCCGCTCCGGCGAGCAGCTGCAGCGTCCCCTGCACCAGGGCGGCGAGCGCCGCCACCTGGAGGAGCGCCGGGATGCGGCGGCTGCGCAGGAGGTCGAGGGCGAAGAGCACCGCCCCCGCGCCCAGGAGGAGGGTGCCCGCGCGGCCGACCCAGGTGAGCCACGCCAGCGGTGGCGTCGCCTTGGCGTGCAGCAGTGCCGCGGGGACCACGCCGGCGAGGGTGAGGGCGAGCGCCGCGCGGTCGAATCGCGCGCGATCCACGTACGCATAGGCGATCCCCATCGCCCCCAGCCCCATCCACCCGCCGATGAAGATCCCGAGGAAGAGCTTCACCGTCGCCTCGCGCACCCACGGGTCGGTGACGTGCGCCGCCAGCACGAAGGCGGGGCCCATGGTGCTCGCGCCGGCGAGGCAGAGCATGACGAGGGCGCCGCGGAAGAAGCCGCGGGAGCGCTCCCCGCTCACGCCGAGCGGCCCCCAGGCGAGCAGGGTGAACACCACCCACAGCACCACGTGCACGAAGGACACGGCGATGGACGCGCCGTCGTAGCCGCCGTGAAGGAAGGAGGCGAAGGCGGCGAGCGCCGCGACCCCCACCGCGTGCGCCACGACCCGCAGCCGCGCGCGGCGCGACGCCGCGCCCGGGAGCGACGCGGCGATCGCCCCCATCAGGGCGAGCGTCACCCAGCCGAAGAAGGCCAGGTGCGAGTGCGCATGGCGATCGAAGGTGAAGTTCGTGCCCAGCCCCCAGTCGCGCCCCATCAGGATGCCGCGCATCCACACGCCGGCGAGGAGGACGAGCCCGAGGCACGCCACCGCCCAGGCGCGGAAGGGACGGAGCACCGGTGAAGCGTTCACGCGATGGAAGGGAGGAAGGTCAGGTGGGCTGGTGCCCGCGGAACATGAAATACACGGCGCCGAGCACGCAGAGCGAGGCCCAGAGGTAGTCCCACTTGAGGGGCTGCCGCATGTACAGGATGGCGAAGGGGACGAACACCGCGAGCGTCACCGCCTCCTGCATGATCTTGAGCTGCGGGAGGGTGAGCGCCGTGTACCCGATCCGGTTCGCCGGCACCTGGAGCAGGTACTCGAAGAGCGCGATCCCCCAGCTCACGAGCGCGGCGATCCACCAGGGACGGTCCTGGAGGTTCCGCAGGTGCGCGTACCAGGCGAAGGTCATGAAGACGTTCGAGCAGGCGAGCAGCAGCACGGTGCGCAACGCGACGGGCATGTCGTGGCGGTCGGAGGAAGGGGGTCTGGCCGGCTAGAGGCTCAGCCGCAGGCGCAGGTCGTCGAGGCGGGCGCGCCAGCGGTCGGCGTCGTCGCGCTGCGACCAGAGCTCGGCGAGGGCGGAGCTGGTGACGACGAAGTCGAGGGCGCGGGTGGCCAGGGCGAGCGCCTCCTCGTCGGGGGCGGAACCGGCGGCGTCGCCCCCGCTCACCCCCGCCACCCAGTCCTGCCCCGCGCGGGGCAGCGCGTCGGCGGGGCGGCGATGGAGCGCCGCCAGCAACTCGGCGGCCGCGAGCGCCAGCGTGGAGCGGCGCACGTCCAGGTGCGGGTCGCTCGCCCCGTCCACGATGCGCCGGAGCATCTCCACCAGGGGCGCGCTCCCCGCCGCGACGTCGAGCGACTCGAGCCACTCGCGCGCGTCGTCGTTCTCGAAGGGATCGGCCCCGAGGATCCCCACGCTCAGCCCGCCCCGGTGCCCACGGGCTGCACCTCGCGATTCTGCGCGTCCACGAACACCACCCGCGGCACGAAGCCCTCGAGCTCCGCGTCGTCGTACTCGGCGTAGGTGATGAGGATCACGTGGTCACCCGGCATCCCGAGCCGGGCCGCCGCGCCGTTGAGCTGGATCGCCCCGCTCCCCCGCTCCCCGGCGATGAGGTAGGTCTCGAGCCGCGAGCCGTTGTTCACGTTCACCACCTGCACCCGCTCGAACTCGCGCATGTCGGCCGCGTCCATGAGCGCCACGTCGACCGTGAGCGACCCCTCGTAGTGGAGGTCGGCCCCGGTGATCACGGCGCGGTGGATCTTGGACTTGCACATGGTACGGCGCATGGAACCCTCGAATGCTTGCCAGAAGGAGCGTTGGAAACCATCACGGCGCGCCGGGGCCAGATCCTTCGGCTTCGCCTCAGGATGACGGCAGCCTGGCGGGCTGCACCGTTTCACGGCGCCGGCCGGGACCGACTGGTACGCATCCTGTGTAAAAGGAATTCTAGTCGCGTCCAGGACTGACCGTGAACCAGCGCTCCATCCTCGCCCCCCTGGCGGCCCTCGTGCTGGCCGCCGGCTGCGGGTCGGACAAGGTCGTGGTGCCCGCCCAGCAGGGGACGTCGGCCGTCCCCCTGGTGGCGATCGTGTCGGGCAACCAGCAGCAGGCCGTCGTGAATACCCAGTCCACCACCCCGCTGGTGGTGCGGGTGACGAGTACCGCGGGCACCCCGATGTCGGGGGTGCAGGTGCGCTTCGCCGTCACCTCGGGGGGCGGGTCGGTGACGCCCACGCAGGCGATCACCGACGCGAATGGCAATGCCTCCACGCTGTTCACCGGGGGGAGCACCCCCGGCACCAGCCAGGTGGTCGCGCAGGTCCAGGGCACGGGCGCGCAGGCCGCCTTCTCGGTCACCACCGTGGCACCGGTCCCGCTGGCGACCTCCTGCGACGCCTCCAGCCCCACGCAGGTGCTCGCGCTCGGCCAGGTCGTCACCGGGCTCGCCCCCACGGGGCTGTGCGTCGCGGGGGGGCCGAATGGCTCCGAGTACACCCTCGTCCCCTTCAACAGCTCCACCGTCGCCGGCTCGACCACCGCCATCGAGGTCACCGGGCGCACGATCGGCGTGCCCGTGCCCACGGGGCTGGTGATGCCTTCCGCGTCGCTCGCGTCGCTGGCCGCCGCCCAGGCACCGCAGCCCGACGCGAACGCCGAGTCGGCGCTGCGCGAGCGGTGGACGCGGGCGGTGGCGCCGCTGGTGCCCGACGCCCGCGCCTGGTACGACCGGCGCAACGCGCGCAGCGGGATCTCGGCCGCGGTGATCCCCGCGACCGTGCAGGTGGGCGACGTGCTCCGGCTCAACGTCAACTCCGACGACGCGTGCAGCAACGCGACCTACCACGGGGCGCGCGTCACCGCCGTGTCGGCGCACGCGGTGATCGCGGTGGACACGCTCAACCCGCCCGGCGGCTTCACCGCCGCGGAGTACCAGTCGCTGGCGACCACCTTCGACACCCTCGTGTACCCGGTCGACGTGAACGCCTTCGGCGCGCCGAGCGACATCGACGGGAACGGGCGCGTGCTGATCCTGTACACGCGCGTGGTGAACGAGATGACGCCGCGGGCGAGCAACTCGTACGTGGGCGGCTTCTTCAACGGGCGCGACCTCTTCCCCGCCACCGGCACGAGCGCGATGGCCGGCTGCCCCACCAGCAACGTGGGGGAGATGTTCTACATGCTCGCCCCCGACTCCCTGGGGCAGGTGAACGGGAACGTGCGCACGAAGTCGATGGTGTCCACGGTGACCGTGTCCACGATCGCGCACGAGTTCCAGCACCTGATCAACGCGTCGCGCCGGCTCTTCGTGAACCGCTCGGCGGTGTGGAACGAGGAGGTGTGGCTGAACGAGGGGCTGAGCCACATCGCGGAGGAGCTGGTGTTCTACCGCACCAGCGGGCGGGGGCCGCGCCAGGACATCGACCTGGCCACGATCCGGTCGTCGGCCACGCTGCTGGACGCGTTCAACCGGCACGCGGTGGCGAACATGCAGCGCTACCGGTCGTACCTCGCGAACCCCGCCACCTTCTCGCCGTACGCGGCGAACGACGAGCTGTCGACGCGCGGCGCGGCGTGGGCGCTGCTGCGCTACCTCGCCGACCACCTCGCGGGGGGGGAGGGGAACGTGTGGTACCAGCTGGTGAACTCGAACACGTCGGGGCTCGCCAACCTGCAGGGGGTGTTCGGGGCGACGGTCATGTCGCAGGTCCGCGACTGGGCGACGTCGAACTACAGCGACGACCTGCTGACGGGGATCACGAATCCCTTCCAGCAGCCCAGCTGGAGCTTTCGGCTGATCCTCCCCGCCCTGGGGAGCTTCCCCCTGCCGGTGGTGACGCTCGTGGACGGGGTCCCGTCGCCGACCTCGCTGGTGGGGGGTGGGGCGGCGTACTTCCACTTCGCGGTGTCGGCGGGGCGCACGGCGCTGGTGAACGTGACCAGCGGCGGCGCGGCACCCTCGGCGACGCTGCAGTTCACGCTGGTGCGGACGCGATAGTGTCGCGGTCGCGGCGGGCTCCGTCGCGCCGGCCGGTGCCGCGGGCTTCGTCGCGCCGGCCAGACGGGGTCATGAACCAACTGTACGAGCTGAAACAATGATCGCTCCATGCGCATCCAAGATCCCATGCCCTGCGGCGCATGGGATCTTGGATGCCGTGGGGACGATCATTCTTTCA
Organism: Gemmatimonadaceae bacterium; assembly: GCA_036401195.1. GTDB lineage: Bacteria > Gemmatimonadota > Gemmatimonadetes > Gemmatimonadales > Gemmatimonadaceae > JACDHQ01. The sequence continues at coordinate 10,609 of DASWVQ010000362.1, forward strand.
GATGGTACAGCCCTTTCATGACCCCGTCTGGCCGGCGCAATGATCCACCCGCTGCGATGATCCCACCCGCCGCGCCCGGCCGCGACGCTTGAAAGCAGGGGGATTTTCGCCTATATTCAGTGCAGCAGTCGGGCGGTCGGAACGCCCAATCTTTTGAGCCGACACCTTTGAAGCCGGGAGCCAGGCGCTGGCGTGGACGTCATGCCCACCTCGTGAGGGGGGAAGGCGGAAATCGCTGAACCGGGCACCCACCGATCTCTGATCAGGGCTTCAAAAGACCCGTTCCGAACGTCTGACCCCTGTCACGAACGAGCCCGCCGCGAGCGATCGCGGCGGGCTCGTTCGTTCGTGCGGCAGCCCCGCCCCGGTCAGGGGACGATGCGCACGCTGGACAGCTTCCCCGCCGCGTCCTGCACGTACTCGATCACCTTCCCCGAGCTGTCGCGCACCTGGCGCACGAGCTGGCCGGCGGCGTTCGTCGCCTGCTTCACCTGCGTGAGGTCGGTGAGCTTCCCCACCACCTTTTCGCCGATCGCCTGCCCCGCCGAGGAAAGGGTGCGCTCCACGATGTTCCCGGTCACCTGGTCCAGCAGCCGCTGCACCACCTGCCCCGACGCGTTGCGGCTCGAGCCGAGCAGCAGCCCGTTGACCACCTGGTTCACGAGCCCGCCGACGGCGGCCCCGGTGTTCGCGACCGTCCCGGTGAGCTGCTCCACCACCTCGGGATGGTTGTCCACGAAGGTGAGCGTCTGGTCGACCGCCTGCACCACGTCGTCGAGGTCCACGAGGAGCAGCGCCTGCGCGCGCACCCCTTGGATGTTGAGGTCGACGTTGCCGATGAGCACATCCGCGCCGGCGCGCACGCGCAGCAGGTTGGCCACCTGCGCGTTGAGCGCCAGCCGCGCCGTGAGGCTGTCGACCTTGAGGGTGATCCGCTCCACGCAGAGGTTCGGCACGTCGAGCACGACGTCGTACTCCGGGTACGCCTGCGAGCGCGCGGTGCCGCCGGTCACGGGGGTGGTGCCGGCCGGGGCGCTCACCGTGCGACGGAAGGTGCGGGCGGTGTCCGTGCCCGCGCAGTTCTCCCGGGTGAGGCGGCCGATCTGCCCGGGGCTGGCCCCGGTGCGCACCACCCCGCCGCGCTGCGCGAAGAGGACCGAGGGCGTGAGGAAGCAGGCGGCGATCAGCGCTCGCGTGCAGAGGGCTCTGGTGCGCATCATCGGGAGACTGGGTTCGTCGTAGGCGTCATCCGGCGGCGTAGCCGAAGGATCCGGCCCCGGCACACCCCGCCCCGACACGTCGCGTCGCGCCGCGGGGCAGGGTGCACCCGGGTGGCGGGCCCCAATGCATCACCCGCGCCGCCAAGCGCGCGGCGCGCGGGGTCCCGGGCACGCTTGTTGAACGGCCGGGCGGCATGACCGCACCGCCGTCGCGCGCATCCCGCGCGCCCCTCGCTCGCGCCCTCGTCCGCGCCCTCGTCGCCGCCCTCCTGGCGGCGTGGACGCTG
>DASWVQ010000363.1:0-20897 GCA_036401195.1 Gemmatimonadaceae bacterium
CTGCGGGACCGGTAGCCTGGCGCCACGCGCGCGGACGCGGGCCTCCAGGACCGATACGGCCGCACACGGAAACGCGCGGACGCGGGCCTCCAGGACCGATACGGCCGCACACGGAAACGCGCGGATGCGGCTACGCCGCAGCACGGAAACGCGCGGCGAGCGCCTTCCGCGCGAGCGCCCCGATCAAGGAGGTGCGTCCCATCTTTGAAGCTCCGCGCTGCGTGGAGTCCTGCGCACGTATTCCCCCGGCGTTTCCTTGCGTGCCGGCGCCTGGAGTCGCGTCGTTCCCACGAACCGTCCGTGCGTTTCCGTGTGCGGCGCAGCCGCATCCGTGCGTTTCCGTGTGCGGCAGTATCGGTCTGAGTGGCCCGTCCACTCTCGCCGGCGCGGGCGAGTGTGACGGAGCGTGCGGGTTTCCCTCGCACCCACGCCACGATTCGCCGGACTGCGCCCCACCCCGCGCCCGCATTAGCATCGGGCAGACGCATGGTCGCCAATTCAAGGCGGCCCCGTCGGGGTCCTCCACCCGGTCATCGCGGTCACCGACATGAGCCTGATCGTCCAGGAACGCTCCACCCGCCCGCTCACCGCCAGCGAGGTGCTCACCCGGGGCTTCTGGGAGCAGAATCCCGTGCTGGTGCAGACGCTGGGGCTCTGCTCCGCCCTCGCCGTCACCAGCGCCGTGGCCAACAGCCTCGCCATGGGGCTCGCCACCACCTTCGTGCTCGTCTCCTCGAGCGTGATCGTCTCCACCCTGCGGAAGCTGATCCCGCACCAGATCCGGATCACGAGCTACATCCTCATCATCGCCACCTTCGTGACCGTCGCCGACTTCTTCATGGAGGCGACGGTGCCCGCGGTGCACAAGGCGATGGGGCCCTACATCGCGCTCGTGGTCACCAACTGCATCGTGCTGGGACGCCAGGAGGCGTTCGCGTCGCGGCAGCCGGTGGGACGCTCCATCCTCGACGCCACCGGCAACGGGATCGGCTTCACCCTCGCCCTGCTCATGATGGGCATCCCGCGCGAGGTCCTCGGCAATGGCACCTTCTTCGGGGTGCACGTGATGCCGGCGTCGTTCGAGCCCTGGGTGATCATGATGCTCCCCCCGGGCGGATTCTTCATGATCGGCTTCCTGCTCCTCGTCGCGAACTGGCGGGCCGACCGCCGCGCCCGGCGCGAGGCGCTCACCGCGCTGCACGCCCCGGCGGCTCCCGCCACCCCGCTCGCGCCCACCCCGGAAGGAGCGGCCGCATGAACGACCTCTTCTCGATCTTCATCACCGCGGCGATCGTCACCAACTTCGTCCTGGTGTACTTCCTCGGGCTCTGCCCCGTCATCGGCGTCACCTCGCGCACCGACACCGGGCTCCGGCTCGGGCTGGCGACCACCTTCGTGATGGCGCTCGCCGCCCTCACCGCCTGGCTCCTCAACACCTTCGTGCTCCCCTACGCGCCCTACCTGCGCGTGATCTCCTTCATCGTGGCCATCGCCTCGATCGTGCAGATCGTGGAGCTCCTCGTCCACAAGGTGAGCCCGTCGCTCTTCCGTGAGCTGGGGATCTTCCTCCCCCTGATCGCGAGCAACAGCCAGGTGCTGGGGATGGCGATCTTCCAGACGAACCGCGGCTACACCCTGCTCCAGGGGCTCACCTTCGCCATCGGGGCGGGGCTGGGGATCACCCTCGTGCTGAGCGTCGTCGGCGGGCTGCGGGTGCGGCTCGACCTCGCCCCCACCCCCACCGTCGCGCGCGGGCCGGCGCTGGTGTTCTTCCTCGTGGGGATGCTCTCCCTCGTCTTCATGGGCTTCTCCGGGATGTCGTCCGGCTGACCCCCCGGGAGGAGCGACGGGGCGGCGGTTCGTTTCGCCGGACGATCGGGTGAGAAAACAGGAAAAGGGCCAAAACGCCACGTCCTTTCCCGTGCATTCCCTCCTCCGTGCGCCTGCCCCACGGGCACTCGAACGCACATCGAGCGGTCAACAGGCACAGGGAGTAGGTCCTCATCGTCCCCCTTGGCGACCTTCGCTCCCTCGCGACCTTGTCAGTTCCGGCTTTGCGTCTTCACGTCGCGCAACCACCACGGCCGACACTGACGAGGTCGCGAAGGGGCGAAGGTCGCAAGGGTAACAACGGCCCCCCGTCTGTCCGGCGCCACGAAGCCCGGATGCGCACGGCGCGACGCGGCCTTTTCGCCCGTATCCTGTTTTCTTACCCCAACGGCCCGGCGCAACGCGCCCGGCCCGCACGCGCCCGGCTCTTGCGCGCGCTCGACCCGAACCCTGACCGGCTGACGGCATGACGACACCACGACGCCCCCTCGGCAGCACCGGGATCGAGATCGCCCCCCTCGTCCTCGGCACCAACGTCTTCGGCTGGACCGCCGACGAGCCCACCAGCTTCGCGATCCTCGACGCGTTCGTCGACGCCGGCTTCAACGCGCTCGACACCGCCGATTCATACTCGCACTGGGCCCCCGGCAACGTGGGTGGGGAGTCGGAGACGATCATCGGCCGCTGGCTCCGGCGGAATCCCGCGAAGCGCGACCGCGTGCAGCTCTTCACGAAGGTGGGCTCCGGGATGCCGGGCACCGGGGGGAAGAAGACCCTGAAGAAGGAGTGGATCCTGCGCGCGGTGGAGGATTCGCTCCGCCGCCTGCACGTCGAGCGGATCGACCTGTACCAGGCGCACTGGCCCGATCCCGACACCCCCTTCGAGGAAACGCTCGCCGCCTTCCAGGAGCTGCTGTGCGCGGGGAAGGTGCGCGCGATCGGGGCGTCCAACCTCGACGCGGCGCAGCTCGCCGAGGCCCTGCGGGTGGCCGACGCGAACGGCCTCGCGCGCTACGAGACGTTGCAGCCGGAGTACAACCTGTACGACCGCGCAAAGTTCGACGGCGCCCTGCGCGACCTCTGCATCCGCGAGGGGCTCGGCGTGATCACCTACTACAGCCTCGCGTCGGGCTTCCTCACGGGGAAGTACCGCTCGCGCGACGACCTCGGGCAGAGCGCGCGCGGGGGCGGGGTGGCGCGCTACCTGGACGCGCGCGGCGGCCGCATCCTCGCCGCGCTCGACGCCGTCGCCGCGCGCCACGAGGCCGCGCCCGCGGCAGTGGCGCTCGCCTGGGTGATGCAGCGCGAGGGGGTCACCGCGCCGATCGCCAGCGCCACCAGCGTGGCGCAGCTCGCGAGCCTCGTGCGCGCCGCCGAGCTTCGCCTCACGGCCGACGACGTGCGCGCGCTGGACTCGGCGAGCGCCTGACGCGGCGCGTTACGCCGCGGGGAGGGTGAGGGTGAAGGTGCTCCCCACCCCTTCCTCGCTCTCCGCGACCAGGTCCCCGCCCATCCCGCGCGCGAGGTCGCGGCTGATCGCCAGTCCCAGCCCCGTGCCCTCGGCGGTGCGCGTGAGGTCGGCGCGCACCTGCACGAAGGGATCGAAGATCACCCCCAGCTTGTCGGCGGGGATGCCGATCCCGGTGTCGCGCACGCGCAGCGCGACCGTCCCGTCGCGGGCATCGCACGAGAGCTCGATGCGCCCCGCCCGCCCCTCGCGCGCCTCCGTGAACTTGACCGCGTTCGACAGCAGGTTCACCAGGACCTGGCGCAGCTTCTCCGCGTCGGCGCGCACGACGAGGTCCCCGTCCCCCGCGTCCACCACGACCTGGAGCCCCTTCGCGCGCGCCTGCGGCGACACGAGCGCTTCCGCCGTCGCGAGGGCGTGGCGGACGGGCACGTCCTCGAGCTCGTAGTGCACCGTGCCCGTCTCGAGCCTGGCGTAGTTCAGCACTTCGTTGATGAGTCCCAGCAGGTGGCGCTGGCTGGCATGGATGCGCCGCAGGTCCTCGCGCTGGGCCTCCGTGAGCGGGCCGCGCAGCTCCATCGAGAGCAGTTCCGAGTATCCCCCGATGGCGTTGAGGGGCGTGCGCAGCTCGTGGCTCATGACCGCCAGGAACTCGCTCTTCGCGCGGTTCGCGGCATCGGCCTCGCGGCGGGCCGCTTCCGCGGCGCGGCGCTCCTCCTCGCTCACCAGGAGGAGCCGTTCCACCTCGCGCCGCGCGAGCACCTGCGCCGTGATGTCCGAGCCATGCACCACCACCCCGGAATGGGTCCCGTCGGCCTCGGCGAGGACCTGGAACACCATGTCCAGGTACCGCGTCTCGAGGGGTGCCCCGGGGGTCCGCTGCAGCTCCACGGGCGCCTCGCGCCCCACCCACGGCTCCCCCGTCGCGAGGACCCCGTCGAGGATCTCCTTGAACCCCTGCTCGCGGATCTCCGGGATCGCCTCCAGGAGCGGCTTGCCGATGATCTCGCGATGCCCCACGAGCTGGTAGTACGCGTCGTTCACGAACTCGTACACCTGGTCGGGGCCACGGAAGGCGACGATGAAGCTCGGCGCGCGCCGGAACACCTGCTGCAACCGCGCGCGCTCGAGCTCCAGCGCGCGGAGCAGTCGCTCACGCTCCGCCTCGGCCTCCTTCCGCGCCCCCACGTCGCGGAAGTGCACCATCAGCCCCCCTACCCACGGGTAGGTGTGCACGTCGAACCAGGTCCCCAGCGGCGCGAAGTACCCCTCCGCGGAGGTGACGCGTCCCTCGGCCATCGCCGTGCGATAGGGCCCCTCGAACTCCGACCCGATCACCCCGGGAAAGGCCTCCCAGAGGGTGCGGCCGAGCAGCTCGTCGCGCGTCGCCTGGAGCAGGGGCTGCGCGGCGTCGTTCACGTAGGTGAACCGCCACTCGCGGTCGAGCAGGTAGAACGGGTCGCCGATGCTGGCGAGCAGCGCGTCGGTGCTCTCGCGCGTCTCCAGCGGGTTCGGGATCGGGTCGCGGATCGAGGGGGGCGCCTTCACCCTGCGAAGTTATCCGCCCGGCGACCGGGCGCAAACGCGACGTGGCACGATGTTCCCGTCGGGCCTGCTGCGAAACGCCGCAGGGGCCCGGGAGGTGGGCGCCCGATGCGAATCGCGCGCTCCTCCCGGACCCCTGCCCTGCCTGGCGCGCCGGTCAGCCCCGGGTCGCCGCCGTGCCGCCGTTGTCCACCGGCCGCAGCGCCCCGGGCGGGGGCATCACGCCGGCACTGCCGAGGATGTTCGCCGCGAGCACCGTCTGCAGCACCGCGCTGATCTGGCTCGTGGCCTGCGCGGGAGCGCCGGGGCCGTCGCCGCCCGCGATGGTGATCATCTTCGCCTGCGCCAGCGCGTCGGCGATCCCGGGGGCCAGCTCCGGGAGCAGCTCCAGCTGCCGGTAGCGCAGGTAGGTCTCCCCGCCCTCGCGCACCGCCGCGTTGATCTTGCTGATCCCCTCGGCGGTCGCCTCGGCCACGGCGATGATCTTCTTCGCCTGCGCCTTGCCCTCCGCCTCGGCGTTGATCACCGCGATCTCCGCCTCCGCCGTGGCGCCGGCGACGGTGGTGGCCTTCAGCTCCGCGGCCCGCTGGTCGGCGAGGGCGAGCTGCCGCTCCCGCTCGGCGCGGGCGATGAGCACCGCGTTCTGTGCGCGCGTCTCCGCGAGCACGCGCTCCTTGTCGCTGATCACGCGCTGCGCCTCGAGCGCCGCCTCCTGCGCGCGGCGGTCCTGCACCGCCTGCACGATGTTGGCGTTCGCGTTGGCCTCGGCGGCCGACTGCCGGCGCCGCGCCTCCGCCACCTCGGAGAGGACCGACTTGATGTTCAGCGACTTGAAGGTGAGCCCCAGGTCGGTCAGCTCCTTGGAGCAGGCGCGCTTGATGATGATCGCGAGGGGATCGTCGTCCTCGTCGTCGCCCGTGCGGGCCACCGGCTCGATCGCCAGCCCCTTCGACGTGGCCTTCGCGCTGAAGAGCTGGTCGTGCGTGAGCAGGTTGATCGCGCGGCGCCCCGACGACGAGAGCAGGTCCTGGAGCGTCGACATCTGCTCCCGCTCGTCCTTGGAGAAGAAGCGGTTCGCCGCCGTCTGGATCATCTCGTCGGTCTCGCCGATCGACACGATGGCGCTCGCCTCGACCGTGACCTTGATCGGGGCGGGGATGTTGTCGGGGCCCAGGTCGGCCGTCTGGTCGGTGATGTTGATGTCGACGTTGATGGCGGACGAGGGCACCTCGGTCCCGATGGTGAAGAGCGGGACCTCCTTCGCCTTGCAGGGGCCGCGATAGATCACGGTGGATCCCTGCATCCAGGACACGATGCGGATCACGCCGGACGGTACGTCGCGCAGGAACGCGAGGACGATCGCGGGGATGGCCACCAGGACCACCGCGACCACGATACCGATCACCACCAGGCCGTTCAGGTTGTCGAACACGGGGTACTCCGTGAAGGGATGTCGTCGGAGCCGCCGGCATCGGCGCTCCGGGGATACACTACGCGGCGACGATCGGGAAGGTGTCGCCGCTCACCGGGAGAGCCGTGACACGGTGACACGGTTGCGCGTGCTGTCCACCGCCTCGATGCGCACGCGGTCGCCGGCGACCAGCCGCGCGCCGTTCCGCTCCTTCGCGTCGAGCCGGGCGAGCACCTGCACCAGCATCCCCTGGAGGTCGACCGAAACCATCCCGAAGCCGTCCTTGTCGAACGCCGACACCACGGTGGCGGTGTCCATCACGCAGGCGTCGAGGGTGAGGGCAGGGCGCGAGGCGAAGCCGAAGAGGGAGCGCCAGAGGGGGCGGACGATCGCGAACTCGAAGAGGAGTCCTCCCGCGATCGCCACGGCCACGCGCAGGGGCTGCGCGAGCGCGCGGGCGAGCAGCCCCGCCGCCCCGAAGCCGAAGGCGAGGCTGAAGAGCACCCGCGGGGAGAGCAGGCCGAGGAGGGCGCGCGCCGCCTCGTGGCCATGATGCGCCCCCGCCGCGTCGTGGGCCCCGTGCGATGCGTGAGCGTCGCCCGCGTGGCCGTTCGCGGCGTGCGCGCCGTGTCCCCCGCCCGCGTCGTGGCCCGGATAGCCACCGCCGGCGTCGTGCGCGTGGCCGTGGCCCGCGCCCGTGCCGGCCCCATGGTCGCCATGGGAATGAAGGCCCAGCGCCGCCATCGCGGCGAGGCCCACCAGCCCGAGGACGAAGGCGAAGGCGAAGACGCTCATCCCTTCACACTACGCATCCGCCCGCGTCCGGCAACGGGCAATTCGCGCCAGGATGTACGGATTCGGTAGCGGGCGTATATTCGCGAAGCCCGGTTCACCGTCCCCACCCCGCGCCCGGATGCACCAGGACATTCGCTTCTGCACGTCGCGCGACGGCATCCGCGTGGCCTGCGCCACCTCCGGGTCCGGGCCCCCGCTCGTGCGCGCGGCGCACTGGCTCACGCACCTGGAGCACGACGCCGCGAGCCCGGTCTGGCGCCACTGGCTGCGCGCCCTCTCGCAGGACCACACGCTGGTGCGCTACGACCTGCGCGGCTGCGGGCTCTCCGATCGCGACGCCGCCGACCTCTCGTTCGACGCCTTCGTCGGGGACCTCGAGTCGGTGGTGGATGGCCTGGGGCTGGAGCGCTTCGCGCTGCTCGGTCCCAGCCAGGGGGCGGCGGTGGCGATCGCATACGCCGCACGGCATCCCGGGCGCGTCACCCGGCTGGTGCTGTACGGCGGGTACGCGCGCGGGCGGTATCGGCGGGGCGACGATGCGGGACAGCGCGCCGAGGCCGACCTCCTCCTGGGCGTGGGACGCGTGGGCTGGTCGCGCGAGAACCCGGCCTTCCGGCAGGTGTTCGCGACCCTCTTTCGCCCCGACGCGACCCCCGGCGAGATGCAGTCCTTCGCCGAGCTGCAGCGCCTCTCCGCGTCGACCGACACGGCGGCGAAGGTGCGCGAGGCCTTCTACGGGGTGGACGTGAGCGATGCCGCCCGTCGGGTGCAGGCCCCCACGCTCGTGCTCCATGCGCGGCACGACGCGATGGTCCCCTTCGAGGAGGCGCGGCATGTCGCGGCGCTCATCCCCCGCGCGCGCCTCCTCACGCTCGACAGCCGCAACCACCTCCTGCGCGAGGACGAGCCGGCGTGGCGGGAGCTGACCGGCGCGCTGGGGCGATTCCTGGAGCCGGACGTTGCGTCACCGCCCCCGCTGCTGACGGGCGACCCCACCCGGCCGGGCTCCGCCCCGCGCTCGCCCGCCCTCTCGCGCCGCGAGCGCGAGGTGCTCGAATGCATGGCCCGCGGGCTGTCCAATGCCGAGATCGCGGCGACCCTCGGCGTCACTCCCAAGACGCTCGAGAAGCACGTCACGAGCATCTTCCGCAAGCTCGAGGTCACGAGCCGCGCGCGGGCCATCGTGCGGGCGCGGGAGGCGGGATTCGGCGCCAGTGGCGCGGTGCGACCGGCGCCGCCCGCCCGCTGATCCGGCACGTTCGCGCCGGCGCCGGGTGGGGGCCTGCCCCCATGGTCGCGCCGCGGACCCTCAGGATTTCGGGGGTGCGCCCCGATGCCCCGGCGCCCCCCCATGCGTATCGATCCCCCGTCACCGGCGCGGTCGCCGCTGGCGCTCATCACACCAGACGGGGGAAATCGCAGATGAAGGCTCCACACATCCTCGGTGCCGCGGCGATGGCCGCGGCCATCGCCTGCTCGGGCGTCCCCGCGCGGTCGGTCGAGGCGCAGTCGGCCATGCCACACCCCGGCGACGGCTCCGCGGCTGCGGTGCCGGCCGGCGACGAGGGATTTACCTGGGGGCCTGCCCCGGCCGTGTTCCCCGCGGGGGCGACGATGGCGGTGCTGCAAGGCGATCCTTCGGTGGCTGGCGCCCCCTTCACGGTGCGGCTGCGCTTCCCGAATGGCTACGTGATCCCCCCCCACTGGCATCCCACCGACGAGAACGTGACGGTGATCGCCGGCAACTTCCTCGTGGGGATGGGCGATCGCTACGACGCGTCGAAGTTCATGCCACCACTCCGGGCGGGCGCGTTCATCACCGCGCCCTCCCGCATGAACCACTTCGCCATGGCCAGGGGCGCCACCGAGGTGCAGGTGCACGCGATCGGCCCCTTCGCCATGACGTACGCGAACCAGGCGGACACCCCGCGCCCGCGCTGACCGGGCGCCCCGTCGCGCCGGCCACGAGCGTGGCCGGCGCGAACGCGGCGGGCTCGCCGGCCGTCACCGCCCGATCCAGTAGGTGGCCTTCACCAGGAACACGTTGTCGGGGCGGTCGCCGAGCAGGGCGCGGGAATCCCGGCCGAAGTCGTAGTCCCCCGCCCCCGAGCTGCCGGCGCGCTGCTGCGTCCACACGAGGAAGAGCGTCGAGCCCGGGCGGTATTCCCACCGCAGCACCGCGGTGCCGCGGAGGGAGCGGCTGGAGAAGTTCGGGTCGGCGAAGCTGAACGCCGCGGCGGGGCCCGCGCCATCCGGGTCCACCGTGTACCGTCGCGTCGCGTCCTCGCGCACGATCGTGCCCGCGTCGATGCCGTAGTCGAGCATCTGCGCGGACCGCGGCGCCGCGAACTCCCGGAAGGACGCGTAGTCCCCCGAGGCGAAGAAGGGTTGCGCGTACACCTGGAGCGTCACGCTCGGCCGCATCGTCCAGTTCACGCGCGTCTCCAGCGACACCGTGCGCGTGGTCACGTTCCCGAACACGTAGCGGTTCCCCCCGAAGGCCACCGCGGTGGGGTCGGGCTGGCGGCGCAGGTACTGCTGGCCGTTCTCGGTCATGCTGTAGCTCGGCCCGAGCTGCACGAACACGTTCGACGCGGGCTTGATCGCCACGCCCGGGCGGACGTTGAGCGCCCGCGTGCCGTCGAAACCGCGCGTGCCACGGAGCTGCACGTCGAACACCGCCGCCTGCCGCGGGTCCGTCGACACCTGGACGTGCGCGAAGTCGTAACCCACCACCTGCACCGTGGGCCCGCCGCGGGTGAGCCGGTCGTCCTGCGTCGTGGCGTCGCGGATCACGAAGCTCCGCAGGTTCCAGTAGTTGGGGAACTCCATCGAGAAGAACGCCTGCCGCTGGAAGTCGGTGGTCACGCCGTCGAAGTTCAGCTGGTGGATCCCCCCCACCAGCGCATACATGCTGCGATACCAGCGGGTGGGCCGCGTCCAGCTGTACGCGAGGTTCGCGGTGGTCTGGCCGTAGTCGGTGCGGTCCAGGTAGGCCACGTCGTTCACCTCGTACCCCGGGCTGCGCCAGTTCTCGTTGATCTCCCAGAGCCAGTTGCCATTTTCCTTGGCGAGGCGGGTGTACAATCCCCACCCCTGCATCGACGTGGCCGAGGAGTCGAGGCGCGCGGTGGCGCGGTCGGGGCGCTGGAAGTAGTGCGTGCTCGAGCGCTGCGTGGCGAGGATCGACTCGCGCGACCCGCGCACGTCGGAGGCCACCACCCCGCCCCGCCAGCGGTACCGCCGGCGCGACCAGGCGTGGCTCCAGTCGAGCCCCACCGCCGACGCGCGGGACCGGAGCACCGGTTCGAGCAGGGTGTCCCCGCCGAGCGCGCGGATGGTGCTGGTGGCGATCACCCCCACCTGCGTCGCCCCCTGGCGCAGGTCCCGGCGCACCCGCCCCACGAAGTAGTTGGTCAGCGGTTCCACCACCTGCCGCCGCTCGGGGCCGCCCACCGTGCCCACGTACCGCGCCTCCTCGCGGCCGGTGACCGCTTCCATCAGCCCGATCGTGTAGCCGTTGCTCGTGCGGCCGGTGATCTTCGCCGCGCCCAGGATGGTGGCGTCGTCGGGGGCGTCGGCGAAGGCCGCGTTCCCGGTCACGTAGCCGTTGAGCTGCGGCGCGCGGCCGATGCGACGCGAGTAGAACGGGCCCAGCCCGGAGAAGTTGCTGCAGAACATGCAGCTGTTCCCGGCGAAGCCGAACGCGCTGCGATTGGCCACGAAGAAGGGGCGCTTCTCGTCGTAGAAGGTCTCGTACGCCGAGAGGTTGAGCGTGGCCGGATCCACCTCCACCTGCCCGAAGTCGGGGTTGATGGTGGCGTCGAGGGTGAGGTTCGAGGTGAGGTTGTACTTGATGTCGGCCCCCGCGTTGAAGCGCATGTCGCGCGTGCCGCGGTACGGGTTCCCCGGCTTCTGGTACTTGTACTGCGCCCCGGTCACGGCATAGGGCATCAGCTCGAGCTGCCGCCGGCCTCCGTCGATGACGAGGCCCGTGAGGTGGCCGTAGTACGGCGGCCCGCCGCTCTCGTCGTTGTGGCGGAACGACCACATGCTCGCCTCGTTGAGGCGGTCGGCGTACCGCCGCACCTGCAGCCCCCATTGCTGGAGCGAGTCGCGCGAGAAGCGGAGCTGCGACCAGGGGATGCGCATCTCCATCGTCCATCCCTCGTCGGTGACCTGCGCCGCCGCGTCCCACACCGGATCCCACGAGGGATCGCCGTTGAACTGGTCCCCCTTCACCCCCGCGGGATTCACCTCGAACAGCACCTCGTCGAGGTGGTTGTGGTACGGATCGAGCGCGACGGCGACCTTGTCGGTCGTGAGGGAATTGAAGGCGCCGTTGTTCCCGTTCCCGGCCAGGAGCTGGTCGCGCCGCGCGAGGGGGGCGCGCACTCCCTTCGCCCCCGCCGGGTCGCGCAGGATCGCCCCCACGTAGAGCGCGTCGTCGTCGTAGAGGAAGCGCACCTCGGTCCGCAGCGCCGAGGGCTCCCCCTCGCGCGGGCGCGACTGCCGGAAGGCGGTGACCGGCGTCGCCGCGGCCCACGCGCCCTCCGACGGGTTCCCGTCGATCGTGAGCCGGCCGCTCGCGCGCGCGGCGCCGATTTCCGGGGCCTGGAAGGGGATGCGCGGCGGCTGCTGCGCGGGCGCCATTCGGGGCAGGGCGAGGGCCGCGAGGAGGGCGGCGCGCTGGACGACGGGGTGCAGCATGGGCGGGGGAGCCAGGGTCCGAGGTGGGGTGCCGGCACTGTGCGCTTCGAGGGTTGGATGCCGGCGGGGCCCCGGGGGTTTGAATCCGGGCGTGATGATCGGGGGATCTGTGCGTACCTTTGGGGCCGACGAGCTGGCCCTCCCGCCGCGCCCTCCTCCCGCCATGGCCGCCTCCCTCCTCTCGTTCGCCGCCGCGCTCCTCCTGCTCCTCCCGCAGCAGCCCGCCAGCGGCGACGCCGGGCGGCTGCGCTGGGTCCCCGACCCCACGCAGGCGACGCGTGGCTGGGTGTCCGACCCCGCGCACCATCTCGCGCCGGCGACGGTCGCGCGCATCGACAGCATCATCTTCGCCCTCGAACGCGCCTCGTCGGTGGAGATGGCGGTGGTGGTCATCGACTCCCTCGATGGCCTCACCGCGCACGACGCGGCGCTCCTCCTGCACCGGCGGTGGGGCGTGGGCAAGGGCGATCGCAACAACGGGCTGGTGCTCCTCTGGTCTCCCGCCGCCCGGCAGGTCGCGGTGAGCGTGGGCTATGGGCTCGAGGGGATCCTCACCGATGCCATGACGGGGCGCATCGAGGACGAGGTGATCATCCCGCTCTTCCGGAAGGGGGAGTTCGACACCGGCATCGCGGGCGGCGTGGCGGCGCTCGCGGCGGTCGCGCGGCGCGACACGGCAACGGTGCGGATCCCCGGCCTCGCCTATCACCCGCCCACGAGCGCCGCCACGGCGAAGGGCGCCGTGCGCGGCACGCCGCACGAGCGTGGGCGCGACGGCAACCCCGGTGGGTGGTGGCGGCTGCTCTTCCTGCCGCTGGCCGGCGCGGTCGCGGGCGGCGCACTGTTCTGGCGCCGGCGCCCCCGCCGCTGCCCGGAAGGCCACGGCGCGATGCACCGCCTCGCCGAGGCGGAGGACGACGCCGCCCTCCCGCGCGAGGCCCGGCTCGAGGAAGAGCTGCGGAGCGTGGACTACGACGTGTGGCGCTGTGCCACCTGCGGCGCCACCGAGATCGTCCCCTGGCGCAACTGGTTCAGCCGGTACCGGGAGTGCGCGTCGTGTCACCGGCGCACCGCGTCGTCGGTCACGCAGACGATCGCCCCCGCCACGCGGTCGATGGCCGGGCTGGCGCGCGTGGTGACCGACTGCCGCAACTGCGGCGCCCACTCGGAGAAGCAGGTCATCATCCCGCAGCTCCCCGAACCGTCCTCGTCGCGCAGCAGCTTCAGCTCTTCCGGCGGGGGTGGGGGCGGCGGTGGTGGCGGCTCCTCCTTCGGGGGCGGCTCCGCGGGCGGAGGGGGCGCGTCGCGCGGCTACTGAGTCAGCGCGCCAGCGCGAGGACGACCTTCCCCTCCGCCACGTCCACCCCCTCCACGCGCACGTCGACCGTCGTCCCGAGCGCGGGGGGCGCGCCCGCGCCGTCTGGCAACGAGGCGCGGATCGGCGGCTCTTCCACCTGCACCTCGATCGTCCCGCGCTGCGCGTCGATCACCGTCGCGTGCAGCGTGTCGCCCACGCACTGGTGCAGCGCCCAGGCCTCGGCCACGTCCACCACGCGTCGCTCGAGCTGGTTCGCCTTGCGCGTGGCCTCCGCCATCACCGGTGGCAGGGCGGCCAGCGTCGTCACCTCCGGTGCCCCGGGCCGCGCACCGGCGGCGAGCGTCGCCACCAGGTCGAGCACGTAGCGGTCGGCGAGCCGGCGAAGCGGGGCGGTGGCGTGCGCATACGGGAAGGCGAGGGCGCCATGCAGCGCCTGTTCCGGGGGCGCGCCGTCGAAGGCGACGTACTCCGCCCCGTGCATCACGCGCCGGGCCTGCCGCACCAGCACGTCGATGCGCGGGTGCCGCGCGCTCACCCCCTGCATGAAGGCCGCGTACGACATCCCCTCCGGCCAGGGGAAGCCGAGCGCCTGCGCGATCCGGCGGAAGTGGGCGACCTCGCGATCGTCGAAGGGGGGCATCGTGCGCAGCAGCCCTGCCTTCGCCTCGATCATGCGCATCGCCGCCACGTGCCCGGTGAGCAGCGACACCTCCGCGTTCCACTGCTCCGCCTCGTTCGGCGCCTCGTAGCTGAGGGCGTAGCCGAGTCGTGCCGCGGCGCGGCGCTCCACGTGCTGGTCGCGCACCGGGAGCGACACCCCGCCCCGCTCCACCTCGAGGGCCAGCAGCTTCGGGCCGATCTCGCCGAGGAGCGCGAGCGTCTGTGCGCCGGGTTGCGCCGGCGCCTTCGCGGTGGCGCCACCCGTCGCCCCCGCGAGCAACTCCGTGTAGGTGAGCTGTGCGCGGCTCTGCACGAGCGCGCGCTCCAGCGTCCACGACACCAGCTCGGCGCGGGAGTCGAGCACGAAGTCGAAGAGCAGCGCGGGGGTCGGCTGGTCCGGGAGCAGGCTGGCGGCGCCCTGCGAGAGCACGGGGGGATAAAGGGGATCGCGGCAGTCGGGGGCATAGAAGGTCACCCCCCGCAGCCAGGCCTCGCGCTCGATCGCGCCCCCCCGATCGACCCAGAAGCCCACGTCGGCGATGGCGTAGCGCAGCCGGTATCCCTCCCCCTCTCGCCCGGCCTGCACCGCCTGGTCCAGGTCGCGGCTCCCCGGCGGATCGATGGTGACGAACTCGATCGCGGTGCGATCCACGTGCGCGGCCGACGCCGCCGGGATCCGTTCGCGCGACACACGCTCGGCCTCGCGGAGCACGTCGTCCGGGAAGCCGGAGCGGATCCCGAGCTCCTCGCGCGCGCGGCGGAATCCCGCCTCGATCGGGGGAGCGATCGCGGCCGGGCCCCGGTCGCCGGTGGCCCTCATCGGGAGCTGGAAGGGGATGACATGAGGCGGACTCCTGTGCAATCCACGGTCCCGCCCGACCGCACGCCCGGGCCGGCGCTGGGGGGTCGCCGCAGCAGCCCGGCTGGCCCGCACGTACAATAGCCTGGACCTTCACCCCCCGATCGCGTGCCTCTCCGCCCCTCCCGCCGCGCCCCCGGCGCGCTCCCCGCGCTGCTCCTCGCCCTGTGCGCCGCCGCGCCACTCGGCGGCGCCCTCGCGGCACAGGCCCCCACCCGGGCGGCCCCCGCGGCCGACAGCGCCGATCCGGTGATCCGCGCGCTCGTGGGCCGGCTCGACCTCGAGCGTTACAAGGCGACCATCAAGGCGCTCACGCGCTTCGGCGACCGGCGCCAGGGGACGGCGCGCAACCGCGCCGCCGTGGACTGGATCGAGGCGCAGCTCCGGTCGTACGGCTGCACGAACACTGCCCGTATCACCTACGACTTCCAGCCGCCGGCACCCCGCGCGGATGCCGGGGTGAGGACACCGGCGGGAGGCACCCCGCGTGGGAACAAGCGCATCCCCCGCGCGGCGCAGGGGGGCGCGCGCCTGCGCGGCACCGTGGGCGGGATCGGCGTCAACACCGATTCCCTCGCGCAGCCCGACACCGCCCTCCGCCGGCTCAACAGCGAGCCGAGCGTGCCTGGGGAGCGGCAGGAGGTGTACTGCACGAAGGTGGGAGCCACACATCCCGGCGAGATGTACATCGTGGGCGCGCACATGGATGGCATCGGCTGGGGTGAAGCCGCGAACGACGACGGCTCCGGCACCGCCCTCGTGATGGAGCTGGCCCGCATCCTCAGCAGTCCCGACGTGACCACCGACCGCTCGATCCGCTTCATCCTCTTCAACAATGAGGAGACGGGGCTCAATGGCGCGCGCGCGTACGTGGCCCAGCGACAGGCGCTCCAGGGGAAGGAGGAGCCGGCGGGCTCCGGACGCTTTCCCGAGCCGCGCTGGCTGGGGATGATCCAGCACGACATGATGCTCTTCGACCACGGGATGCCCCGCGCCGATGGCACGCTCGCGCCGGCGCAGCGCGCGGAGGCCGACGTGAACATCGAGTTTCAATCGAAGTCCCGGCAGGCGAACGCATCGCAGGCGCTGGCGTGGGCCTTCGCCGACGCGAACGAGAAGTACGCGACCGACTATCCCGCGACCGTCGGGCAGCACATGACGAACACCGACTCCTCGCCCTTCATGGACCTGGTCCCGTCGATCAGCCTGCGCGAGAACGAGCGCGGCGCGCACGTGGGGGGCGGCTGGGACCCGCACTGGCACCAGCCCACCGACCGGTACGCGAGCTTCAGCGACGCGGACTTCCGCCTCGGCCTCAACGCCGCGCAGACCACGCTCGGCGCGCTGGCAACCCTCGCGGGGGTGACGCTGTCGCCGTGAGCCTCGCTCAGTAGCGGCGGGGCCGCTCCCCGAGCGCCTCGTCGAGCTCCCGCATGGCGGCCTCGTAGTGCGGGTCCGGCGCCGGCAGCGGGCGCGGCGCCGGCGCCACGGGAGCCGTCCGGCGGCCACCGAGCAACGCCCCCACGAGCTTGAAGGCGCCGTAGGCGAGGAGCGCGCAGACCGCCAGCTTGAGGGCGAGCACGGCGAGCCCGAGCATCGCGCCCAGCACCCCGAAGCCCACCGTCAGCGCGAGGATCCCGAGGGGAAGCGCGATGGCGAGCCCGATCAGCACCTTGAACATCGTCCAGAGGAAGCGCACGGAACCCTCCCGTCCCGAGAGCTGCCGGCGCCAGCGGGGGCGCATACGGCATCGGAACTCCCTACGGGCGGTCGAGCGCCGTTGTTTCGGGGGGGACCTGCCCATGACGGCCGCCGGCCCTCGGCCCTCGGCTGTCGGCTCTCGGCACGAAATCGGAAGCGCGCCTGGGCCGCTTCGCGGCCCTTTAGCGCGCAAACCGCATCGAGGTTGAACGTCGTCGAAAAAGGAAGATCGAGCGCGCGCGCCCCCGCGCGCCGCTCGCTTCCGATCTCGTGCCGAGAGCCGAGGGCCGAGGGCCGGGAGCCGGCGGCCGTCAGTTGCCGTTCCACCCCCGCCTATCGCACCGCCCGCCGCCGCTCCTCCGCGTGCTCCCTCGGCCGCACGAACAGCACGTCCACGATCCGCCGCAGCATCCCCGCCGCCGGCCGCCGCCCCTGCTCCGCCCCCACGCTCGCCCCCGGCCAGAAGATCAGCTTCACCGCCCCCACCAGGATCTCCGCGCCCGGCACCAGCGGGCGCTCCCCCGCCACCCGGTACCCGTCGAGCCACGTCCCCGTGGCGGAGCGCAGGTCGCTCACGAACCAGGTCTCCCCCTTGAGCAGCAGCGTCGCGTGGCTCGGCGACACGCTCTCGTCGTCCATGCGCAGGTCGTTGTGTGCGCCGCGACCGATGGTGCATACCGGGCGATCGATCACGTGCGTGCGCTTCTCGAAGCCGCGCGCGATCTCCACCCGCGCGAGCGACGCCGGCGCCCCCCCCGCCGATGAGAAGGCGTCGAGGAGGCCGAAGCGGAAGTGCTCCTCCCCGAAGGCGATCACGTCGCCCGGGTGCAGCCGGGTCGCGCCATTGATCCGCGCGCCGTTCACGTAGCTCCCGTTGGTGCTCTCGTCGGTGAGCACCCAGTTGTCGCCCTCCGGCACGAGCAGCGCGTGACGCCGCGACACGCCGGCGCCGCTGAGGACCACGTTCGCGTCCTCGCTCCGCCCCACCAGCACCACGTCGCCGGCCAGCTTCACCACCTTCCCACTCTGGAGCGACACCAGCGCCGCGGTGGCCCCCGGGCGCGCGAGCGTCGCCATCACCTGGGTGGCGAGGTCCGCCTGCCGCGGGCGCGGGGGCGCCGCCGCGGCCGCCGCCGGCGGGTCCGCCTGGCGCCGGTACGTCATGCGCACGTCCCCCACCTGGATCGAGGCGCCTTCGTCGAGCACCTCCGGCACCGCCCCCAGCATCGTGCCATTCACCCGCAGGGGGATCCGGGAGGTGAGCCGCTGGATCGTGGCTTCCGCCCCGTCGCGGATGGTGATCGTGCCGGCGAGGGGGTAGGCCAGCAGCGGCGCGAGGGGCACCGCGTCGGGGGCGTCGCCGCCCAGGGAGTGTCGGCCCTCGCGGAGCTCGCACTGCTCGCGGTCGGACAGGAGGATCGGCATGGGAATCGTGGCGGGAACGCCGCGGGAGGGGGGCCGCGCGGCACGCCCCCACAGCGGGGCGCGCGGATCGCGCGCGAGGGCGAGATCGCGGCATGCCGCCGACACCGCCCCACGGGAAGATGGGGTAACTTCACCCCGCGCGGCGTGCCCTGGGTCACATCCACGGCATGCCGGTCCCAGCGCGACGGGTCGGCTCTTGCGATACCTTTCCGGGTGACCAACAACCCCGCCCGCGCGAGCCGGCCCCCCGGCCGGCTCCGATCGCTGTTCCTCCAACAGCGGGGCTCGGTCCACGACCTGCTCGTGGGGCCGATCCAGGGCGAGCCCCTCGGCACCGAGGGACTCGCCGAGCGCGCGCGGACCCTCGCCGTCGCGCAGCAGCTCCGCCTGCCGGGCGAGGGGGTGCGTCGCACGCCCCTGCTCACCCGCCTGGCCGACACCCGGTGGGTGCTCGACGAGGCCCGCGACCGCCTCACCGCCGTCGCCGCCTCGGGCGCCGAGGTGGAGCCGGCGGCCGAGTGGCTCCTCGACAACTTCCACGTAATAGACGAGCACGTGGCGGAGGTGCGTGACAGCCTCCCGCGGAGCTACTACGGGGAGCTCGCCGAGCTGGGAAGTGGGCACCTCGCGGGGTACCCGCGGGTGTACGAGATCGCCACCACCCTCATCGGCCACACCGAGGGGCGCGTCGACCGGGCGAACGTGGACCTGTTCGTCGCCGCCTTCCAGGAGCTGACCCCCCTCGCCATCGGCGAGCTCTGGGCGATGCCGGCGATGCTCCGGCTCGGGCTGATCGAGAACGTGCGCCGCATGGCGCTCCGCACCCTGCACCGGCTCGACGAGGTCGAGCTGGCCCAGGCGTGGGCGGCGCGCATCGCCCGCCGCGGGGGCCGCGCGGACAGCGCACTCCCCGCCGCCCTCCACGCCTTCCTCGAGCACCATCCGCCGCTCACCCCGGTGTTCGTCTCGCGCTTCCTGCGCGAGCTCCGGATGGCCGACGACACGCTCACCTCCCTCGCCTGGCTCGAGCCCTGGCTCGCCGAGGAGGGGGTGAGCCCCGAGGATGCGGCGGCCCGCGCCAACGAGCGGCTCGCCCTCACGCAGGTGATGACGGCCAACAGCATCACGAGCCTGCGCGCCATCGGGCGGCTCGACTGGAAGGCCTTCGTCGAGCGGCAGAGCGTGATCGAGGCCGTGCTGCGCGCGGAACCGGCGGGAGTGTACGCGCAGATGACCTTCGCCACGCGCGATGACTATCGCCACGCCGTGGAACGCATCGCCCGGCGCACCCATCGCCCCGAGCGTGAGGTCGCCGAGCTGGCGGTGCAGCTCGCGGCGGATGGCGCGCGCGAGTGGCCCGGCGACGCCGCCCGCGGACACGTGGGGTACTACCTGGTCGACGCGGGACTTCCCGCGCTGGAGGCCGCGACCGGCTACACCCCTGCCCCGCGCGAGGCCGTGCACCGCTGGGTGCTGCGCCACCCCAACGTGGTGCTCTTCGGCGGGATCGTGACGGGCACCGTCGCCGCCCTCGCCGCCATGCTCTCGCTCGCGGGCCCCGGCCCGCTGGCCGGCGCGGGGGCGCTCGCCGTCATCGTGCTCCTCGCCCTCCTCCCCGCGAACCAGGTCGCGGTCGAGGTGGTGGACCAGCTGGTCACGGCGCTGCTCCCGCCGCGCACCCTGCCCAAGCTGGACTTCTCCGGCCCCGACGGCGTGCCCCCGGAGTTCCGCACCGCCGTGGTGGTGCCCACGCTCTTCGGCAGCGTGGAGGCCGTGCACGAGGCGCTCGCGAACATCGAGGTGCAGTTCCTCGCCAACCGGGAAGCGCACCTGCACTTCGCGGTGCTGGGCGACTTCACCGACGCCGACACCGAGGTGCGCCCGGGCGATGACGCGATCGTCGCCGCCGCCGTCGCGGGGGTGCGCGCGCTCAACGAGCGCTACGCCCGCCCGCGCACGGACGAGTTCTACCTGTTCCACCGCCCGCGCCGCTGGAACCCGCGCCAGGGGGTGTGGATGGGGTGGGAGCGCAAGCGCGGCAAGCTGGCGGAGTTCAACCGCTTCCTGCGCGGCGGCGCCGCCGACGCCTTCTCGGTGGTGGAGGGCGACGTGCGCACCCTGCGCGGGGTGAAATACGCGATCACCCTCGACGCCGACACGATCCTCCCCCCGGGCGCCGCGCCCCTGCTCATCGGCGCGCTCGCCCACCCGCTGAACCGCGCCGTGTACGACCCCGCGCGCGGCCGCGTGACGCGTGGCTTCGGCATCCTCCAGCCGCGCGTCGGCGTGTCGCTGCCCAGCGCCTACGCCTCGCGGTTCGCCGCCATCCACTCCGGCCACCCCGGCGTGGACCCGTACACCACCGCCGTCTCCGACGTCTATCAGGACCTCTACGGCGAGGGGAGCTTCACCGGGAAGGGGATCTACGACGTGGACGCCTTCGAGCAGGCGACCCACGGGCGCTTCCCCGAGAACACCCTGCTCTCGCACGACCTCATCGAGGGGAGCTATGCCCGCGCCGGCCTGGCGACCGACATCGAGGTGTTCGACGATTATCCGTCGCGCTACCTCACGCACGCGCGGCGCAAGCATCGCTGGATCCGCGGCGACTGGCAGCTCACGCGCTGGCTCACCCCCACCGTGCCGGGACCCGACGGGCCGGAGCCCAACGGCCTCTCCCTCCTCTCGCGCTGGAAGCTGTTCGACAACCTGCGGCGAAGCCTGGTGGAAGCGAGCCAGCTCCTCCTGCTCCTCGCGGGGTGGACGATCCTCCCCGGCTCGCCGCTCCGCTGGACGCTGCTCACGCTGCTCGCGATCGCCGCGCCCTGGATCGTGTCCGCGCTGCTCGCCGTGCTCCGGCCCCCGCTCGACCGCTCCTGGCGCGCGTATTACGGCGCCATCGGCCGCGACCTGCAGACGAGCGCGCGCCAGGTCGCCGTCACCCTCGCCTTCCTGCCGCACCAGGCCTGGATCTCCGTCGACGCGATCGCCCGCTCGCTCTGGCGCACCCTCGTGTCGCGACGGAACCTCCTCCAGTGGCAGACCGCCTCCGAGGCGGAGCGCGCGAGCGCCGACACCGCCCGCGGCGCCTGGGCGGCGATGTGGCCCGCCGTGCTGGTCGCCCTCGTCGCGCCCATCGCCGCCCTCCTCGCGCACGCGGGTCCCGGCTGGGCCG
>DASWVQ010000364.1:0-4080 GCA_036401195.1 Gemmatimonadaceae bacterium
CTGCTCCCCCACCACGTGGAAGTTGCAGGGGTGGGTGGGCCCGGCGTTCACCACCCAGAAGCGCACCCGGTCCCCGCGCTTCACGCGGATGGGGGCCTCGATGTACTGGTTCGGCCGGCCATTGAACGACACGAAGTCGGGAAGCGTCGACAGCATCTTCTGGTAGTCGAAGGGGCGCACCCCGCCCGCTCCCGCCGCGCCGAGGTAGCACTCGCCCTGCACCAGCACGAACTCGCGCGCGGGGGCCAGCCCTTCCTTCGGCGACACGATGATCGCGCCGTACATCCCGGAGCCGATGTGCATCAGCACCGGCGCGGTGCCGCAGTGGTACATGAACGCCCCGGCCCACTTCGGCTTGAAGGTGTAGGTCACCGACTGGCCCTTCGTCACCGAGCGGAAGGCCACCTTCGGGTCGACCTGCGCGGCGTGGAAGTCCATCGAGTGCGGGATGTCCACGTCGTTGGTGAGGGTGAACTCCACCGTGTCGCCCACGCGGCAGTGCACGATCGGTCCCGGGATGTCGCCCTCGAAGGTCCATCCCGCGACGACGGTGTCGTCGTCGATGCGCACGGCGGTCTCGCGCGCGTGCCAGTGCAGCTTCACCACGCCCCCCGTGGCGGCGGGGGGGAGGGTGGGGTCGTAGCGGTGGAAGGGCACGCTCGCCGCCGTCACCCCCGCGGCGGTGGTGCGGCCGTGCGCTTCGTGCACCACCGCGGTGTCGAGGCGACTGCTCGAGTTCTGCAGCGCTCCCCGGTCCGCGGCACCGCGCCCCGAGGTTTCGGTTCTGGTGCCCGCGCCGCCCGCGGTGCTGTCGGCGCGCTGGTCGTCGCGTGCGCAGCCGGCGAGGGCCGCGCCGAGTCCGGGCACGGCGAGGGAGAGCACGGAGGCGCGCGCGAGGAAGCCGCGCCGGCTCACGGGGCCGGCGAGCCCCGCGGCCGAGGCATGCTGCCCCAGGAGCAGCACGGGCCGGGCGTCGCCCGCTCCGCCCGCGTCGCCCGCGTCGCCCGCGTCGCCGCGAGGGGCCTCGGCTGCCGCGAGGAGCTCCGAGAGGGCGGGAGGGGGAAGCTCGTGGTCCGGGTGCATGGGCGGGAGGCTCCGGTGGGGGTGAACGCGCGGCCCGCAAGCCGTGTTCCGCCTTCGCCGGGGGGGTGCACCGTCGTCACGCCACGGGCCCGGGGGTCGTGGCGCCGGGCCCGCCCTACTATTACCGTTGCGACCGATGCCCTACCACATGTCCCCACGCCGCCGGCGCCTCCTCACGATCGCTCCCCCGGCGATCGTCCTGGGGCTGGGCGTGCTCGTGGCCGCGGGCTTCCTCCGGGTGCGGGAGCAGCGGGAGCAGGTGTCGCGAACCCGCGACGTGCTGGCCGCGTCGGACAGCCTGCTGCAGCGCCTTACCGACGCCGAGACCGGGCAGCGGGGCTACGTCATCACCGGCGACTCGCTGTACCTGGGGGCGTACAACGGGGCGGCGCGCGACGTGATGGCGGCGGGGCGCAGCCTCCGCGCGCTGACCCGGGGCGACGCGTCGCAGCAGGCCCGGGTCGCGGCGCTCACCGAGGTGGCGGCCAGCCGGCTCCGCGTGCTCGCGTCCCGCGCCGCCATCCGGGACCAGGCGGGGTTCGACGCCGCCCGCCAGGCGATCGTGGCGGGGGGCGGACGGACGCTGATGGACAGCGCGCGTGCGCTCGTGTCGGCGATCCAGGGGGCGGAGGGGGTGAAGCTCGAAACGCGCACCCGGCGCGAGGACCGGACCGCGGCAGTCCTCTTCGTGCTGCTGGGTCTGGGGAGCGTCGTCGTCGCCCTCGCGGCGTGGGCGCTCAACCGGTCGATCCTGGGGTATGCGTCGCAGGAGGCGAAAGCCGCCGCGGAGCTGGGGCGGCAGAACGCCATGCTCGAGGAGCAGGCGCTGGAGCTGGAGCTCCAGAAGCAGCAGCTCCAGGAGCAGGCGGTGGAGCTGGAGATCCAGAAGCAGCAGCTCGAGGAGCAGGCGGTGGAGCTGGAAGCCGCGAACCAGGAGCTCCAGGCCACGACCGAGGAGCTGGAGCAGCGGAGCGAGCTGGCCGACACCATGCGCGTGCACGCGGAGGAGGCGAACCGGGCCAAGAGCGAGTTCCTGGCGATGATGAGCCACGAGCTGCGCACCCCGCTGAACGCGATCGCCGGCTACGTGGACCTCATGGAAGCGGGGCTGCGCGGGAGCGTCTCGGAGCAGCAGCTCGAGGACCTCCGCCGGATCAAGGCGAACGGGCAGCACCTGCTCTCGATCATCAACGACGTGCTGAACTTTGCCAGGCTGGAGGCGGGGGAGGTGAGCCTCGCGCTCCAGCCGGTGGCGATCGCGGAGTCGATCGAGGAGCTGCACGGGCTGGTGGCCCCCCTCCTCAGCGCCCGCGGGCTCCGCTATGAGGTCACCTACGCCTGCGGGGAGTCGCCCTGCCGGGCGCGGGTGGTGGCGGACGGGGAGCGGTTGCGGCAGGTGATGCTCAACCTCCTCACGAATGCGATCAAGTTCACTCCCTCGGGGGGGCGGATCTCGGTGGAGTGCGACTGCCGGGGGGCCGACCTGCGGCTCACGGTGGCAGATACGGGGATCGGGATCCCGCCGGAGCGGCTGGCCGCGGTGTTCGAGCCCTTCGTGCAGGTGAGCCGGCTCCCCTGGGGGAGCCGGGAGGGGATCGGGCTGGGGCTGGCGATCTCGCGGGACCTGACGCGCCGGATGGGGGGGGAGCTGACGGCGGAGAGCGTGGAGGGGGCGGGATCGCGGTTCACCCTGCGGCTGGCGAAGGCGGCCGAGGGGGTGGGGGCGGCGAAGGGCCCGCCGGCGGTGCATCCCCCTGCGGCATCGCCGCTTGCCTTCCATGAACGGTCGCAATAGATTCAGGGATGCGGCTCACGCGCTTGCGCGTGGACATGTTCCGGTGATCAGGGGCCTGCCAGCGCGCAGGCCCTTTTTTGTCGTGTCGCAACCGCCGTCCGGCGGGGCCCATCGTGAGGGGGAGTTCACGAGCACGTTGTCGTCGGGACCGAACACTGTCCGTGCTCCGACTTCAGCACAACACATCAGGAGTAGGACAATGCGTACGACCGGCACCGTGAAGTGGTTCAACGACACGAAGGGCTTCGGCTTCATCACTCCCGAGGGCGGCGCGAAGGATTGCTTCGTGCACCACTCGGCCATCCAGGGCAGCGGCTTCAAGACGCTCGCCGAGGGTGAGCGCGTCGAGTTCGACGTCGTGCAGGGCCAGAAGGGCCCCGCGGCGGAGAACGTGACCCGCCTCGGCCGCTAACACGGTCACCTCCCGCGGCCCCTCACGACGTGAGGGGCCCCGGGATTCCGTTTCTTACCAGCCACACACGGGAGCAGGGCATGATCCAGGTGGACCTGACCGATGCGGACCGCATCGAGTGGGCGCTGAAGGCGTTCAAGAAGAAGGTGCAGAAGGCGGGCGTGCTGAAGGAGCTGCGCCAGCGCCGGCATTACGTGAAGCCGAGCGAGGCGCGTCAGCTGAAGGCCAAGGCGGCTCGTCGTCGCAAGGCGGGACGCTGAAGCAGGAAGCGATCGAACTCGAGGGAGTCGTCTCCGACGTGCTTCCGAGCGCGATGTTCCGCGTTGCGCTCACGAACGGGCACACCCTCCTGGCCACCACGGCGGGAAAGATGCGCAAGTTCCGCATCCGCATCCTCGCTGGTGACCGCGTCACCGTCGAGGTGTCGCCCTATGACCTGACCCGCGGCCGGATCACCTTCCGCCACAAGGTCTGAGTCGGCGCCGGCTTCGGGCCGGCCGCCATGACAACCGGGGCCCTCCGCACATCGTGCGGGGGCCCCGTCGGTGTTTTGGGGGAGGAAAACCTTGGCGTTTTAGCGTCGAGCGTCGAGCAGCGGAGCGGAGCGCCTGGCGCGTGGCGACGAGCGCCTCGCGAGGCCCCGGCGCGCCACGGCGTCGCCAGTCGCTCGTCGCCAGTCGCTGGTCGCTCCGCTCCGCTGCTCGACGCTCGTCGCTCTACGCCAGGCGCCCGTCGAAGGGACCCCGCGATGCGGTCCCCCGTCCCTCGCTCAGATCGCGATCCGCGGGGC
>DASWVQ010000365.1:0-5362 GCA_036401195.1 Gemmatimonadaceae bacterium
GCAGACCACCGCGTTCGTCCCCAGCCGGCGCAGCGCCTGGCCGAGCCCCACCATCGTGGTGCTCTTCCCCTCGCCCACCGGGGTGGAGTTGATCGAGGAGACCAGCACCAGCTTCCCGCGCGCGGGGCGCTGCGCGAGCTCCACCGGCAGCTTCGCCTTGAAGCGGCCGTACTGGTCGATGTCGTCGGCGTCGAGCCCCAGGTCACCGGCCACGTCGGTGATGGGGCGCAGCGTCGCCCCCTGGGCAATCTCGATGTCTGAGGGAAAAGCGATCGAAGTCATGGGCACCGTGAGGGTGGGAGATCTTCCATGGGCGACGATGCAACCGCGGCGGCGTGATGCGCAGTCGGGAAAAGGGCGGGGGAACTGTAAGGGATACGATCATGCAGCGGGTGACGCGGCGCGGCTAGGGGTCCGCCCGCTCCCGGGGGGCCCCGCCCGACACCGGGACATGATCCCCGGGCGGGCCGTCGCGCCCCTCACGGCTCACTGCCAGACGCTCGACTTCTTCGCCCAGGTGCTGCCGGGATACCGCGCCGCCAGCCGCTTCGCCGTGTCGGCGAGCGCCGCGCCGTCGTTCGAGGCCTTGTAGCGCGACACGCCGGCCCAGTACGTCGCCTCCGGCGCCGCGTCGCCCTCGGGCTGTCCCTCCGCGACCGCCGTGAAGTGCCGTTCAGCCGCCTCCCAGTCGCCGCGCGCGAAGGCCACCTGCGCCAGCCCCAGCTCGAACTGCGCGAGCAGGTCGTCGGCAGGGAGGAATCCCTCCACCCGGTGGCGCTCCGTGCCGTCCGGCGAGAGCACGAGGGTGGTCGGGGTCCACTGGGCGCTGTACCGCTCGCCCAGGCGCTGGAATGCGTCGGCCTGGTCGCGCACGTGCACGCGCACGGGAATGAAATTCGACTCCACGAAGCGCTCCACGCGCTCGAGGGGCCACACCTCGGCTTCCAGCCGAGCACAGCCACTTCACATGGGCGCCGCGCTGAAGTCGAGAAGGACGGGCTTCTTCGCGGTCGCCGCCTGGCCGAGCGCCTGCTCGAGGTCGTGCTGCCACTGGATGGTCATGCTCCCGCTCCGGTGATGGGGTGGCCCCCGGTCACGCAGATTCCCTGCCGCACCCCTGGGTGCGTGACGGGCCCGCGGTGTTCAGCGCGCCAGGTACCCGCCGTCCACCGGGTGGTAACTGCCCGTGACGAAGCTCGCGCGGTCGCTGGCGAGCCACACCACCAGCTCCGCCACCTCCTCCGCCCGTCCCAGCCGTGCCATCGGGTGGAGCGCGACGAGGGTGCGGCGCACCTCGTCGGGGACGCCGGCGAGCAGCGGGGTGTCGATGTACCCCGGCCCCACCGCGTTCACGCGCACCCCGCGCGTGGCGTACTCCAGCGCCGCGACCTGCGTGAGTCCAACCACGCCATGCTTGGCGGCGACGTAGGCCGCGGAGCGCCGCTCGCCGACCTGCCCCAGGATGGAGGCGACGTTCACGATGGCGCCGCCGCCCGCCTCGAGCATGTGCGGGATCTGCGCGCGCAAGGCGTAGAAGACGCCCGAGAGGTTCACGTCGATGGCGCGCTGCCATCCGGCGAGCGACATCCCGGCGAGGAGATTCAGCTCGCCGCCGATCCCCGCGTTGTTGCAGGCCGCGTGCAGGGCGCCGAAGCGCGCCACCGCGGTGCGCGCCAGCATGTCGTGGTCGTCGGCACTCGCCGCATCGGCCCGGACGAAGATCGCCTCCGCGGCGGGGCTCGCGCCGGTCACCAGCCGGACGGTTTCCTCTCCCTCCGCCTCGGCGATGTCGGCGAGCACGACGCGGGCGCCCTCGCGCGCGGCGGCGAGGGCCACGGCGCGGCCGATGCCGGAGGCGGCGCCGGTGACGATGAGCGTCCGGTCCTGGAGGAGCAGCGAGCGGGGTTCGGTCATGGAGGGGGCGGGAGGCGGGAGCGGGGGTGGGGATGCGCGGGCGGGGCGACTCAGCGGCGCTCGTCGGCGGGCAGGTAGGCCTCCAGCACCTCGTGCGCGGGGCCGGCGGCCGGTTCCTCCGGTGTGCCGAGCCAGCCGCGGCGCCGGAACCAGGCCAGCATCCCGAGGGCGGTGAGCAGCATCGTCGCGAGCACCACGGGATACCCGATGCGGGAGTGCAGCTCGGGCATCGCCTCGAAGTTCATCCCGTACACCCCGGCGAGGAAGGTGAGCGGGATGAAGATGCTCGCCACGACCGTGAGCAGCCGCATCACCTCGTTCGTGCGGTTGCTCTCGCTGGAGAGGTACACGTCGAGCAGCCCCGTGGCGGTGTCGCGGTAGTTCTCCAGCACGTCGAGGAGCTGCATCGCATGGTCGTGCGTGTCGCGCAGGTACACGCGCACGGAGGCCCCGAGGTACGGGGACTCGTCGCGGAGGAGGGCGGCGAGCGCGTCGCGATGGGGCCAGACGGTGCGCCGCAGCTCCTGCACGGTGCGCTTGAGGGCGTAGATGCGGCGCAGGGTGGGGCGGGTGGGGGCGGTGATCACCTCCTCCTCGAGCGCTTCCACCAGGTCCCCCACGCGTTCCAGCACCGGGTAGTACGCGTCCACGACCGTGTCCACCAGCGCGTAGCCCAGGTAGTCCGCGCCGGCGCGCCGGATCGGCCCGCGCCCGGTGCGGATCCGTGCCCGGACCGGCTCGAACACGTCGCCCTCGCGCTCCTGGAAGGTGACGACGAAGCGGGGGCCGAGCACCAGGCTCACCTGCTCGGTGGCGAAGGTGCGGACCTCGGCCTCGGGCATGCGGACGACGAGGAAGAGGTGGCCCTCGTATGCCTCCGTCTTCGGCCGCTGCGGGACGTTGACCACGTCCTCGAGGGCGAGGGCGTGCATCCCCAGCGCCTCCCCGATGGCGCGCAGCGTGCGCTCGTCGCCCAGGCCGCGCACGTCGACCCACGTGACCGAGTCGCGGGTGAGCAGCGCGGGGAGCGCCTCCGGGGCGACCCCCGACTGCTCCTCGACGTGGGTGGGCCCGTAGTCCATGATGTGGATCACCGGCGGCGCCGCGTCCTGCGGCATCGCCAGGGTGCCGGGCATCGCCCCGACCGGCGGGTGGCGCTTGCGGAACATCGACTCCTCCACGATGGGGACAACCATGACCGTGCACGAGCTGCTCACGCGCGAGCTGTTCCGCCTGCAGGACACCTCGGTCACCCTCGCGGCGCTGCTCACGGCGCTGCTGATCGTGCTGGTGGGCCGGCTGGTATCGTCCGGGGTGCAGGGCGCCGTGGCGCGCGCCATGCGCCGCCGGCCCTCGGTCCGCGACGGGAATCTGCACGCCGTGCGCCGCCTCGTCCATTATGCGGTGATGCTGGTGGCGCTGTCCGTGGCGCTCGAGACGGTGGGGCTGAGCCTCACCGCGCTCTTTGCCGCCGGCGCCATCTTCGCCATCGGCCTGGGCTTCGCGATGCAGAACATCGCCCAGAACTTCGTCTCCGGCCTGATCCTCCTCTTCGAGCGCACCATCAAGCCCGGGGACGTGCTGGAGGTGGAGCAGACCGTCGTGCGGGTGGAGGCGCTCGGGATGCGGGCCACCCTCGTGCGCACGCGGCACGACGAGGAGATGATCGTCCCGAACAGCGTGCTGGTGCAGTCCACGATCAAGAACTTCACCCTCCGCGACTCGCTCTACCGGCTGCGCGCGGCCGTGGGCGTGGCGTACGACTCCGACCTGCACCAGGTGCGGACGATCCTGGAGCGCACGGCGGAGGCCTTTCCGGGGCGGCTGGCGGATCGCCCCCCGGTGGTGCTGCTGCTGGGATTCGGGGACTCGAGCGTGAATTTCGACGTGTCGGTCTGGACCGACGATCCGTGGCGCTCGGGCCCCCTCCTGTCGCAGCTGAACGAGGCGATCTGGTGGGCGCTCGCCGACGCGGGGATCCGCATCCCCTTCCCGCAGCGGGACGTGCACCTGGACCCGGCGCTGCTGGCGCGCCTCGGCGGGGCGGCGGCTGGGTAGCGGCGCCTGCGCGCGCCGCCGGTACGATGGGCGTGGCGTCCGGCGGCGGGCGCGGCACACGGCCCATCATGCACGAAGCCCCGCCCCGGCAGGAGCCGGCGCGGGGCCATCGTTCGAGTGGGCCTGAGAGGAGTTGAACCTCTGACCTCACGCTTATCAGGCGTGCGCTCTAACCAACTGAGCTACAGGCCCAGGATTTCCGGGCGAGCATGGAAAATTAGAAAGCCGGGCGGCCGGAGTCAACCTTGCGCCCTGCTTCAGCTTGCACCGCGCCGCCGCCCCGCGCCCCCCTGCCGCGGCCCCCACCCGGCCCGCCCCGGGGCCCACCGTCACGCCCCGCGCCGCACCCGTTAGCGCCCCCGCCCTGCCCGACGTACATTTGTCGCCCCTCCCGCGGAGCCGGGGACCATGGGCACGTCCGACCTGCGCGACCAGCTCCAGGCCACCCTGGGCGATGCGTATCGCATCGAGCGGGAGCTCCCCGGTGGCGGGATGTCGCGCGTCTTCGTCGCCGAGGAAGCCCGCTTCCACCGCCGCGTCGTCGTGAAGCTCCTCCCCCCCGAGCTGGCCGGCGGGGTGAGCACCGAGCGCTTCCGCCGCGAGATCGAGATGCTCGGGAAGATGTACCACCCGCGCATTGTGCCCATCCTCTCCATGGACGAGGACGGGGACCTCCTCTACTACACCATGCCCTACGTCGCCGGCGAGTCGCTGCGCGACCGGCTGGATCGCGAGAAGCAGCTGCCGGTGGACGACGCCGTGCGCATTGCGCGCGAGATCGCCGAGGCCCTCGGATGCGCGCATCGCCTTGGCATCATCCATCGCGACGTGAAGCCCGGCAACGTCCTCCTCGCCGACGACAGCGCCGTGGTCACCGACTTCGGCATCGCCCGAGCCGTGGAGCGCTCCGCGCAGCGGCTGTCGGTCACCAGCTCCGGGTTCACCCTGGGAACGCCCACCTACATGAGCCCCGAGCAGGCGTCGGGGCATCGCGACCTCGACGCGCGCAGCGACCTGTACGCCCTCGGCTGCGTGCTCTACGAGATGCTGGCGGGCGAGCCCCCCTTTACCGGGCCCAATCCGCAGGCCGTGATCGCGCGCCACATGAGCGACACCCCGCGCTCCATCCGCCTCGTGCGACGCGAGGTGCCCGAGCAGCTGGAGCGGCTCGTGATGCGCCTGCTCGCGAAGTCCCCGGCCGACCGCTACCCCACCGCCGAGCGGGTGGTGGAGCTCCTCGGCCACCCGGACCGCATGAGCGTCGTCACGCGCCGCTTCCTCGCCGTCACGCCGCGCCGCGCCGCGCGCGCGGGACTCGTGGGCGCCGCGCTGGTGATCGTGGGCGCCACGGGCCTCCTCACCTGGACGCGCGCGCGCGACGGCCGCGCGG
>DASWVQ010000366.1:0-4396 GCA_036401195.1 Gemmatimonadaceae bacterium
GCTCCGACGCGGCCCGTGCCGGCGCCGAGGCCGCGCACGCGACCGCCGCGCTGGAGGCGGAGCAGAGCCGCGCCACGCTCGCCGCCGCCCTCCAGCGGCTCGCCATCGCCGAGCGCGCGGTGAGCCAGGGCGCGGAGGCCCGCCGCATCGTGGAGCGCAAGTACGAGGGCGGGCTCGCCACGATCACCGACCTGCTCGACGCCCAGGGGGTCGAGACACAGACCGCGCTCGGCTTCGCCGCCGCGCGCTACGCCGCCATCGTCGCCGCCGCGCAGCGCCAGCTCGCGCTCGGGGGCGACCCCGCCGCGCTCACCGCCCTGGAGCGCGCGCCATGACGTCACTCACATCCCCACGACAGGACATCGCCATGCCTCGCCCGTTCCGATTCGCGCTGCCGATCGCGGTGGCGGCGCTCACCCTCGCGGCCTGCGGCGGCGACGAGCCGCCCCCCGCGGAGACCGCGCCCGTGCCGAGCGCCGGGATGGTCGTCACCGTCGCCGACACCACCTTCACCGCCGCCGTGCAGGCCGCCGGCACCGCGGCGCCGCTGCAGCAGGCCACCCTGAGCACGAAGCTCATGGCCACCGTGACCGCCGTGCTCGTGCGCGAGGGCGACCTCGTGCGCGCCGGCCAGCCCCTCGTGCGGCTCGACGCGCGCGACCTGGAGGCGAAGCAGGCGCAGGTGGGTGCGGGAATCGCCGAGGCCGAGGCGATGTATCGCGACGCCAGCGTGCAGGCGGCGCGGATCCGCGGGCTGTACGCCGACAGCGCCGCCACCCGGGCGCAGCTCGACGCGGTGGAAACGGGACTCGCCCGCGCCGCGGCCGGGGTGCGGTCGGCGCGCGCGGCGCAGGCGGAGGTGGGCGCGATCAGCGCGTACTCCGTGGTGCGCGCCCCATTCGCCGGCGTGGTGACGAAGCGCTTCGTGGATCCGGGGGCCTTCGCCGCCCCGGGCGCGCCGCTGGTGAGCGTGCAGGATGCGTCCGCGCTGCGCGTGTCGGTGAGCGCCCCGCCCGCCGCGGTGCGCACGCTGCGGCGCGGCGCGCCGATCGAGGCGGTGGTGGAAGGCACGCCGGTGCGGGCGACGATCGAGGGCGTGGTGCCCTCGGCGGGGAACCTCTACACGGTGAACGCGCTGATCCCCAACCGCGACGGCCGGTGGCTCGCGGGAAGCGCCGCCACCCTGGCGCTGCCGAGTGGCGAGGGGGCGCGGCGCGGGCTGCTCGTCCCCCGGGCGGCGATCCGCCGGGAGGGTGACCTCACCGGCGTGCTGCTGCGGGCCGCCGACGGGCGCGAGATGCTCCGCTGGGTGCGGCTCGGCGCGGAGTACGGCGCGCAGGTGGAAGTGACCGCCGGATTGCGTGCCGGCGACCGCGTCCTGGTGCCCACCCTCACCGCGGCGAAGGAGTAGGCCATGGGCATCGCCGGACGGGTCGCCGGGTCGTTCCTGCGCTCCCCCCTCACCCCGCTCGTCACCATCGCCTCGCTCGCCGTGGGCGCGCTGGGGATGATGGCCACGCCCCGGGAGGAGGAGCCGCAGATCTCGGTGCCGATGATCGACGTGATCGCCCCCATGCCGGGCGCGGGACCGAAGGAGGTGGAGAACCTCCTCGCCCGGCCCATCGAGCAGCGGATGCTCGAGCTGCCGGGGGTGGACCACGTGTACAGCATGGCGGGCGACGGCTACGCGATGGTCACCGTGCGCTTCAAGGTGGGCGAGGACCAGGAGCGCAGCGTCACCCGCGTGCACGCGAAGCTCCAGTCCGCGATGGACCAGGTGCCGGCCGGGGCGCTCCAGCCCCTGGTGAAGCCGCACTCGATCGACGACGTGCCGGTGCTCGCCCTCACCCTGCACGGCGCGCAGTACGACGCGACCACGCTGCACGCGATGGCGCTGCACCTGGTGGACGAGATCCGCACCGTGCCCGAGGTGGCCGATGCGACCGTGATCGGGGGGATGCCGCGGCAGATGCGGGTGGTGCTCGACCCCTCCCGGCTCGCCTCGAGCGGCGTCACGCCGGGCGAGGTGGCGATGGCCCTGCGCGGGGCGAACGCGAGGCTCCAGGCCGGCGAGCTCACCACCGGCGATCGCAACCTGCGCATCGACATCGGTGCCCCGCTGGAGACGCCGGAGCAGGTGGGGAGCGTGGTGGTCGCGGTGCGCGGGGGGATGCCGGTGTACCTGCGCAGCGTGGCCGAGGTGTCGGACGCCCCCGGGGAACCCGAGTCGTACGTGTCGCACGCGGCGCGCGGCGCGAGCCCCGAGCGCGCGGTGACGATCGCCGTCGCCAAGCGGCAGGGGGCGAACGCCACGGCGGTCACGCACGCCGTGCGCGAGCGGGTCGAGGAGGCGAAGGGCCGCCTCGTCCCCGCCGACGTGGGCGTCGAGGTCACCCGCGACTATGGCGAGACCGCGGGGGAGAAGGCGAACGAGCTGATCCTGCACCTGCTCATCGCCACCGTGAGCGTGACGGTGCTGATCTGGATCTTCCTCGGGTGGCGCGAGGCGCTGGTGGTGCTGGTGGCGGTGCCGGTGACGCTCGCGCTGACGCTGTTCACCTACTACGCCCTCGGTTACACCCTCAACCGCATCACCCTGTTCGCGCTGATCTTCTCGATCGGCATCCTCGTGGACGACGCGATCGTGGTGGTGGAGAACATCTACCGCCACCTGAAGATGGGGGACCGCTCGCCGGAGGTGGCGGCGGTGGAGGCGGTGGACGAGGTGGGGAATCCCACCATCCTCGCGACCTTCACGGTGATCGGGGCGATCCTGCCGATGGCGTTCGTCTCCGGGTTGATGGGGCCGTACATGCGCCCGATCCCCGTGGGGGCCTCGGTGGCGATGCTGGCGTCGCTCGGCGTGGCCTTCATCGTGACGCCGTGGCTCGCCTACCGGCTCCTGAAGGGGCACGTGGCGAAGACGGCGGCGGCAGATCCCTCGCGTTCGCTCGGGACGAGCCGCGCGCACGAGGCGGAGGAGGAGACCCGCTTCGCGCGCTTCTACGCCCGGATCATGACCCCGCTGATGGACCGCCGCCGCACCCGGCTCGTGTTCTACGGCGCCATCGGGGCGGTGCTGGTGGGCTCGGTGGGGCTGCTGTTCGTCAAGGCGGTGCAGGTGAAGATGCTCCCCTTCGACAACAAGTCCGAGTTCCAGGTGGTGCTCGACCTGCCGGAGGGGGCGACGCTGGAGACCACGAACGCCGCAGCGGAGGCGGTTGCGTCGTACCTGCGCACGGTGCCGGAGGTGACGTCGACGCAGGTGTACGCGGGGACGGCGGCGCCTTTCAACTTCAACGGCCTCGTACGGCACTACTTCATGCGCCGGGGCGCCAACGTCGCCGACGTGCAGGTGAACCTGCTTCCCAAGGGCGATCGCGACCGGCAGAGCCACGAGATCGCGGTGGCGGTGCGCCCGGCGGTGGACTCGATCGCGCGGTCGTTTGACGCGAGCGCCAAGGTGGCGGAGATCCCCCCGGGCCCCCCGGTGCTCTCCACGCTCGTCGCGGAGGTGTACGCGGCCGACGACAGCACCAGGCTGGCCGCGGCGCGCGAGGTGAAGCAGGTGTTCGAGTCCACCGATGGCGTGGTGGACGTGGACTGGACCGTCGAGGCGCCGCAGGGGCGCCGGCTCTTCCGCGTGGATCGCGTGCAGGCCGCGGCCGCCGGGGCGAACGTGGAACAGGTCACGCAGACGCTGTACCTCGCGCTCTCCGGCGCTTCGGCGGGAGCGGCGGCATCGAGCACCGCCCTCGAGTCGCAGCAGATCGTGCCCCGGCTTCCGCTCGACCAGCGACAGTCGGTGGAGGCGCTGCTCGCGCTGCCCATCGCCACGGCGATGGGGCCGCAGCCCCTCGGCCGCTTCGTGAGCGTGCAGGAGGGGGTGCGCGAGAGCGCGCGGGTGCGGAAGGACCTGCGCCCCGCGATCTACGTGACGGGGGACGTGGCGGGATCGATCGAGTCGCCGGTGTACGCCATCATGGCGATGAACCGCAAGCTCGACGCGATCAAGGTGAACGGCGCGGCGATCGGGCGCTACAACGCGGTGCAGCCGGCAAGCCTCACCGAGACGGCGATCAAGTGGGACGGCGAGTGGCAGGTGACCATCGAGGTGTTCCGCGACCTCGGCCTCGCCTTCGCGGTGGTGCTCCTCCTGATCTACGTGCTCGTGGTGGGGTGGTTCCGCTCCTTCACCATCCCGCTGGTGATCATGGCGCCGATCCCGCTCACCCTGATCGGCATCCTCCCCGGGCACGCGATCTCCGGCGCCTTCTTCACGGCGACGTCGATGATCGGGATGATCGCGCTGGCGGGGATCATCGTGCGCAACTCGATCCTGCTGGTGGACTTCATCCAGCTCGCCGAGGAGCGCGGGCGCACGCTGCGCGAGGCG
>DASWVQ010000367.1:0-2718 GCA_036401195.1 Gemmatimonadaceae bacterium
CGCGCGCCCACCGTCACCGTCTGCCCGCGCGGGCCGTACTTCACCGCGTTCTCCAGGAAGTTGATCAGCACCTGCCGGAGCGCCTGCGAGTCCGCCGCCGCGTGCGGCCGCCCCTCCACCGCGCTCACCACCCGCACCCCGCGCTCGAGGGCGAGGGGGGAGAAGGCTTCCAGCGCCTGCTCCACGTCGATCGCCACGTCGGCGGGGATCGGCGCCGTCGCGCCGGCGCCGTTCCCCCCCGCCTGTGCATGCGACTCCCCCCGCCGGCGCAGCCTGGCGTAGTTGAGGATGTTGTCCACGAGGATCGTGAGCCGGCTCGCCTCCTTCTCGATGATCCGGAGGGCGCGGTCCGCCTCCTCGGCGTTGCGCAGCGATCCCTTCCGCAGCAGCTCCGCGAACATGCGGATCTGCGCGAGGGGAGTGCGCAGCTCGTGGCTCGCGCTGGCCACGAAGTCGGCGCGCAGGGTGGTGATCTCCTCCAGCCGTCGCCGCCGCCCCGCGCGCACCCGGTTCCGGATCAGCGCGGCGAGCGCGATCACGAGCGAGGCGATCAGCGTCTCCTCGATCGCCAGCTGGATGTTCATCTGCCGGAGGATCGGCGCCGCCTCCAGCTCGCGCGCCAGCACCCACCCGGTGCCGTCGATCGCCCCCGCCGCGTAGTACACGTCCTCGCCAGACATCCCGAGTCCCCGACCGCTCAGCGGGGTGGCGCTGGCCACCCGCGCGGCGCTGAACGCCGCGAGCACCGGCTGCGGGAGGTCGCGCAGCGCGAGCACCCGCCCGGTGCGCGTCGCCCCGAAATTCCCGCGCGACACCAGCACCACCACCGAGTCGGGATGCCCGTCGAGGGGGGCGAGCACCGCCGACCGCTCGCGCAGCTCCTTCCGCGGCGCGTGCAGCATGGTGAAGGTGCTGTCGCGCGCCGGCAGGCGGAACACCACCTGCCCCGCCGCCCGTGCCGAGTCGGCGGGGTCGGGGATCGAGGCGCGGAAGTCGACGCAGGTCCCCGCCCCGCCCCGCCCCGCGTCGCATCGCAGCACGAACGTCGCCGAACCCGGCCCCTCCCGCGCGGGGGCCCCGTACTTCGCCGGCATGGGGGTCCCGCGGAGCGACGCCGCCGGCCGCCCCGCCGCCCGCACCAGCCAGCCGTCGCTGAACCCTTCACGCTGCGCGAGCCGGTCCCCCACGATGTGGAAGCGCCGCTCCTGCGTGACCGGGTCCTCGCCGAGCACCGACGCGGCCAGCTCGGCGTGGCCCAGGTGCGTGGCCCGCCAGCTCTCGAGCGATCCGCCCGTGGAGGCGAGGGAAAGGGTGAGCTGCTTCCCCAGCTCCTCCCGCACCGCCCCGTACACCCAGGTCACGCGCCAGGTGATCGCCCCCGCCAGGATCAGCAGGAGCGAGGTCCAGAACATCGGGGCGCGGGCGCGCCCGCGTGGGCGAAGGAGCATGGGCGGGGTGGGGGGCGACGCAGGCGACGTGACTGGCGTGAGTGGGGTGTGAGTGGGGTGTGAGTGGGGTGGCTACTGGACGCAGCGGCCCCTGGGGTCCGGCTTCGGCCCATCCACCACCGGCCGGTGGTCGAGGTTCGCCACCGCCAGCCCCACTTCGCCGATGAGCGAGGTCACCCGCTGCAGCTTGCGGTAGTCGATGTACTGCGGCTCGTCGGTGACCATGTGGTAGTCGCGGTGCGAGCCGGTGGAGAAGAAGGTCACCGGGATGCCGAAGCGGGCGTACATGTAATGGTCGCTGCGGCAGTAGTACTGCTCCGGATGGCCGGCGGCGTCGTACTCGTAGTTGAAGCGGAACCCCATGTCCCACTTGCGGTTCACCTCCTCCACCAGCGCTCCGAGCTCGCTGCTCAGCCGCTTCGACCCGATCAGCTCCACGTACTGCGGCCCCCCCTTCGAGGGGAGGTCCTGCACGGTGCCGCGGCCGATCATGTCGATGTTGAGCTGCGTGACGATCGCGTCGAGGGGAACGGTGGGGTGGTCGGTGTACCAGCGGGAGCCGACCATGCCGTACTCCTCTCCCGTGTGCCACACGAAAATGAGTGACCGCTTCGGGGCGACCCGGTCGCGGGCGAAGCGCTCCGCCAGCTCCATCAGCGCCACCGAGCCGGACCCGTCGTCGTCCGCCCCGTTGTTGATCGAGTCGGGGCGCGCCGGCCGCAGCGCGCGCAGCGAGTCGAGCTTCGCCCGGATCAGTGGCCAGTCCTCGGGGCGCGCCTGCTTCCCCCCGTCGTCGGCCCCCATCGGGCGCACCACGGCGTTGAAGGCCAGGATGGAATCGTGGTCCACCGCGCCCTGCCGCCGCACGCCCACGTGGTCCAGGTGCGCGCCGAAGGCCACGTACTCCCCCGCCAGCTTCGAGTCGCTCCCCGGGAGCACCGCCACCACGTTGTAGCCGTACACCGTGTCGCTCGGGCCCGGCTGCACCCGCTGCAGGTAGCCGCCGCTGTCCCCCGCGGGGCGGAGCCCCAGCCGCGCGACCTCGGTGGCGATGATCCGCGCCGCCCGCCGCCCGTCCTCGTTGAAGGCTCGGCGCCCGCGCATCGAGTCGTGCGCGAAGGCGGTGAGCCGCGCCTGGAGGTCCACCGCGGTCACCGCCGCCGACGTCGCCCCGAAGGGACCGGGCGCCGGCGTCGCCCCCGACGGGCTTCCCCCGGCCGGGAGACGAGAACAGCCGCCAAGGGCGGCCGAGAGGAGGAGGAGCCAGGGG
>DASWVQ010000368.1:0-2297 GCA_036401195.1 Gemmatimonadaceae bacterium
GCGCCGGCCGCTCGGCCCGGGGCGGCGCGTGGCGCTGGTGGACGGCGCCGAGGGGGCGGCGGAGGCGCGCGCGGCGGGGATCCTCAGCGTCGTCACCGGGGCGGTGCCCCCGCACGAAGCGCTCGAGGCCGACGCGATGGTGCCCGGCCTCGACGGGCTCACACTCGACATGCTCGACGCGCTGCTCGCGCGCGCCGACCAGGGAATCCCATGACACTCACGCCCGTGGCGACCGAGCCGGTGACCGGGGAGGT
Source organism: Gemmatimonadaceae bacterium (assembly GCA_036401195.1). Lineage (GTDB taxonomy): Bacteria > Gemmatimonadota > Gemmatimonadetes > Gemmatimonadales > Gemmatimonadaceae > JACDHQ01. The sequence goes on from DASWVQ010000368.1 coordinate 255, forward strand.
GGCGGGGCACCCGGTGGTGCTCACCTACACGACCGTCGCCGCCGAATACGACGCGCTGCGCACCCGCGCCGCGCTCTTCGACCACTCGCACCGCGGCCGCATGCGCTTCACCGGCGACAAGGCCGCCGACGTGCTGGGTGGGCTCGTGACGAACGACGTGCAGGCGCTCGAATCGGGACACGGGCTCTACGCCGCGGCGCTCTCGGCGAAGGGGCGCGTGGTGGCCGACGCGCGCATCTTCCGCGACGCGGAGGGGCTGCTGGTGGACGTCCCCGCGCGCGCCGCCGCGGGGTGGACGGAGATGGTGCGGAAGTACGTGAACCCCCGCCTGGCGAAGTACCACGACGCGCGGGAGGCGCTGCAGGTGCTCGGGATCCACGGCGCGCAGGCGCGCAACGTGGTGGCCGCGATCACCGGGGGGAGCGCCGCGGGGCTCGGGACCCTTCCCGCGTACCACCACGTGTCGGCGGAGATCGAGGGCGTGTCGGTGCTGGTCGCGCACGTCCCCGACCTCGGGGTGGACGGCTTCGAGCTCTACGTCGCCGCGGGCGATGCGGAGCGGATCCGCGAGCGGGCGGTGGCGGCGGGCGCGGCGCCGGCGGGGCTGCAGGCGTGGGAGGTGGCGCGCGTGGAGGCGGGGCGCCCCGAGTGGGGGCTCGACATGGACGAGACGACGCTGGCGCAGGAGGCCAACCTCGAGGCGCTGCACGCGATCTCGTACACGAAGGGGTGCTACATCGGGCAGGAGGTGGTGGCGCGCATCCACTTCCGCGGCCACGTGAACAAGCACCTGCGCGGGCTGCGCGCGGCGGGGATCGACGCGCCCCCCACCGGTGCGGAGCTGCTCGACCCCGCCGGCGCGGTGGTGGGCGACATCCGCAGCAGCGTCGTGTCGCCGCGCCTGGGCGGGATCGCGCTGGGGATGGTGCGTCGCGAGGTGGCGCCGGGCACGAGCCTGGTGGCGCGGCTCGGCGCGGTGGAGACGCGCGTCGACGTGACCGCGCTCCCCTTCGCGGGATGACGGCGCCGCCGCCGGGCGCGCCGCGCCGGGCGCTCGTCACCGGCGCCACCGGGCAGGTGGGCTCGCACGTGGTGGAGCGGCTGCTCGCCGAGGGGTGGCAGGTGCGCGCGCTGGTGCGCGACCCGGCGCGGGCCGGGGCGCTGGCCACGCAGGGCGTGCAGCTGGAGTCGGGAGACGTGCTCGATCCCGTGTCGTTCGCGCGCGCGGCGCGCGGGTGCGCGGTGATCGTGCACGCGGCGGCGGTGATCACGCCGCGCGGCGGCTGGGAGGTGTTCCGCCGCGTGAACCTCGACGGCACCGCGGCGGCGATCAGCGCGGCGGAGCGCTCCGGCGCGCGGCTCGTGCACGTGAGCAGCGTGGCGGTGTACGGCGGGTCGGCGCGCTACGAGTCGGGGGGACGGACGAGCGAGGCCACCCCCTTCCAGCCGCTCCCCCCGGCGGCATTCTACGCGCGCTCCAAGCGCGACTCCGAGGCGATGGTGATGGAGGCGCACGCCGCGGGGCGGATCCGCGCCACCGCGCTCCGCCCGAGCGTGGTGTACGGGCGCCGCGACCGGCAGTTCGTGCCGCGCATCGGGCGGCTCCTCTCGCGCGGGATCGCGCCGCTCGTGGGCGGGGGACAGTCCACCCTCGCGATCGTGCACGCGGCGAACGTGGCCGACGGGATCGTGCGCGCGGCCACGCATCCCGCGGCGGAGGGGGAGGCGTTCAACCTCGCGCACGACCACGACGTGACGGTGGAGCGCTTCTTCCGGCTGGCCGCGGCGGGGATCGGCGAGCCGGTGCGGCTGGTGCCGGTGCCGCTCTGGCTCGCGAAGGGGGTGCTGGCGGTGGTGCGCGGCGCGCTGAAGGGCGCGGGGGGGCGCTTCAGCGTGGTGTCGAACTCCGCGCAGCTCGAGTTCATCACGCGCGACAATCCCTTCGACTCGGAAAAGGCGCGGGCGGTGCTCGGCTGGAATCCCGCGGTGGTGCCCGAGGTGGGGGTGCCGGACGCCTTCCAGTGGTGGCGGCGGCATCGGTGA
>DASWVQ010000369.1:0-1596 GCA_036401195.1 Gemmatimonadaceae bacterium
CGAGGAGTCGAACGCCGGCCTGCAGGCGCAGTTCCGCGAGGCATCGGCGCTGGCCACGGAGCTGGAGCGCACCAACCAGGAGCTGCGCGAGTCCATGGACGAGGCGCGCCGTGCCCGGCGCGAGAGCCTCGCGGCGCGCTCGCTCTTCGATGACGTCCTCGCCACGGCGCCCCTGGGGATCGCCGTCTTCGACACCGGCCCTCGCTACCTCCAGGCGAACGAGGCGTTCATCGCGATGGCGGAACTCGAGGCTGGCGCCCTCGCCGGCCGCGGCCCCGAGCCCGGCACCCACCGGCTCGACGCCGACCTGCTGCCCCTCCTGCACCAGGTGCTGCGCGACGGGATCCCGCTGCTCAACCACCGCGTGGTGACGCACGACGGGACCCACCGCCGCACCTGCTGCACCGTGAGCGTCTTTCCCGTCCGGGGCCCCGACCGCGAGGTGACCGGCGTGGCCTGCGTGGCCGTAGACACCTCCGCCCAGGACGACCTCGAGCTCCAGCTGCTCCAGGCCCAGAAGATGGACGCCGTGGGGCGGCTCGCCGGCGGGATCGCCCACGACTTCAACAACCTGCTCACGGTCATCACCAGTTACGCCAGCCTCGCCCTGGAGAGCCTCCCCCCGGACACCCCCCTCCGTGCCGACATGCAGGAGATCCGCGCCGCCGCGGACCGGGCCACCGCGCTCACGCGGCAGCTCCTCGCCTTCAGCCGCAAGCAGGTCATGCAACCGCGCGTCGTGCACCTCAACGACCTCGCGCACGACATGGAACGCATGCTCCAGCGGCTGATCGGGGAGGACGTGGAGCTCGCGCTCGACCTCGCCCCCGACGTGGGCTTCGTCTTCGCGGACCCCGGCCAGCTCCAGCAGGTGCTGCTGAACCTCGCCGTGAACGCGCGCGATGCGATGCCGGGCGGCGGGCACCTGGTGATCGAGACCGCGAACGCGACCCTCTCGCGGGAGCTGTCCATCGGTGCGCTGGGCGCGTCCGCGGGGGAGTACGTGACCCTCACCGTTGCCGACACCGGGGCCGGGATGACCCCGGAGACGCAGGCGCACCTGTTCGAACCGTTCTTCACCACCAAGCCCATGGGGCACGGCACCGGCCTGGGGCTCGCCACCGTGTACGGCGTGGTGAAGCAGTCGGGGGGCGACATCCACGTGCAATCCGCACCGGGGGAAGGCACGCGGGTGCGGATCTACCTGCCGCGCCACCACATCGCCGACGAGGGCTCCGACGTCTCCCCGCACGCCGCCGCCGTTCCCCGCCCGGGCACCGAGACGGTGCTCCTGCTCGAGGACGACGGTGCGCTCCGCGCGCTGGCGGCGCGGATCCTCGCCGGCGCGGGGTACCGGATCATCGAGGCGGGCGACCCGGAGGAGGCGCTGCACCGGAGCGCCATGCACGACGGACCCGTGCACCTGCTCCTCACCGACGTCGTGATGCCGGGCCTCAACGGCCGCGAGGTGGCGGAGCGCATCACCGCGTCGCGCCCCGGCACGCGCGTGCTGTACATGTCCGGCTACACCGACGACGAGGTCATGCGCCGCGGCATCGTCGCCGAGGACACGCGATTCCTCCAGAAGCCCTTCTC
>DASWVQ010000370.1:0-1612 GCA_036401195.1 Gemmatimonadaceae bacterium
CACGAGCACCTCCGGAGAGAAGGGCTTCTGGAGGAATCGCGTGTCCTCGGCGACGATGCCGCGGCGCATGACCTCGTCGTCGGTGTAGCCGGACATGTACAGCACGCGCGTGCCGGGGCGCGACGCGGTGATGCGCTCCGCGACCGCGCGACCATTGAGGCCCGGCATCACCACGTCGGTGAGGAGCAGGTGCACGGGTCCGTCGTGCATGGCGCTCCGGTGCAGCGCCTCCTCCGGGTCGCCCGCCTCGATGATCCGGTACCCCGCGCCGGCGAGGATCCGCGCCGCCAGCGCGCGGAGCGCCGCGTCGTCCTCGAGCAGGAGCACCGTCTCGGTGCCCTGACGGGAAACGGAGGCGGCGTGCGGGGCGATGACGGAGCCTTCGTCGGCGACGTGGTGGCGCGGCAGGTAGATCCGCACGCGCGTGCCTTCCCCCGGTGCGGACTGCACGTGGATGTCGCCCCCCGACTGTTTCACCACGCCGTACACGGTGGCCAGCCCCAGGCCGGTGCCGTGCCCCATGGGCTTGGTGGTGAAGAACGGTTCGAAGAGGTGCGCCTGCGTCTCCGGGGTCATCCCGGTCCCCGTGTCGGCGACGGTGAGCGTCACGTACTCCCCCGCGGACGCGCCCAGGGCGCCCACCGACAGCTCCCGCGAGAGGGTCGCGTTCGCGGTCTCGATCACCAGGCGCCCGCCGTCCGGCATCGCGTCGCGTGCGTTCACCGCGAGGTTGAGCAGCACCTGCTGGAGCTGGCCGGAGTCCGCGTACACGTGGCCCAGGTCGGGGGCGAGGTCGAGCGCGAGCGCCACGTCCTCCCCGATCAGCCGCTGGAGCATGCGCTCCATGTCGTGCGCGAGGTCGTTGAGGTGCACGACGCGCGGCTGCATGACCTGCTTGCGGCTGAAGGCGAGGAGTTGCCGCGTGAGCGCGGTGGCCCGGTCCGCGGCGGCCCGGATCTCCTGCATGTCGGCACGGAGGGGGGTGTCCGGGGGGAGGCTCTCCAGGGCGAGGCTGGCGTAACTCGTGATGACCGTGAGCAGGTTGTTGAAGTCGTGGGCGATCCCGCCGGCGAGCCGCCCCACGGCGTCCATCTTCTGGGCCTGGAGCAGCTGGAGCTCGAGGTCGTCCTGGGCGGAGGTGTCGACGGCCACGCAGGCCACGCCGGTCACCTCGCGGTCGGGGCCTCGGACGGGAAAGATGCTCACGGTGCAGCAGGTGCGCCGGTGGGTCCCGTCGTGCGTCACCACGCGGTGGTTGAGCAGTGGGATCCCGTCGCGCAGCACCTGGTGCAGGAGGGGCAGCAGGTCGGCGTCGAGCCGGTGGGTGCCGGGCTCGGGGCCGCGGCCGGCGGGGGCGCCCGCCCCGAGTTCCGCCATCGCGACGAACGCGTCGTTCGCCTGGACGTAGCGAGGGCCGGTGTCGAAGACGGCGATCCCCAGGGGCGCCGTGGCGAGGACGTCATCGAAGAGGGAGCGCGCCGCGAGGCTCTCGCGCCGGGCACGGCGCGCCTCGTCCATGGACTCGCGCAGCTCCTGGTTGGTGCGCTCCAGCTCCGTGGCCAGCGCCGATGCCTCGCGGAACTGCGCCTGCAGGCCGGCGTTCGACTCCTCG
>DASWVQ010000371.1:0-15976 GCA_036401195.1 Gemmatimonadaceae bacterium
GAAGAGTGCGGCACTGGGTCCTCCGGAGGTCCGGCCGGCGGTCGCGCCAGCGGCGCCCTCCGAGTCCCGGGGCCGACGGCCCAGTGGACGACAGGGAGAGGGTGCACGATAGGTTCGGCCGGGCGCGGACGCAAGCACGCCTACTGCCGGCGCCCTCCTGGGCACGATCTTCACAGTGCCCCGCCGCGCTGGACGCGGTGCCGCAGCTGCGCCGGCGCGACGCGCCGCTCCACCAGCGCCAGCGCTCCATCCACTAGCAGCGCGAGCGCCGCGGCCGGGAGTGCGCCCGAGAGAATCAGCCGCGTGTCGGCGAGCGCGAGGCCGGTGACGATGGGCTCGCCGAGTCCGCCCGCCCCTATGAAAGCCGCGAGCGTCGCGGCGCCCACCGTGATCACGGCCGCGGTCCGCACGCCCGCCATGATGACCGGCGCCGCGAGCGGCAGCCGGACCTGGAGCAGGCGCTGCGCCGGTGTCATCCCGAGCGCCGCGGCCGCCTCCACGGCGGCGGGGTCGGCGTCGCGGACGCCGGTGTAGGTGCCCCGCGCAATGGGATAGAGCGCGTAGAGCCAGAGCGCGACGAGCGCGGGGACCACGCCAACGCCGAGGAGCGGCACCATGAACGCGAGCAACGCGATGCTCGGAATGGTCTGCAGGACACCGAGCGCGCCGAGTGTCGCACCCGATGCGCGCCGCGCGCGCTCGAGGGCGAGCCCGAGCGGCAGCGCGACGAGCGTCGCCGCGCCCAGCGCGAGCGCGACGAGCCAGAGGTGGCGCAGGGTGAGCGCGAGGATCGCCGCTCGGCGCCCCCAGAGGTAGTCCCCGAATGACGGCGACGCGCGCGACCCGCTCGCCCCCCCGGCCGATGCGTCGGCGCCGTGCACGAGGCCGAGCCGTGCCAGCGCCGACCGCGCCACGAGCGCGGCGTCCTCGCCCTCCACCTCCACGCGCCGGTTGAGCGCGCGCATCGTCTCCACGTCGAGCCGCCCGCTCAGCAGCGCGAGCGCCGACACCACCTCGCCCCGCGCCGCGGCGCGCGGCCCGAGCAGCGCGGCCGCCTCGTACGGCGGGAAGAAGCGGCGGTCGTCCTCGAGCACCACCAGGTCGTACCGCGCCAGCAGCCCGTCGGTGGAGTAGCCATCCACCACGTCCACCCCGCCGGTCGCGAGCGCCTGGTACTTGAGGGCGGGCATGAGCGGGCGGATCGTGCGCGGGCGGATGCCGGGACCATAGGCCTGCACCAGGCCGGCGAGGCCGTCCGGGCGCCCGATGAAATCGGCGGTGAACCCGGCGGTGAGGTGGCCGCTCTCGCGCGCGAGGTCGCTCAGGGTGCGCAGGCGGAACCGGCGCGCCGTCTCGCGACGCACGGCGATCGCATAAGTGTTCTCGAAGCCGAGCGGCGGCAGCCACCGCATCCCCCAGCGGGCACGGAACGCGCTGTCCACGTGCGCATACACGCGGCGCGGGTCGGCGAGCGCCGCGCGCACGAGGGTGTCGTGCAGGACCGCGAGCAGCCCGGTGCCTGTGTACTCGGGGTACACGTCCACCGCCCCCGCCCGCAGCGCCCCGGTGAGGATCTCGGTGCTCCCCAGCCCCGGCTTGCGCACCACCGGAATGCCGCGCGACTCGAGGAGCTGCGCGAACAGCTCGGCGAGGATGAAGGACTCGCCGAAGGGCTTCGACGCGACCACCACGGCCCGCTCCGCGGGCGGTTGCTGCGCGCGCGCGACCTCGGCGAACGCGCCGACGCCCGCACCCGCGCCCGTGAGGCAGGCGACCGTCGCCAGGGCGATCGACGCGCGCCGCCGCCGGGTCATGCGTCGCGCAACCGCCGCGCGCCGGCGAGCGCGCGCTCGAGGAGCGACGCCACGTACGGCGTGGCCGGTGCCGATCGCAGCGCGTCGAGCGTCCCCCGCTGCTCGATGTGGCCGGCGCGCATGACCACCAGCTCGTCGGCGAGGAAATCCCCCTCGAGCAGGTCGTGCGTCACCAGCAGCGTCGTCACCCCCAGCTCTTCGCGCAGCCGCGCGCACACCGCCTGCACCTCCGAGCGGCTCACCGCGTCGAGCGCGCCGAAGGGCTCGTCCATCAGCAGGACGCCCGGCCGCGCCGCGATCGCGCGCGCCAGCGCCACGCGCTGCCGCTGCCCCCCGGACAGCTCGTGGGGAAGACGCGTCCCGAACTCCCCCGCGGGAAGGCCCACCAGCTCGAGCGCGGTGCGCGCCGCGGCCGTCGCGTCGGCGGCGCCGAGCAGCACGGGCACCATCGCCGCGTTGCGCAGCACCGTCCAGTGGGGGAGCAGTCCCCCATGCTGCGGCACGTAGCCCATGCGGCGGCGCAGTGGCGCGACCGGCTGCGTGGCGACGTCCACGCCGCCTACCTCCACCACGCCCGACGCGGGCACCGCCATGCGGTTGAAGCAGCGCAGCAGGGTGGTCTTCCCCGCCCCGCTCTCGCCCACCAGCGCCACGCACCGGCCGGTGGCTACGTGCAGGGTCACCCCGTCCACGGCGACGGCGTCGCCGAGCACCACGCGCACGTCGCGCGCGTCGAGCCGCGCCGCCGTTCCGGGAGGATGGACCATCGGGTGAAGCTACCGCCGAACGCGGCGCGCGCGACCGGTCACGCGCGCGGCTGCCGCTCCAGGGCTTCCCGGTCCCAGCCGCCCAGCGTGGCCCCCGCGTCGTACGTGCTCTCGAGGAAGGCGAGCAGCGCCGCGTCGGGCTCGGCGGCCGTGCGCACCGCCTCGTAGGGGAGGATCCACTCGCGCAGGTCGAGATGATACGCGCCAGCCACCGGGCGGATCGCCGCCGTGGGGCACCCGGCCGGCTCGGGATACGCGTACGCGTAGAACGCCGGCTCGTCCACCAGCCCGCCCCCCGGCCACCAACCCGCGCTGATGCACTCGTGCGAGTACGCCTCGCGCGTCACGTAGTCGGGGCAGTTCGGGATGCCCCCCGGGTGCTCCGGCGCCGGCCGCCCCGAGAAGCGGGTGCACGAGAGGTCGAAGCTCCCCCACCAGAAGTGCACCGGGCTGCACTTGCCGAGAAACGCCCCGCGGAAGCGGTGCAGCACCCGATCCGCCTGCACCAGCACGCGCCAGAACCGCTGCGCGGCGCCGCCGTCGTAGGCCCCGTGCACCTCGTCCCGCTCGAAGGGGATCACCTCGGCCAGCTCCACCGGGCGCGTGTGGATTCGCACCTCCAGCCCCAGCGCGTGCAGCGCCGCCATCGTCTCGTGGTAGAAGCTCGCCACCGACCGCGGTTCCAGGGCGACCCGACGCATCCCCCCCGCGCTGGTCGCCAGGACCAGCGCGTGATCGAGGAAGTCGAACTGGATCTCCACTGCCCCGCCGCGCCAGGGCATCGCCGAGGTGGTGAGGCCGCGCGCGTTCACATAGAGCGGCACCTGCCACCAGTGGTTCACCATCGGCGCGAGCGCGAGGCGCACCTTGCCCACCACCTGCGTCCACAGGTGCAGCGTGTCCTTCGCGTCGCGCCACGGCGCGAGGGGAAGCGCCGGCCACGCCGCGGGGGGTGGAGGCGCGCCGGGAGGCCCGCCGCCGGCCGGCGGCGCGGTCACGTCCCCGGCCGCGCGGCCGCCGGCGCGGGCTCGATGAACAGCTCGTCCACGTAGCACCAGCCCCAGTCTTCCCCCGGCTCGAAGCTCCGGATGAGCGGATGCTTCGTGTCGTGGAAATGATGCGTGGCGTGGCGGCCGTGCGAGTTGTCGCAGCAGCCCACGTGGCCGCAGGTGAGGCAGAGGCGCAGGTGGACCCACCGCCCGCCGGTCTTCAGGCATTCCTCGCACCCCTTCGGCGTTCGGGGCGCCACGTCGCGGACCTGGTCGAGATGCGTGCACTGCGTGGTGCTCATGGGCGTCCTCGATGTGGTTGGCGGTCCGGAACACCGGCGGGTGCGATGATACCGCTGGGCCCGGCACCACGGCCGGCCGACGTTCCCCCCGGCGTGGCGTGATAGTAGCGTTTTCCGTGCGCGGCGGAACTCCGTCCGACGATTCAAGTCGCCGCAGTTGGCGGTGCCGCTCGCCAGCCCCTTCCATGGGATCACGCCATGTCCATTTCCGATCTCGCGAGGCCACCCCGGCCCGTCCCCCTCCCCGCCGCGGTCGCCGCCAGCCCGGATGCGGCGACGCGCCCGCTCGCGCAGCGCTACGACGCCGTGCGCGCGCAGACGGAGCGACTGACGGAGCCGCTCGAGGTGGAGGACCTCGTGGTCAGCTCCATGCCCGACGTGAGCCCCACCAAGTGGCACCTCGCGCACACGAGCTGGTTCTTCGAGACCTTCGTGCTCGCCGGCCACGATCCCGCCTACCGCTCGCCCGACGCGCGCTACGCCTACCTGTTCAACTCCTACTACGTGCAGGCCGGCGAGCGCCACTGCCGCGCGCAGCGGGGGCTCGCGACGCGACCCACGGTGCGCGAGGTATTCGCCTACCGCGCGCACGTGGACGACGCGATGCGCCGTCTGCTGGCGCGGATCGCCGGCGATGCGTCGCATCCCGCGGCCTCGCTCATCGAGCTGGGCCTCCACCACGAGCAGCAGCACCAGGAACTGCTGCTCACCGACATCAAGCACGTGCTCTGGACGAATCCGCTCCGGCCCACCTACCGGCCCGCGCGGACGGCCAGCGCGACGCCGGCGAGCCAGTCGTGGCTGGCGTTCGAGGGCGGCGTGACCTGGATCGGGCACGAGGGCAGCGGCTTCGCCTATGACAACGAGGGACCGCGGCACCGGGTGTTCCTCGAGCCCTGGCGCCTGGCCTCGCGCCTGGTGACGAACGGCGAGTACCTCGCGTTCATCGAGGACGGCGGATACCGGCGCCCGGAGCTGTGGCTCTCCGCGGGACTCGCGACCGTCCAGGACGAGCACTGGGAGGCGCCGCTCTACTGGGAGCGGGGCGCCGACGGGACCTGGTCGGAGTTCACCCTCGGCGGCACGCGTGCGCTCGACGGCGCGGCGCTCGCCGACCCGGTGACGCACGTGAGCTACTACGAGGCCGACGCGTACGCCCGCTGGGCCGGGCACCGGCTGCCGACGGAATTCGAGTGGGAGGCTGCCGCGCGCGGCCTCCCCGTGGAGGGCCGCTTCGTGGACGCGGGGCTCCACCACCCCGCGCCGGCGACAAGCGGCGCCGCGGGCAAGCTGCAGCAGCTCTACGGCGACGCGTGGCAGTGGACGCAGAGCGCGTACGTGGGCTACCCGAACTACCGCCCCTCCGCCGGCGCGATCGGCGAGTACAACGGCAAGTGGATGGCCGACCAGTGGGTGCTGCGCGGCGCGAGCTGCGCGACGCCGCGCTCGCACGTGCGGGTCACCTACCGCAACTTCTTCCCCTCGCCGGCGCGGTGGCAGTTCACCGGGATCCGCCTGGCGAGCGGCGGCGCCACCCCGGAGGGCGCATGACGCACCCGCGCCATGAGCCGGCGCTGGCCGGCGCCGGCCTCGCCCCTCCCTCGCTCGTGCGCGTCGACCCGTCGCTCCGCGCCGAGGTGCTGCGCGGCCTCACCGCGTCGCGGAAGTCGCTCCCGCCGAAGCTGTTCTACGACGCGACCGGCGCGGCGCTGTTCGAGCGGATCACCACGCTGCCGGAGTACTACCTCACCCGCGCCGAGCTCGAGATCCTCCGCGCCCGGGTGGGCGAGATCGCCGCGCTCGCCGGGCCGCGTCCCGCGCTCGTGGAGTACGGGAGTGGTGCCGGCGTGAAGGTGCGCCTGCTGCTCGACGCCTTCGAGGCCGCGGGTGAGCCGGCGGCCGCCTACGTGCCGATCGACATCTCGCGCGAGCAGCTCGCCGCCGTCGCGGCGGAGATCGCGGCGGAATACCCGCGCGTGCCGGTGCACCCCGTCTGCGCGGACTACACCGCCTCCCTCGCCCTCCCCGAGCTGCCGCGGCGCGCCCGCCGCGTGGCGTTCTTTCCCGGCTCGACGATCGGGAACTTCCATCCCACGGAAGCCGCCGCCTTCCTGCACCGCATCCGCCGCGCCGTGACCGGCGACGGCGTCCTCGTGCTGGGCGTGGATCGGCGCAAGGACGCCGCCGTGCTCGACGCCGCATACGATGACGCCGCCGGCGTCACCGCCGCGTTCAACCTCAACATGCTGCGCCGGCTCAACCGCGAGCTCGGCGCCGATTTCGACCTCGAGCGCTTCCGCCATCGCGCCTTCTTCAACGAGGCCGCGGGCCGCGTGGAGATGCACCTCGTGAGCCTCGAGCCGCAGGTGGTGCAGGTGGCGGGCACGCGCGTCGCCTTCGGGGCCGGGGAGTCGATCTGGACGGAGAGCTCGTACAAGTACGATCGCGCGTCGCTGGACGCACTGGTGGCCGGCGCCGGCTTCCGCGTCGCGCACCTGTGGACCGACTCCGCCGAACGATTCTGGGTGGGATACCTCGAGGCAGCGTGACGGGGCCGCGGGGACGGCGGCGGCGGCCGGAGGGTACACGTCAGGGTCCGGTGAACCATGGGCCTTCGAGCACCACCTCGCAGAGCTCCGCCGGCTCGCCCGGGGCGTCGCGATCCACCACGACGTACGCACGCCCCCGGTCCGCGCGGTGCATCGCGATCCCTTCCACCTTCCCCCCGAACAGGACTCCCTCGTCACCTTCCAGCGGGGCCCAGCGTGCGGAGATCCCCTCGGGCTGCTCGTCGATCACTCCCACCGCGCACCCGGCGACCGGCCCGTCGCGCGTCGCGTCGGGCGAGGCTTCCGCGGCGGCGGTGTAGACGATCCGGTGTCGCGCATCGCCCGCGGACCCGGGCCCCGGCGTCGCGTCGGTGAAGGTCAGCGCCAGCCCCGCGATGTCCCCGAGGTCGTAGTGCACGATCTCGCGCGGCTCCGGCGGCGGCGCGGTTCCGGGGCTCGCGAGGTAGGCCGCGAGCGAGGGCCAGCTCACGTCGCAGGTGGCATCGACCGGGGTGAGCCCGCGCCGCGGCGCCCCATTGCCGCGGTTGAAGAGGCGCAGGTCACCCCCCTTCGCGCTCCCGAGATAGACTGCCGCCTCCACGTTCAACTCGCTGCCCGCGAAGGCGACCAGCGCCCGGAGTCTCGCGTACCACGCCGACGCCGGCACCACCTCGGCGACGGCGCGATCCACCGCGCCGTCGGTGCCGACCCCCCGCAGCGCGACGACGGACTCGCGTCGCGCGGTCGAGCCGGAACCAAGGGCGAGGACCGTCGCACCGCCACCTGGCTGCGGGATGCTCACGACTGCCTCGAGATCGAGCTTGGCGGCCTTGTTGCCTCGCACGTCGTCGAACTGCCTCGACCCGCCGGCGCCGGCGGGAAGGGCGATCGCCTCGACGGACCCGTCGAGGGGGTCGACGAGCGCGAGGAAGTTCGCGTCGTCCTGCACCACCACGAGCCGTGGCCCGACCCACGCCAGCCCGGAGCCGGCGCGGACATGCGCGGGCCGGTCGAGGGCGGCGTCCGCGCCCGCCGCGTAATGCAGGGGCATCGTGCGGACGATGCGGGCGCTGAGCGCGCGATCGCGCACCGCGACCACGCGACGGGTCACGGCGTGAGGCGTCGCACCACGACCGAGTCCCCGACCGTGATGCGCATCAGGTCCTCCCCGAGCTCCATCCGCCCCGCGTAGCCGCGCCGCGCCGCCGCCAGCACCTCGGCGGGCGTCGCGCTCCTGCCCGTGCGGTTCGGCGGCAGGGCGAAGTGCGTGAAGACGGCGAGCCTGGGCTGCACCTGCGCGAACACCCGCGCGGCGTCGTCCGGCGAGGTGTGCACCGACATGATCTTCCGTATCGGGGGCAGCGCCAGCATCTCGCCGGGCGCCATCGCGACCTCGTGCACCAGGAGGTCCGCCCCGCGCGCGTGCCGGACCAGGTTGTCCGAGTAACGCGTGTCCCCCGAGATCACCACGCTCCGCCCGCCGTGGCTGACGCGGTACCCGACGGCCGGCTTCAGGAACTCGCCGTGGTCCACGGCGAAGGCCGTCACCCGGACCCCGCCCTCGTCGAACACGATGGTGTCGGTGGCGAACTCGCTGGCCTGCAGCACGATCCCCTCCGCGGGCAGCCGCTCCTCCGCCGATCGGATCCGCACGTCTGCCGCGAAGGCGGCCTCCAGGCCCCGTGCCAGCTCCTTCATTCCCACGGGTCCGATCACGCGGAGGGGCACGGCCCGCCCACCAAAGGGCGGCAGCCACCCCGTGAGCCAGAGGTCCGGAAGCCCGTTCGTGTGGTCGGAGTGGAAGTGCGTGATGAACACCGCGGTCACCGCGGCCGGCCGGATGCCGGCCTGCTCGAGGCGGATCGTCGTCCCGCGCCCCACGTCGAACACGAGCAGCCTGCCACCGGCCGCGACCAGGGTGCTCGGGCCAAGGCGGTCGATCCGGGGATTCGGCGTGCCGGTGCCGAGCAGGGTCACCACGATGGAGTCCCCCTGGGCCGAGGCCACGCGCCCCCACAGGGCGCACAGGAGGAGCAGCAGGCAGCACGGGCGCATTCGATTGTCCCCTGGAGTGGATGTACTCACGGCACGGAGGCCGCGGAGAAGACGGCTCCCTCGCCCTACGGGCTCCAGCGCACCGACGCCACCGCGTAGTGCAGCCACGCGAAGCTGTACGTCGCCGGCACGTCGGCCCCGCCCTCGACCATCCGGTAGCCGGCGTGCAGCGAGAGCCGCGGGGTGGCGCGGTAGCCCAGCTTCACCGCCACGTCCTCGGCCCGCCCCGGTCCCCCCGCCAGCGCGTCGGCGTCCACCGTCGCGAGCCAGCGCGGCGTCATCCGCCATTCCCCCGCGAGGTGCAGGAGGGGCACGAACCCCACGTCGTCCTTGCGGCTCGCCGTCGCGCCCTGCTCCAGCGCGATGGTGGCGTCCCGCACCTTCGCGGTGAAGCCGATCCACGCGCTCGTGCGCGCCGCCTGCCGCAGGCGGTAGCGATAGGTGAGCCGATAGGAGTTGAAGGTGTACTCGGCGTCCACCGGCGCGCCCGTGGTATAGCTGGCGCCGGCGAAGCGCACGGGACCCGGGAGCGTCCCCGACTCGCGGATGGAGAGCGGCGCGAGGAGCAGGCGCAGCGCATGGCGCTCGTTGAGGTTCCAGGTGAGGTACCCGCGCACCGCCGGCCACGGCCCCTTCCCCACCACGGACACGAGCGAAAACCGCGTCGCCGACTCGTCGTTGGGAATCTGCGCGACGTTCCGGCTCTGCCACACGGGCCCCGCTTCCACCTCGAGTTCCAGGCGAGGCGCATGCCCCGCCTCCTGGCCGCGCGCGGGCGCCGCGATGGACAGCGCCACGATGGCCGCCGCCAGCGGCACCCGGTACCTCGTCATGTCTCGTCGCATGCGCCTCCGAAGTCCGGCCTGCCTGTGGATCACGGCGCTTCCGCCGGCCAGTCGCGAGCGACCGCCGCAGCGCCCCATCCCGGCCAAGATAGCTGGATGACGAGGTCCGGCCCCCGGCGCGTGGATTCAGGAATCCGGCGTGCGGGCATTGCGTGGCAACTGTCCGGCCCCGGTGCGTGACGAATGGGAGTCCTTCCGCGCCGACCCGCGTCGTCAGTCGCGCGGGAGCGTCGCCGTGAAGGTCGTGCCCTGGCCGTCGGTGGACGACACGCCCAGCTCCCCGCCGTGCGCGTGCACGATCCGCTCGGCGATGAACAGTCCGAGCCCCAGGCTGCTCGTGGGCCCGTGCTCCGCCCGCACCGGGCGCACGCTCCGGGACTGCAGGGGGTTGAACAACCCGTCGAGCTGCGCCGCCGCGATGGGGCGGCCGCCGTTGTGCACCGACACGCTGACGGTGCGCCCCATCGCGCCCCCCTCGCCGGCCGCGTCGGCCGCGACGGTGACGGTCACCGGGCCGGCCCCTCCGTGCTGCACCGCGTTCCCGACCAGGTTGGCGAGCGCCTGACCGAGCCGCGCCGCATCGAATCGCGCGGTGAGCGGCGCGCCCGGCTGCGCCTCGGGCGTCCGGACGGTGATGATCCGCTCGGGGTGCGCCGCCGCGACCTCCGCCACCACGTCCCGCAGGAGCGCGAGGAGGTCGCCCTCCGCGCGCACGACCGGGATGCCCCCGCCCAGGCGGCTGCGCGTGAAGTCGAGCAGCTCGCCCACCATGGTCACGGCGCGCCGCGCGCTCCCCAGGATCTGCGACGCGAGCGCCCGCTCCGAGGGCGCGACCGCCCCCGCGTTGAGCAGGAACGACGCCGACGTCTGGATCGCCCCCAGCGGCGTGCGAAGATCGTGGCCGAGGATGGCGAGGAAGGTCTCCTTCGCCTGCTGCACCCCCGCCTCGAACTGCACCAGCGACTCCGCGAGCGCCTGGTCGATCGCCTCGTGGAAGCGGGTGAGGTCCTCCACGTCGGCGGCGGCGAGGGCGTGCCCCTGCTGTCCGGTCCAGAGCCGCACGACGCTCGCGCGCAGCGCGCGGTACTCGGCGGTCATCTGCGCCACCGTGAACCCGCTGGCCGCGCGGCTGGCGCCGTGCTCCCCCGCGGCCGAGTACTTCGCGGCCTCCACCACGGCGCCTCCCTTCGACTTCTCCGCCTGGTCGCGCGGGGTCTGCGGCGTGTCCAGGTCGTCGGCGATGGCGGCCAGCATCTGCGCCGCGTGATCCCGCAGCGCCTCCACATCCATCGTCCCCCCGGAGGGGACGCACGCGCGGGCGAAGGTCTCCCACTCGGCGAGGATCGCCTCGCGGCGCGTGCGAAGGAATTCGGCCAGTCGCATCAGGGCCTCCCGGGTTCTGCCGTTCGAACGGGCGTCCAGCTCACAGGTAGCTGAGCCACCGGCTGCCGCTCCGTCGCTTCACCCCCGCGTACCAGGCACAGGCAGGATAGAGGGCCAGCACCACCACGATCCACACCATGTACACCACGGGGAGCGACGCCGGCCACCCCGGTACCTGCGTCATCGGGAACCGGTCGAGCGCGGGCGACTCCACCGCCGGCCGCATCGTGCCGAAGCGGGCGAGGCTCGCCCCGGCGGCGACCAGGTGCAGCAGCAGCACGTGCATCAGGAAGTAGAACAGCGGCACCGCCCCGATCACCCGGGCGGGGCGCAGGACCGTGGGCGTGTGCCCGTCGAGCGCGCGGAGCGCGAGCAGCACCGGTCCCAGCGTCAGCAGGAGGAAGAGCAGCGACGGGGGATACTTGTTCAGGTTGAGGAACGACACAAGGGTCATGCTCCCCCGGGGTTGGACGCTCCACGCCGCGGGATCCCCGTACACGTTGAACCCCCGGAGCACGAGGAAGGCGGCGAGGCACCCGAGTCCGAGCCGGAGCAGCGATGCGCGGCGCCGCCCGGCGGGGAGGTCCCACAGCATGCCGAGCGCGTAGCCCACCGCGGTCACGCCGACCCAGGGGATGAGCGGATAGGCCGCGAACACGAGGTGCCGCGGTCCGGGCACGATGACGCCTGGGCTGTGGAGCAGCGACCACGCGGGAGCCCAGGCGCCGAAGCTCGCCGCCCTGACGCCGTCGAGGAGGTTGTGCGCGGCGATCATCACCATGCCGATCGCCCCGACGACCCGCACCGGGAGCCGCACGAGCGCCCCGAGGGTGATCATCGCCCAGCCGAGCGCCCAGAGCACGTTCAGCAGGGTGACGCGGTAGTCCAGGTTGAACTGCCAGAGGAACCGCATCACCGTCACCTCGAGCACGACCAGCCAGAGCCCGCGCGTGACGAGGAAGGTGGAGAGGCCGGCCGTCGCGCGTCGCCGCCGCGAGAGGTAGGCGCCCGTCCCCGTGAGGAGGAAGAAGGCGGGGGCGCAGAAGTGCGTGACCCAGCGGGTGAAGAAGAGCGCCGCCGTGGTGGTGGCGAGGTTCGTGGGGCTGGCGCTCGCGTCGCCGAAGTAGTCCCGCGTGTGGTCGAGCGCCATGAGGATCATGATGATCCCGCGCACGACGTCGACCGCCTCCACCCGGCCCCTCAGGAGGGCGCTCGCGTCCCGCGAGGCGGCGGCGGCCGGCTGGGCGGGTCGCACGGCGAGGGACATGGGGACTCTCTCCATCCTTGGGGGCGGCGCCCGTTCGACCGGGACCCGGAACGGGAAGGTACCTCCTCGCGGCGAGGGGGCCAGCCCGGCGGCCACGACGGGTCTCCGGGGACCGCCAGGTTGCGGTGGTCCTGTGTGGGCGAGGCCCGTACCGAGGCGCCGCGGGGCCCGGGGAGCATGCAACGTTTGCCCAACGCGAAGGCGGCGCCGGGGAAGCTCCCCGGCGCCGCCTCGTGCCTCATCCCGCGATCGCGCTCAGCGGCTGCGCTTCGCCGCGGCTTTCCGAGCGCCGGCCTTTCGCGCCACCTTCTTCTTCGTGGCCTTCGCACTGCGCTTCGCCGCGCCGACCTTGCGCGCCACCTTCTTCCGGGTGGCCTTGGCGCTCCGCCTCGCCGCGCCGACCTTGCGCGCCACCTTCTTCTTCGTGGCCTTGGCGCTGCGCTTCGCCGCACCGACCTTGCGCGTGGTCGCGCGCTTCGCGCGGGCGACCTTCTTCTTCGCACTGCGCTTCACGGCACCCTTCTTCGCGGCCCGGCTTCGCTTCTTCGCAGCCATCTCGTCTCCTGGATGAGTGAGTGGCCGGGCGGCCTGCATGAACGCTGCGCCCGGCTCGTTCAGCAGATCGACTGCCGAACCATCCCCCGCGCAACGCGACGCGTGTCGCCGGCGCGCGCCGGCCGGATGGTCACCTCCGCGTCAGCGGCAGCCATTCAGCGGTCGATGCGCGCCTGCGCGGCCGGGGAATAGCGCTCGCCCTGCACGGCGACGCTCGACGCGAGCGACTCGATGTGCGCGAGGTCGCCGGGGGTGAGCTCGACCTCCACCGCGCCGAGGTTCTCCTCGAGCCGGTGGCGCTTGGTCGTCCCGGGAATCGGCACGATCCAGGGCTTCCGCGCCAGCAGCCAGGCCAGCGCCACCTGCGCCGGCGTCGCCCGCTGCCCGGCGGCGATGCGCGCCACCACATCCACGATCGCCTGGTTCGCCCGCCGGTTCTCCGCGCTGAAGCGCGGCACCGTGGTGCGGAAGTCGGCGCTGTCGAAGGTGGTGGACGCGTCGATCGTCCCGGTGAGGAAGCCGCGGCCGAGGGGGCTGAAGGGGACGAAGCCGATCCCCAGCTCCTCCAGCACGGGGAGGATCTCCTCCTCCGGCTCGCGCCACCAGAGGGAGTACTCGCTCTGGAGGGCGGTGACCGGCTGCACCGCGTGCGCGCGGCGGATGGTGCGCACGCCGGCCTCGGAGAGCCCGAAGTGCTTCACCTTCCCCTCGGCGACCAGGTCGCGCACCGTTCCCGCCACCTCCTCGATCGGCACCGCGGGGTCGACGCGGTGCTGGTAGTACAGGTCGATGGCCTCCACGCCGAGGCGGCGGAGCGAGCCCTCCGTCATGCGGCGGATGCTCTCCGGGCGGCTGTCGAGGCCCACCTCGCGCCCGGCCTCGTCGAAGGCGAAGCCGAACTTCGTGGCGATCACCACCCGCTCGCGGAAGGGGGCGAGCGCCTCCCCCACCACGTCCTCGTTCACGAACGGTCCGTAGACCTGCGCCGTGTCGAAGAAGGTCACCCCGCGCTCGACCCCCGCGCGGATGAGCGCGATCGCATCCTTCCGTTCCAGGGCGGGGCCGTAGCCATGGCTGAGCCCCATGCATCCCAACCCCAGGGCGGAGACCTCCAGCCCGCTCCGTCCCAGCATGCGCGTCTTCATCATGCCATCCCTCAGAAGGTGATCATGACCTTGATGGCCTCGCGATCGTTCATCGCGCGATAGCCGTCGGGGACGCCGCTGCCGGGCGTTCGTGGACTACGTGCGCCGCGAGCGCTCCCGGGGCATCACACCCCGGGCCGCGGCCTGAGACTGCCGCGTCGAGCCCGTCCGGTCGACTCGCTGGCCTACGTCGCCGCGACGCGGCCGGGCGCCTCGCGCGATGGCCACACGCCCGGCGGGCAGAACTCGCAGCGTCGCGGCAGCACGCCGAACCCACGCAGCGTCACGTGGGGGGCCAGGTACCCGGGCCGGACGGGCTCCGCGCGCATGAGGTCCGTGCTCAGGTACTTCTTGTTCGAGTCGGCGAACACGGTCGCGACCACGGCGCCGGGCCCGAGCCGCTCCTGCGCGAGCAGGGCGCCGAGGAAGTTGGCCCCGGAGGAAATCCCCACGGCCAGCCCGAGCGAGGCCGCGAGCGCCTGCGACATCAGGATCGCGTCGCCGTCGTCCACCGCGAGCACCTCGTCGAGGAATGCGAGATCGACGATCGGCGGCACGAATTCGTCGGAGATCCCCTGGATGCGGTGCGCGCCCACCTTGTGACCGGTGCTCATCGTGGGCGAGTTTGCCGGCTCGAGCGGATGGATGCGCACGTCCGGTCGCCGCGCGCGCAGGTACCGGCCCACGCCCATCACGGTGCCGCCGGTCCCGACGCCGGCGACGAAGGCGTCGGGACCCTGCGGCGCCACCGCCCCGAGCTGCGCGACGATCTCCGGACCGGTCGTCAGTTCGTGGGCCTCCGTGTTGCTGGGATTGCTGAACTGCCGGGGAAGGAACGCGCCCTCGGTGCGCGCCCCCAGTTCCTCCGCGCGCTCGATCGACCCGAGGAATCCGCCGTCGGCCTTCGACACGAGCACGATCTCGGCGCCGAAGGAGCGGATGAGGTCGAGCCGCTCGGCCGACATCCAGTCGGGGATGAAGATCGTGACGGGATGACCGAGCGCGCGGCCGAGCGCCGCGAACGAGATGCCGGTGTTGCCGCTCGTCGCCTCGATGATGCGCCCCCCCGGCGCCAGCGCCCCCGTGGCGTACGCCCGGCGCAGGACGTGGAGCGCCATGCGGTCCTTCACGCTCCCCGTGAAGTTCATCGACTCCAGCTTGGCGTACACCGTCCGCGTCGTCCCGCGGAACTCGCATGCGATGCCGAGGAGCGGGGTGTTGCCGACGAGCGGGGTGAGCGCGTCAATGCGCGCCAACGCCGCGGGATGCGGCGACCCGGCGTGGTCGGCGATCACCGGCCCCCCCTGCATGGCATGGCAATCGCCCCGATCCCCACGCGACCAACCTGTTCGACGCGACGCGGCACGGCCTCATCCTCCCACGGGTGCGCGTGGCATGATAGCAGGCCGGGGTCCCTTCCTCCATCGGGTCGTTCCCGACGGGCCCGGAGGCCAGGGGCGGCTCGCGAGGCGATCATCGGGAAATTGTCAGCGGCTGCCCAGCACCACCCAGAGCGCGAGGCTGGCGAGGAGGAGCCCCGCGCCCGTGACGCCGCACCGCGACGCGCGGCGCTGCAGCCGCAGCCCCTCGGCCGTGAACAGGTCCGGGCGTCGCCACCCTCCATCGAGCCGGAGGGTGGCGTCGGCATAGCTGACCCCGGGCTGCCGATGACGGTGCATGCGCCGCTCGCACGCCACCGCGGTCACGAGCAGCATCACCCCCGCCGCCGCCAGCGGCACCGACGCCAGCAGCTGGGAATTCACGCTCAGCGCACGATCCTGAAGTTGAACATCGGCGTGCCGAGCGCGCCCATGAGGCGCACCCAGATCGGCAGGAGCATCTCGGTGCCGCGCGCGGTGGTGATGTCGCCCAGGTCGATCACGTCGCGCCACCCGAACCACTCGCCGAGCCAGCGCGTCACCTGCGCCTTGGCGCCGGCGTCGTTGCCGCACACGAACATCGTGTGCTCGCCGCCGCCCACGCCGGCAGGGTTCACCATCACGTAGGTGTTCGTGGTATTGAGCGTCTTCACGACCCGCAGCCGCGGGAAGGCCCGCTGGACCTGCTCGCCCAGCGAATCGGTGTTGCACACCGTGAGCGACGGCGGGAAGCCCTGCGAGAAGTCGAGCGGGTTCGCGACGTCGAGGAGGATCTTCTCCCCGAGCGCCTCGGCGCCCGCGGCCTGGAGCGCGGGAAGGGCCCCGCTTCCCGACGTGGCGTTGATCACCGCCTCCCCGAATCGCGCCGCCTCGGCGAAGGTCCCGAGCTTCACCGCGGGATTGGCCTGCTGCCACTCGCTGAATGG
>DASWVQ010000372.1:0-6451 GCA_036401195.1 Gemmatimonadaceae bacterium
CCCCCGATGCATCCCCCGTTCCGTCCGGCGTCAGACCTCGCGCGACTCCTCCAGGTCATTCAGGAACATGGCTTCCGCGTCGGCCCCCAGCGCGGCGTCCTCGATCACCGCGTCGAGCTCGAAGTTGATGGACACCCCCAGGGGGTTGAAGTCGGTGGAGCCCACCCGCACCCAGCGCCCGTCCACCACGCTCGTCTTGGCATGCATCATCGTCCCCTGCCATTCCCAGATGCGCACGCCATTGGCGCGCAACCGCCGGTAGTAGCGACGCGAGAGCATGGTCACCCAGGGGTGATCGTTCCGCCCCGGCACCAGGATGCGCACGTCCACGCCGTCGCGGGCCGCGCCATTCAGCGCCTCCACCTCGGAGGGGCTCGGGGTGAAGTAGGCGCTGGCGATCCAGATGGACCGTTCCGCGGCGATGGCCTGGAGCTGGAGGGAGCGGGCGACGCGAAGCCGCAGGGGCTCCCCCTCGATGATCCCCACCAGGGCGGGGGCATCGGTGGCGGGGTCCAGGTGGGCGCCTCGGGGGCGACGACGCACGAGCCGGTGCGACCCGCGTCGCTCGGTGCCCGTGACCCGGGCCCACATCCGGTCGAAGGCGAGGGCCATGTCCCCGGCGGCGTCGCCCTCGATGCGCACGGCGGTGTCGCGCCAGCGGGCCTTCCGCTCCCCATGGGAACCCAGGGTCCATTCGTGGCCGATTCCCACCCCGCCGGTGATCCCCACCGCGCGGTCCACCACCAGCAGCTTGCGGTGGTCGCGGGGGATCGCGCCGAGCCAGCGGCGGAACCCCGGGGGATTGAAGACGCGGAGGTCCACCCCCCCGCGGCGGAGCCCCTGCTTCCAGTGGCGGGAAGTGCGCATCCCCACCCAGTCCGCCAGCACCCGCACCCGCACCCCCCGCCGCGCGGCGGCGAGCAGCGCGTCGGCGAAGATCGTCCCCACCTCGTCGGAGCGGAGGATGTAGCTCTCCAGGAGCACCTCCTCCCGGGCGACCCCGATGAGCTCCAGCATCGCCTCGTAGGTGGCGGGGCCGTCGCGGAGGAGCCGCACGATGTTGCCGCTGGAGACGTCGGCCGAGGCGATCCGCCAGAGCCCGCGCGCGAACGAGGGCCCGGTCGCGACGGGGGGGCGCGCAGCGAGGCGCTCCCCCGTGATGCCAGGGTCGAGGGCGCCTTCCGGGCCGGGGGGAACGGGGAGGAAGGGGGAGCCGCCGGCGGGGGTCATGGAGCTGGGCATGGGTCGGGTTCGCCCCTTAATGGTTCAGGTTGCGTGCCGCCGCCAGTGGGGATTTCGCAGGGGGGTTTTCCCTCCCTTGCCCCGGCCGCCCCGGACAGGCGATATACCTGCCATGCTTCCCATTGATCTCACCGGCCGCCGGGCGCTCGTTGCCGGCGTGGCCGACGACGGCGGCTTCGGGTTCGCCATCGCCAAGTCGCTCGCCGAGGCGGGCGCGACGGTCTGTGTGGGCACCTGGCCCCCGGCGCTCAACATCTTCCTGAACCTCCTCGAGCGCGGGAAGATGGACGCGTCGCGACGGCTCTCCGACGGGTCGATGCTGGAGTTCGAGAAGATCTACCCCCTCGACGCGGCCTTCGACCGCCTCGAGGACATGCCGGAGGAGCTGCGCGAGTCGAAGCGGTACAAGGACGTGGGGGACTGCTCGATCGCCGGCATGGCGGCCCGGATCCGCGAGGATTTCGGCGAGCAGGGGCTCGACATCGTGGTGCACTCCCTCGCCAACGGCCCCGAGGTGAAGAAGCCCCTGCTCGAGGTGAGCCGCAACGGCTACCTCTCGGCGGTGAGCGTGAGCGCCTACTCGCTGGTGGCGATGGTGCAGCAGCTCGGCCCCCTCATGCGCCCCGGCGGCTCCTTCCTCTCCCTCACCTACATGGCGAGCGAGCGGGCGATCCCGGGCTACGGCGGGGGGATGTCGTCGGCCAAGGCGGCGCTGGAGAGCGACACGCGCACCCTCGCCTTCGAGGCGGGGCGACGCTGGGGCCATCGCGTGAACACGATCTCCGCCGGCCCCTGGGAGTCGCGCGCGGCGAGCGCCATCGGGATCGTGTCGAAGATGGTCGCGTACGTGTCGAAGAACGCGCCCCTCACGACGGAGCTGGTGCCGGAGGAAGTGGGGCACGTGTCGGCCTTCCTCGCCTCCCCGCTCGCCAGCGCGATCACCGGGGCCACGATCTACGTGGACAAGGGGTATCACGCGATGGGAATGGCCGTCGAGGCGACGCTCTAGGCACAAGACGGACGCGAACGAGAAGAGCGACGAGCGAATAGCGACGAGCGACGAGCGAGGCCCCGGTGCACCACGGCCTGCATTCAGGCCCAGGCGCGCAATGGCCTCGCTCGTCGCTCGTCGCCAGTCGCCAGTCGCTCTTCTCGTTCAGGTCCGTCTAGTAGCCCGACTCTTCGTCCCCTTCATCATCCTTCGCGTCCGCACCACCTACATCCGCGGCGCGCGGGGTGATCTTCGCGCCCTCGGGGAGTAGCGCGTTGAGCGGCGTAAGGTGCGCCGAGAACGCGGCGCGCATCCGCCCCAGCTCCTTGTCGATCAGCCCCGACAGGAGGGTGAACACCTCGTAGGACTGCTTCGTGGGCCGCCCCGCGCTCGAGCCGACCACCCCCGATAGCGCCGCCATCCGGTTGTTGAGCCGGATCGGGTAGTTCAGCGGGTCCTGCCCGGAACGGTTCTTCGTCTGGTAGAGCGAGTCCTCCACCGAGGCAATCTCGCGGAGCAGCATCGCCGCGTGCGCGTCCCACTGCGCGCGCTGCGCCTCGGGGACCTTGTCCCGCGACGCGTTCACCTGCTGCCGCACGTAGCGGATCGTCTTCACGCCGTCGTTCGCGTCCGTCGTGCGCTGCGTGATGCGGCGGAGCAGCGCGAACTGCGCGTCGTAGTCCGCCTGCGTGAGCCCCTTCACCCGCGGGTCGGCGAGCAGCTTGAACGACTGCGTGCCCACCGGCTTGCCGTCCACCAGCATGCGCACGCTGTACGCGCCCGGGGGCGCCATCGGGCCGGTGAGGCCACCCGCCCACATGATGAGCCCCGTGAACCCCGACGCGTCGGGGTAGCGCATGTTCCAGGAGAAGGTGTTCACGCCGGCCTTGTTCGGCGCGCGCGGCGCGGGCGCCGCCGCCCCGCGGGGGGCGTCGGGGGCGCCGCTCTGCGCCGCCGCCGCGAGCCGCCGGGCCACGGTCTTCGCCGAGTCGTCGGCCATCCCGGTCTCCTTGAGCGAGTCCACCAGCTGCTGCCGCCGGCGATCCGCCTTCACCGAGTCCGCCGCCGTCGCCGAGTCCTGCCTGCTGGTGAAGGAGCGGATCATCCTGCCGGTCGCATCGAGGAACTCGAGGGTGACCTCGTGGTTCCCCTTCGCCAGCCAGTACTGCACGAGCGCCCCGCTCGGGGGATTCTGCCCCACCGGCTTCGCCGGCGCGGTGCCCGGCTTCTGGTCACCGCCGGCCGGCGCGGCCGCGCCCCCGCGGAAGCCGCCGCCGAAGCTCACCCGATACGCGTCGCGCGGCTTGAACAGGTGCGCGTCCTTCGCCAGCACCGCCGCACTCGCCTGCCGCAGCGAGGAGAGGTCGTCGATCACCCAGAACGACCGGCCGTGCGTCGCGGCGATCAGGTCCCCCTCCTTCACCGCGAGGTCGTGCACCGGCACTATCGGCAGGTTCAGCTGGAGCGACTGCCAGCTCTTCCCCGCGTCGAGCGAGGTCCACACGCCGCGCTCCGTGCCCGCGTACAGCAGTCCCGCGCGCTCGTCGTCCTCGCGCACCACGCGCAGGAACTGCTCCGCCGGGATCCCCGCGTCGATGCGCGTCCAGCTGCGCCCGTAGTCGGTGGTCTTCCAGGCGAACGGGCGGAAGTCGTCGAGCTGGTAGCGGTTCGCCGCCACGTAGGCGGTGCCCGGCGCGTGCCGCGACACCTCGATGCTCGACACGCGCGTGAACTTCTGCATGTCCTTCGGCGTGATCTCGGTCCACGTCTTCCCGCCGTCGCGGGTCACGTGCACGCGCCCGTCGTCGGTCCCCGCCCACAGCTCGTTCGCGCGGATCGGCGACTCGGCGAGGGCGAACACCACGGCGTAGTACTCCACCGAGGTCTGGTCCTTCGTGATCGGCCCGCCCGAGGCGCCGAGGGTCTTCGGGTCGTTGTAGGAGAGGTCGGGGGAGATCGTCGTCCAGCTCTCCCCGCCGTCGCGGCTCACGTGCACGTGCTGCGACGCCGCGTACACCACGCTGGGCACGTGCGTCGATGTCACGATCGGGAAGGTCCACTGGAAGCGGTAGCGGATGTCGCCCGCCGAGTGCCCCATCGGGTTGTCGGGCCAGGGATTGACGTTCCGCTCCAGCCCCGTGCGCATGTCCTTGCGCGTGAGCAGGGCGCCGTAGCTCCCCGCGTAGACGATGTCCGGCTGGTCCTTGCGCGCCTCGACGAACCCCGACTCGCCGCCGCCCGCATCCTGCCAGTCGGCGTAGCCGATCACCCCTTCCTTGCGGCTCGGGCCGCAGAGCGTGGAGTTGTCCTGCTGCGCGCCGCAGATGTGATAGGGGAAGTGGTTGGTGGTGGACACGTGGTAGAACTGCGCGGTCGCGAAGTCCTCGTCGGTCCAGCTCTTCCCCCCGTCGGTGGTGACCGTCGCGCCGCCGTCGTCCCCCTCGATCATCCGGTCGGGATCGTTCGGGGCGATCCAGAGGTCGTGCGAGTCGCCGTGCGGGAGCCCGCGCACCGGGCGGAAAGTCTTCCCGCCGTCGGTGGACTTCTGGAACGACACGTTGTTCACGTACACCACGTCGGCGTTCTTCGGGTCGGCGTGGATCTTGGTGTAGTACCAGGCGCGCTGGCGCAGCGAGCGGTCGTCGTTGGTCTTCACCCAGGTGGCGCCCCCGTCATCGGAGCGGAAGACGCCGCCCGAGTCGTTCTCGATGATGGCCCACACCCGCTGCGGGTTCGCCCCGCTCACCGCGAGGCCGATGTTGCCGATGAGCCCCTGCTGCGGGAGGCCGGCGTTGCGCGTGATCTCCTTCCACGTGTCGCCGCCGTCGGTGCTCTTGAAGATCCCGCTCCCCGCGCCGCCCGACACGAGCATCCACGGCGTGCGCCCCGCCTGCCAGAAGGCGGCGTAGAGCACTTCGGGGTTGGTGGGGTCCATCACCAGGTCGATCGCCCCGGTGGAATCGTTGCGGAAGAGGATCTTCTGCCAGCTCTTCCCCCCGTCCTTCGAGCGGAAGATGCCGCGCTCGGGGTTCGGCCCGTACACGTGGCCGAGCGCCGCGACGTAGACCAGGTCGGGGTTGGTGGGATGCACCACGACGTCGGCGATGTGCCGCGTCTCCTTCAACCCGAGCGAGGTCCAGCTGCGCCCCCCGTTCGTCGTCTTCCACACCCCGTCGCCATGCGCCACGTTGCCGCGGATCGGGTACTCGCCCGCGCCCACGTAGACGATGTCGGGGTTGGAGGGCGACACGGCGATCCCGCCGATCGAGCCGCCGAACGCCTTGTCGCTCACCGGGCCCCACGATTCGCCCCCGTCGAGCGACTTGAAGACGCCGCTCCCGGTGGTGCCCATCCAGTACTCCTTCGGCCGCGAGGGGCTCCCCGCGACGGCGACGGAGCGCCCGCCGCGGTAGGGACCCACCTCGCGCCAGCGCAGGCCGGTCAGGGCGAGGGAATCGAGGGGGCGTTGCTGCGCGCCGAGCGGGATGGCGGCGGCCACGCCGAGGGCCACGAGAAGTACGGATCGTCTCACTGCCGGTCTCCGGGGGGATGGGACATGGGGGAGGAGCAGGGCAAACATCGCCCTGCACGGGTGCTACGCAAGGGGGCGCGGGGGCGTTGGGCACCCTTGCCGGCGCGGTGCGCGCGTCACACGTTGGGGCACGCGTCATCCGCCGACGCGACCCTCGCCCCGCCGCGCCGATGACGCAGCCACCGCTGGTTCCTCCCCCCGCCGCGCCCACCCCCGCCTACACCGCGCCGGCACCCGATCGCGAGGGCATGGCCCTCACGCGCCGCATCGACGTGTCGGCCACGTGGGAGGTGGAGCTGCTGATCTCGGGGCTGGTGCTGATCGGGCTGCTCCAGCTCCCCGGGCTGCTCGACCGCTTCTTCGATCCGCGGCTGCCGCACGCGATCGGCGGGACGCGCGCGGTGCTCTTCGGCCTCCAGCTCTACCTGCGCGCCGCGGCCTTCGCGCTCATCGGGTCGTTCGTGCTCCACCTGGTCGCGCGCGGCTACTGGGTGGGGCTCATCGGGCTGAATTCCGTCTACCCGAACGGCCCACGCTGGGAGCAGCTGCGCTACGGCCCCGTGGCGAGCGAGTACTATCGCCGGAAGTTCCGCAGCCTGCCGGAGCTGATCGCGAAGGTGGACGACTTCTGCAGCATCACCTTCCCCTTCGCCTTCCTCGTGGTGCTGATGGTGGTGACCTCGCTG
>DASWVQ010000373.1:0-2753 GCA_036401195.1 Gemmatimonadaceae bacterium
TCACCGTGCCCGCCGGCGGCCGGGCGCAGGCCGCGTTCTACCTGGCCGCCGCTCCCGAGCGCGACGGCGCCGCGGCCACGGTGGCGGTGCTGCGCCGCCGCGGATGGCGCGACCTGCTCGCCCAGACGCGCGACGCCCTCCAGGCGCTGGAGCAGACGACCGGGCTCGAGGGGGTGGACCGGCTGGTGAACCGCAATCTCCTCTTCGCCTACTTCTACGCGGTGGGGCGCGCCCTCGACGACGCGCAGTATTACCTCGTGCGCTCGCGCGCCCCCTGGCATCCCGCGGGGCTCACCGTGCGCGAGTGGGAGGCGCTCGCCTGGACGATCCCCGCGGTGCAGCTGGCCGACCCGCCGCTCGCGCGCGAGCTGATCCTCCGCGCCTGCGAGCTGCACGGCTACGCGCCGGGGCAGGGGGTGCGCTACATCGACGGGACCCTCTTCCAGCCCGGCTTCTCGCTGGAGGGCGCCGCGTCGTACGCCATCGCGGTGGAGCGCTACATCCGCGAGACCGGCGACGACCGCATCGTGGACGAGCCGGTGATCGCCGACACCCTGTACCTGGTGTCCGACGACATCGCCGCCCGGCGCGACAAGCGCATCCCCCTCTACTCGAGCGAGGTGGATCCTGGCGGGGAGCCGGTGGCGAAGCCCTTCACCCTGCACGGCAACGCGGTGGTCGCGCAGGCGCTCGACGTGTTGCGTCGCACGCTGGACGAGGAGGCGGCGCGCGAGGTGGAGGATCCCGAGGCGGTGCGGGCGGCGATGCGCCGGCACATGGCCACCGAGGGGGCGAACGGCCGCTTCGCCTCGGCGACCGACCTCGCCGGGAACAGCGTGTACGACGACGACCCCACCGCGTCGGCGCTCTGGCTGCCGCTGTACGAGGCGATCGACCGCAGCAACTCGCTCTACCGCCGCACCGCCAAGGGGATCACCCGCGACGAGGGGGCGGAGCACCTGGCACGCGAGTGCGGGCGGCTCTTCGGGCCGGAGGGGCAGGAGGTGCTGGAGCGGCTGCGTCGCAGTCCGCTCGACGCGGGGCTCGCCGCGGAGCTGGTGGACGCCGAGGGGCGCGCGGTGGGGAACGGGGGGGACGCGGCGCTGAGCGGGCTGCTCGCCTGGAGCGCCTGGTACGCGGTGCACGCCCTGGGTGCGCGGGGGTAGTTGAAACCGGGGGGACCTACCGGGTATATTTCCAGACTTCGCGGGAATAGCTCAGTTGGTAGAGCACAACCTTGCCAAGGTTGGGGTCGCGGGTTCGAGTCCCGTTTCCCGCTCTGGAGCATGCAGAAGGGGAGCGCCCTCACCGGGCCGCTCCCCTTCGTGCATGTTGGTGCGGTGTTGGTCGCTCAGGTGGCGAAACTGGCAGACGCGGGGCACTTAAAATGCCCTTTCCGCAAGGGAGTCCGGGTTCGAGCCCCGGCCTGAGCACTCGCAGTCATCCCGAGCAACGCGGAGGATCTGGCCCTGGTGCACGCGAGCCAGATCCCCTTCGCTGTGCTCAGGGCAGGCTTCGCTGCGCTCAGGATGACTTCCCGGGATCAGAACGGGATGTCGTCCGTTCCCGTGCGGCGCGTGGGCTGCGGCCGCTCCGCCTGCAATGGCAGCTCCGCTTCCGCCGCGGGCTCCCCCTTCGCCGGCCAGATCACCCCGTCGCAGGCGCGCTGGCGGCACCTGTAATCCGGCGCGCGCGGGTTCCGCTTGGTGGCGCGGTTGTCCCACACCCGGCCGCCGCACTTCGGGCACGAGGGCTCGCCGATCGCGCGAGGGCCGCTGCCGAACCCGGGCACCTCCCCGTCGAGCGAAACCTCCGTGGCGCGCGCCAGCTCGTCGCCGGCGCCGTGGCCGGCGTCCCCGAGTGCGGCGCGCCCGGTGACCGTGCCGTGCCGCCGCGCATAGGCCGCGGCCGGATCCTCCAGCGGCTTCGCGTAGCGCCCCTCGCCGTCGACCGCCACCCAGTTCTGCTCGAAGGCGTACAGCTCGTGGCCGATGCCGAAGCGCACCGCGGCGCGCTTGAAGGCGTCGGTCGCCGCGCTCTTGTAGTCGCGCCCCGTCCCCACGTCCTCGCGGATCACGCCGAGGACCTGCAGCCGCGCCTTGAAGGAGCAGGCCGGCGAGTCCTCGTCGCCGCCGGGGAGGGCGGGGAGGAGCTCGAGGGTGAGGTCCCACTCCCCCGGCACCACGCTGTCCAGCCGCTCGCGCACCGTGTTCGCGTCGATGTAGCAGACGAAGCGCGCGAAGTACTTCCCGTCGCGCGCGACGGCGCGCCCGTCCTGGCGCCAGGAGATCGTCCCCGCGGGCACCGGCGCCGCCAGGCGCGCCCAGAGGTCCTTGCCGTCCAGCGCGGTCTCGTGTCGTGCAATCATGTGCGTCATCCTCTCGTGTGTCGTCGCAATTCGAGCGATCGGGTTCATCCAGCCATCGTCACCGTGTCATGAACCGCCGGGCGCCCCCCGGTGACTACCGGGGCGCCGCGGGTCCTCCCCCTGCCACCTCCCGCACGTGCCGCTTCGCGGGAGCCACTGCGTGACACGATGCGCCGTGCTCGCAGTACCATCCGTGCCGGTCGAAGAACACGAGGTGCGCCTCGACCCGTCCATCCTTCAGCCGCTCGTCCACCCGCACCAGCCACTCCACCGACGTGCCCGGACCGCACTTCGCGCGCGGGTCCAGCTGCCGCACCCGGAAGAAATCCCGGGGTGGTGTCGTCTGCTGCTTCGCGACCTTCGCAACCGCTGCACCCTTCGCCGC